>CAZOQQ010000011.1:0-26229 GCA_964582075.1 uncultured bacterium | reverse complement strand
TTCTGTCTCCATGGAGGTTCATTTGCATTGAGCAATATTCCCGACCCGAAATCTCCTCTGATACAGGCAGCTGAACCATTATCCAGATGCTCTCGGAATATCTTCACTCCCCAGTTGCCGATGCGGTTCTTTTCCAACTCCTGCCAGTATTCAGTACTCTCGATGGAAACAGATTCGTCTTCCGGCTCGTGGGTCAGTACGGTAACGACGTACTTCTTCCTGATCCGAACTTCACATTTCATTGTGATTATAATATAGCCCGATATCGTGCTGGTACAGTTTTATTACTCGAAAGCAACATTGATTGTACTCCAGGCACAGCCGGCTTGACACGCTGCAGGTGTATAAATATGTATTTTTCGTTAACACTGATTCTGATACTGTGATTCACTGTAAGCTGCATAATAAAATCGAAATAACTCATTACCGCTTTCTGGTGAGGCGGTTACTATTTCCTCTGTAATAGAAAATGAATTATGTGTTCGAAAACCAGAGCGGTATAACTTTTATAATCGATGATAATACATTAGAAATTATGAAAATACTTAAAGGATCGATTCTTCCAGGAATATACATATTTATTAATTTATTATTTGTATATAAATATGGTATACGTCAAAACTATACTAATATATATGTTGTTATGATAGCATACATATTTTCGATTAGTGTATTGTTATACCTTTTCAACAAAATCAGATCAAGATACCCGGCCCAGAAAATTGCTTATTTGTTAATCGTTGTTTTGTTTTTCCTGTTTACTGTTTTCCTGAATATTCATATTGATGGAAACAGTGTTAATGTAGACAGATGGTCGGCAATGGAAACGTCTATTTCAGCTTTGCTTAACAATCAATATCCATATTCAGCCGCAGACCATTTGAATGGCAGGAGTTCAAATCTCCCGGGCTTAATAATCATTGGTTTGCCTTTTTATTATATCGGTAATATAGGTATTTTACAATCATTCACGTTTTTGTTATTCGCGTTCACTATATATAAGTCAATACATAATATTAAAGCAAAATTACTCGCTTTAATACTATTGATATTATCTATATCATATCTTTGGGAAGTATATGTAAAAAGTGATTTGATTAGTAATTTCATTATTATATTAAGTTTTATCTCATTGTGGTACTTGAAATACCAAAATAATAAACTGGAAAAAGGAGGCTTATCGGCAGGAATTTTCAGTTTTTTACTATTTACAAGAATTGTTTCAATAATACCTATGACATTGTTGCTGTTTAAGCCTTTCAATAATTCATCGGCAAAAATCAAACTTAAATTCGTTCTGATTTCAGTATCTACAATGTTTATCCTGGGTTTCATTGTATTGCATAACTGTCCTGATATGGATTTCTTTAGAAATAACAATCCTTTAACATTGCAAAACAGGCAATTACCTTTATTCATTAGTTTGATATTGATAATTATACCATTTTTCTATTCAAAAAAGGTGGTATCACTGGATAGTCTGATTAAGTACAGTCTGATATTTCTTTCAATACCCGTCTTCGTATCGTTTGCAATTTCAAATATCAGGTACGGATATTACGACGCAATAATTAATTCTACATATGATATTAGCTACTTCAATATCATATTGCCATTTGTGATATATTATATTGCAATCAAGTATGATAAATATATTGAAGATGGTTCAAAAGTATACTGACTTTTGTTTGTGCCTGATTGGATCTTACTCCGATTTATTTCGCAATTTCAAGAGGAAGGCTCATGGTCATCCAATTGCAGGAACCGGCAACAGGTATCCGGTGGATATTCCGGGTGAGCTCTTTGGCTTGATGAAGAAACAAGGGGACACGGTTCGCCGTATCCCCTTTTCGATATTTACAATTCAGCCCAGGCGCCGGGATCCTCGGGAAGTTTATCCAGGATATCTTCATTGATGACCATGCCGTATTTGTCTTCCAGCTCCTGCATAACCCGCACCGTGGTCTGCTCCTCGAGTTTATTTCTGGTCATCACGCGGAGCCGGTCTTCGACTTCATCGAAAGTTGCGTTCCGTGCGGGAAGAACTTCAACAAGTCTGAACATGCATACTTCCGATTCTCCGTAAAGTTCAAGAGGTCCAAGCCAGGTTGTTGTATCCGCAGGATCCATCATGAATACTTCATCGCCGTGGAAACCGGGAACCTCGTTAGGCAGAAGGGGTTTTGTGATCTGTGGGTAAGTCGTGTCGGCAGCGAGGTAGATGAAACCCGGCATCCGCAGAAGGAACCGTTCCTTTTCTTCATCTGTCAGGCGGTTGTACACCGCCGAAGAATCACTGTCCATGTAGACAGCCTGCAGAACCCTCTTTTCCGGAATTGTCAGCGGTTCCTCAAGATTATCGAACAGTTCCTGCATATCAGCCCTGGTCACCTCAACAAGTGACTGAATCCTGTCACTGTAAAATTTATCCGACGCGGAGTTCAGAAGATACATTTCCAGTTCAAGGCTAAGAGAATCGATAGTCCCGGGAGATTCACGTTCGAGCAGATTTTTATAGTAAGCATTACTGTTAAGGAATTTTACGAACATATAAAGCCAGCCGGGTTCAGAGGGATCAATCGAATAATTATTCTGATAGTAAAGCATTTCGTTCATCATATCCGAAGCTGTCAAGTTGCCCAGGTCCGAACTCAGAAGTACGGTTTCAGGCGAGGGGGATTCAGATTCTCCGGCGTAATAAAGAGTCAGCTGCTCCAGTGCCGTTGAATCGATTTCCATATCGTTTTCGAGTGACCGGGTTAGCTGATTTTCACTTTCCATGAATCTTGCGTTCGCTATTGCATTTGCGGCATTTCTTCGAATTGCAACCGTATCCTGAAGGGTCTGTGCAATGATAGCAGAATCCGCTGTCACAATGGAATCCAGTCTTAATTCAAGTCCGCTCCGGGATAATCCGGTATCTCCAACACCAAGGGAATCGAAAAGGTAGACGATTTCAGCGGGCAGCAAAGAGAGCTGAAGCGGTCCAAGCGTTTCCTCTGTTTCGCTGCCGGGATCTGAAGTGTAGAAAACGCTTGTGCCAAGATATTCAATGAAAAAGTCGATATCGTCTTCGGATACGTTTTCCAGTTCCAGATTGAAAAGATACTTTCTTGCTGCTTCGCTGCATTTTTGATTGAACCATGAATTACCGGATGAAATCAGAAGATCGTCAGTCAGGTAACCAGCTTGTTCAAGTTCATCCTGCAGAAGGACTTTTCGTCCGAATGTTACTATATACTCACCTACCGTGTTGTCCTTGGAAGTGAACAGTTCCCGCTGGTCATCGCCGAGTCTGCGCCAGGCTTCGCCTACGTCACCAACCGTAATTGTATCTTCTCCTGCAACGATAAGCCATGTGGATTTGTCCGGTCCGTTTCCTGAGCATCCGCCCAGAAGGGTCAGGAAAAGGGTAAATGCCACTGATGCTTTGCTGAACAATTTCAATATTGATCCCTTCAGATTATTTTGCCGAATCAAAGTACCGTATTCGGTACATATTCGCCGAATTCCTTTCGAAGAACGCCGCATATTTCTCCAAGTGTCGCGTAAGAGCGCACAGCGTCGAGAATATAAGGCATCAGGTTCTGAGTCGTTTCAGCTGCTTCGCCAAGTGATTTAAGGTTATCACTTACGGCACCGTTGTCGCGGTTTTGCTTAATTTTATTAAGTTTTCCCAATTGAGCTTCCTCCACCGAAGGATCAACCTTCAGAAGCCCGGTTGGCGGATCCTCGTCAACCACGAAACTGTTAACCCCTACGATTATACGTTCGGAGTTTTCGATTTCCCTCTGGTAATCGTACGCCGATTCCTGAATTTTACGTTGAGGGTAGCCTTCCTCTATTGCCTGAACCATACCACCGAGAGAATCTATCCTGCTGATGTAATCTCTGGCCTCGGTTTCGATCCTGTCCGTTAACTTCTCAACGAAGTAGCTGCCTGCGAGAGGATCAACAGTGTTGGTTACACCGGATTCGTTGGCTACTATCTGCTGGGTACGCAGAGCGATCTGTACAGCTTTTTCAGTCGGGAGCGCAAGCGCTTCATCCCTGCTGTTGGTATGAAGGCTCTGAGTGCCTCCCAGTACGGCTGCAAGAGTCTGAATCGCTACCCGTATAATGTTGTTGTCGGGTTGCTGGGCGGTAAGTGTGGAACCACCCGTCTGCGTGTGGAACCGGAGCATCATACTTTTGGCTTTCTTCGCGCGGAACCTTGTTTTCATAATATCCGCCCAGAGCCTTCGCGCGGCCCGGAACTTAGCTACTTCTTCAAGGAGATCATTGTGAGCGTTGAAAAAAAAGCTTATTCTGGGCGCGAAATCATCTACCATAAGGCCAGCCTGTTTTGCCGCGTTCACGTATGCTATTCCATCTGCAATAGTAAAAGCTACTTCCTGTGAAGCTGTACTTCCGGCCTCCCTTATATGATAGCCAGAGATGCTTATAGTGTTCCACTTTGGAACGTTCTTTTCACAGAAACTGAAAATGTCCGTTATCAGCCTCATCGAATGAACGGGAGGAAATATGTAAGTTCCCCTCGCCATGTACTCCTTGAGTATGTCGTTCTGAATAGTGCCCCTGAGCTTTTCCGCCGGGACTGACTGTTTTTCGGCCACCGCTATGTACATTGCAAGCAATACAACCGCGGGAGCGTTTATGGTCATTGATGTGGAAACGCTGTCCAGAGGGATGTCGTTGAAAAGGGTTTCCATATCGGAAAGGCTGTCAATCGCAACTCCCACCTTGCCTACTTCTCCTGCGCACAGAGGATGGTTGGAATCGTACCCTATCTGAGTTGGGAGATCGAAAGCTACCGAAAGGCCGGTCTGGCCCTGTCCCAGCAGGTAACGGTACCTTCTGTTCGATTCCTCTGCGTTACCGAATCCGGCGTACTGGCGCATCGTCCAGAAACGGCCGCGATACATGGTTGGCTGAACGCCCCTCGTATAGGGGAACTCACCGGGGAAACCCGCTTTTTGAAGGTATTCGTCTCCAGGTTCTTTCGGGAAATATACCCTCTCAACGGAATCTCCTGAGCCCGTTTTGAAAACGTCCTTTCTTTCGGGGAACTTTTCAAGAACGGGATTCAATACGTTCTGTTCCCAGATTTTCTTCTCATTGTTGAATTTACTGTGAGTCATCAGGAACCTTTCTTTCAGGATTATATTCCTTAACCTGTTCCTCACCCCGGAGAACGCGGAGAGCACCCAGTGCCAGCGCTTCCATCTCCATTTCACCGGGATATACAAGCACATCAGCTATGAATTCAACGCGCCTGGTAATCCAGCCGATGAATTTTTTATCGTAGGCTATGCCTCCCGTTAACACTATCGCGTCAACGTTTCCCTCGAAAACTGCTGAAAGGCCGGCGATTTCCTTTGAGATCTGATAAGCCATTGCCTCGTAAACAAGCTCGAACCTGCTGTTTCCTTTTTTTATCTCGTTCTCGACTAATACCATGTCGTTGGTTCCAAGGTAGGCGACTATGCCGCCCGCCCCTTTTATCATCCGCTTAATCTCAGCGTGAGTGCGCTTTCCGCTGAAGCAGAGTTCAACCAGGTCACCGACGGGAAGACCACCGGATCGTTCCGGAGTAAAAGGTCCGTCGCCGTTAAGTGCGTTATTTACATCAATAACTCTTCCTCTCTTATGAGCACCTACGGATATACCGCCACCCAGGTGAACAACAATCAGGTTGAGATCATGGTAATCCCGCCCGAGGTCTACAGCAGTCTTTCTTGCGACAGCCTTCTGATTCAGCGCGTGCAGGATCGATCGTCTAGGAAGAGCAGGATGGCCGGAGAACCGTGCGAGCGGTTCCATTTCATCAACAACAACCGGATCGACTATAAATGAGGGACAGTTTGCTACGATGGAAAGCTCCCTGGCGATGGGGGCGCCGAGATTTGAGATATGCTCCCCCTGTACTCCTTTGTGAAGATCTTCTATGAGTCTGTCACCGGTGGAATACGTCCCCCCTTCAACCGGGTAAAGAACACCACCTCTGCCGACTATGGCATCGAAGACCGAGATTTTGTACCCGGCCTTGTTCAGTTCATTCAGTATGACTCCCTTTCGAAAATCGTACTGATCGAAAATATGCTCGTATTTCGAAAGTTCTTCATTCGAATGGGTAAGTGTGGTTGACCAGACTTCCCTTTCGCTCTGGAAAACAGATATCTTTGTGGAGGTGGAACCGGGGTTAATCGCAAGTATAGTGAAAGTATCTGACATTCTTCTCCTATCTGAATATGCTTACATACATCCCGATAATACTAACTCACTGAAGCTGGATTGCCAAGAATATGAAAATAAACAACCCGGAAGTAGTAGATAAACTGAAACTTATCCTGAAGAGCATTGCAAGATTAAGGGAAGGTTTCAGGCTTGAAAAGGAAGAGGTTCTTGAGCATCCCAGCCTGGTTGAACTTGAAAAATTAAGGGAGCGTTCAAGGTACAACTATCAGATGAAGATTGCTGAATACCTGAGAGATATAAAGAAACTGGAGATCAGTATAGCGCCCGCTCAGCCGCAAATGGAAGAGGCTGAAGAGCTGGCAGGACAGTGTCGAAAGGAGGCCATGCAGCTTCAGGCTCATTTTGTATCAACACCCAACAGACTTATCCGTGTTTACAAAACCGGAAAACCGGTTGAGTGAAATCAGGTGTTTCGGGTATCCAAGTCAGTATATTACCTGTTCCAGGTTGAAAAGTATCTGAAAGGAATTCCATGAAGAGTATTGGCGATAAAGGACTGAACGGACTGATAGGGGCGGAAGAGCTTGAAAACATGGACGGAAACAGTGTTACTCTTCATGGCGTGATTCAGAGAATCCGCAGGCTGGGGTGGGGCGCATTCATTATTCTTCGGCGTCACGATGGTCTTCTTCAGTGCGTAATGGGAAACGAGGGTAACGAAAGTATCCTTGATCAACTGGACGTAGAGCAGTCGGTTGAAGTAAGTGGAACACTGAAAAAGGCGGGTATAAAAGATGTATCGATATACCCTTCAACTGTGGAGCTGCAGGTGGATACCGTAAAAATAATCTCCCTGCCCGCAGCGCAGCCCCCGGTTGATATGACAAAAAAGATACTCGATCTTCATATTGATACGAACCTTGATCTGAGACCGCTAAGTCTGAGGCATCCGGTCGAACGGGCAAGGCTTAAGGTTGCCGAGACAATAGCGTCGGCTTTCCGAAACAGTCTTACAGAGATGGGTTTCACGGAGATCCGTACACCGAAGATATGTTCTGTTGGTGCTGAAGGCGGGGCTAACATTTTCAAAGTGAAATACTTTGACAGGGAAGCTTTTCTCGCCCAGTCCCCCCAGTTCTACAAGCAGATGGGCGTTGGAATTTACGAAAGAGTTTTTGAAGTGGGACCGGTGTTCAGAGCCGAACCGCACCAGACTTCAAGACATATCAATGAGTACACCTCGCTGGATTTTGAAATGGGATTCATCACCGGCTTTGAAGAAATCATGGCCGTTGAGATAGCCGTTCTCAGAAACTGCCTTAAAGCGGTAGAAAAGGACTGTGCCTACGAAATTCGGTTGCTTGAAGCCGAACTTCCGGCCATTCACGAAACCATTCCCTCGGTAACCCTTGAGCAGGCGCACCGGATCACGTTGGAAATCAGCGGGAAGGATTGTACTTCGGAGCCGGATCTTGATCCGGAGGAAGAAAAAATATTATGCGTTTACTCTAAAGAGAAATGGGATTCGGAATTTATTTTCGTAACACATTTTCCAACCGAAAAAAGACCTTTTTATACGATGGATGATCCTTCTCTGGCCGGCACGACCCTGAGTTTTGATCTTCTGTTCAGAGGCCTTGAAGTGACAACCGGCGGCCAGCGGATACACAATTACGATGCCCAGGTTGAAAAGTTGAAATCCTTCGGGCTTAATCCCGATGATTTCGGGAGTTATCTTCAGGCCCACAAATACGGACTGCCGCCCCATGGAGGGCTTGCCATCGGCCTGGAAAGATTAACCGCAAAGATACTGGGAATCGATAACATAAGGCTTACAACAATGTTTCCCCGTGATGTGAAAAGACTTACTCCGTAACAGGATGATCGGGGAGAACGGGGGAATCGGGGTTATCGTATTCCGGATCCGATAGATTTTCGCCCGTATTACCGGCGCGGATAAAATCCCTGTCCTTGAGCCCTACGAATTTACCAAAAGCGGATTTTTCAAGAAGGAGAAGCCTTGCGGCTTTCTCAACGATTTCTACAGCATCGCACGCCGAGTCGATGTCTTTTCCAAGTCCCAGTATCCCATGCTTCCGCCAGATTACGCAATCACTTTCGCGGAACGCTCTGGCGGTTTCTTCGCCAAGTTCCCATGTTCCGGGAGTCATGTAATCAAGAAAACGTACTCCCCTTTTCATCAGAAGCGCGATTTCCGGATGTGATCTGTTCACGGCGTCTTCAAGCATTTCAGCAGGGAGATCACTGGATGAAAGCGCGATCATGTGGGTGGAATGTGTATGAACAAGAGATGCGGTTTCCCATCCTCTTCTGGCAGTTTCCGCCAGAACAAGAAGATGCGAACTGAATTCGCTTGTTGGTTTTTTCCCGGATGCGGGCCTGATTACCTTCATCCCGTCCGACGATACCCGCACGGGAATGATTTCCGTATCAAGTTCCGTGGACAGCTTTCTGAACCTGCTTCCGGCGCATGTAACAAGAAAAGTGCGTCCAGCCAGTTCGGGTATAGGGGAAGGGAGGATATCCGAGACTACATCCTCGTGCCATATTGAACTGTCGGCTCCCTCGGGCAGGAGTACTGAAATGTTACCGGCGTTGGCTTCCGCCCAGCCGGTTCTGGCCAGCTGGGCGGCTATACGGCCGATATCCTCTTTCGTACTGGTGATAAGGTTCAATCAAGCTCCTCTTAGAGAATTTCTGCTGCCGAGGTTGAAATGATCTCCAGGCCTTTGAGAATCTCTTCATCGGTAATGTTCAGCGGGGGTCTGAACCTTATGCTTTTTTCTCCGCTGGGTAGAATAATGGCACCGTTTTTAAATATTCCGTTTATCATTTTGTTTCTGGTTTCTGTGTCCGGAAGATCAAAAGCACACATGAGACCCATGCCGCGCACATTTGATATCTGCCTGGGATATTTCTTCTGAAGACCTTCAAGACCTTCGAGGAGTGTTTTACCCCGTGAACGCACGTTTTCCAGAATGTTTTCCTGTACCATTACTTCAAGATACTTGCCGCATCTTACCATATCCACCAGGTTGCCGCCCCAGGTTGAATTGATTCTGCTGGATTCATGAAATACATTATCTTCGACGCTGTCGACACGCCTGTTTGAAGCGATGCCGCAAACCTGCGATTTCTTTCCGAAACAGAAAATATCCGGTTCAACACCGATGGATTGCCAGGCCCACCATTCCCCGGTAAGCCCCATGCCGCTCTGGACTTCGTCGAAGATAAGGAGGAATTCATGTTTGTCAGCCCTTTCGCGAAGCTGCTGAAGGAATTCAGGTCTGAAATGGTTATCGCCGCCCTCTCCCTGTACAGGCTCGATGATCATGCAGGCTATATCGTGACCGTATTTGCCTATGGCGTCATCGATCTGAGCCAGGGACTTCTTTTCGGCCTCGATAACCGTGTCCAGGTTCTCCTCCAGCGGGAAGATGATGGGGGGAACATCAACGCGTGGCCAGTCAAACAGGGGGAAGTACATGTATTTCCTGGGATCGGCCGTGTTCGTAAGTGAAAGTGTGTACCCCGTTCTACCATGAAATGCTTTCCTGAAATGAATCACTTTTTTGCCAATCTCACCTCTTCCAGCCTTGAGATTCTGTCTGACCTTCCAGTCGAAGGCAGTTTTCAGGGCGTTTTCAACCGCGAGAGCCCCGCCTGAAACGAAGAAAAGGTAAGGGTGGCTGTCGGGAACCACCGTTTCAGCGAAAGTATCGACAAAGGCCGCCAGTTCTTCCGTGTAGAAATCGGAGTTGGAGGGTTTGTTGATGGCTACGTCGGCAAGATAATTTCTGAACTCTTCGGTACACAGAGCAGGGTGATTCATCCCGAGGGGGGCGGATGCGAAGAAGCTGAACAGATCGAGATAATCCTTCCCGTCAGCAGCATCGTGTATGGTGCTTCCTTTACTTTTTCTTAGATCAAGGACTATGTCAAAACCATCAGCAAGCATGTGATTGGCAATTGTTGATCTGACTTCTGATGCCGGTATGTGTCTCATGTACACCACCTCTTTCCAGAGATAAAGATAAAGTTTGCGTTTTTGCTGAACGCAGGTGCCAGGTTATTTGATACACACCAGAAACGCAATTGAAGTGTGTTCCCGAATCTCATCTCAAAGAGGGTTTTTGTCAACAGTTCTTGCAGAAGCTGCGGGTATAATTATATTCACATTGTATATTCAAACTATATACCATTAAATGCGGATCATTCTTAACAGGGGGCATGAATGGAACCTATCAGAAGTCTCGAGGAAATGAAAAAGATCGCCAGGAAACTTCCGTCGAAGAGAATAGCTGTCGTACGGGCGGACGAAGTTGAAACCATGGGTGCAATAGGCACTGCCGTTAAAGAGAATATGGTGGAGGCTTTACTTATCGGACCTGAAAAAGGCATTCGCGAAGCCGCGGAGAAGGCTGGTTTTGATCTTAACGGAGTTGAAATACTCCATGCGGAGGATGATCATTCTGCATCTACCAAAGGTGTTGAAATGGTACGTTCCGGCCGGGCTGATGTGATAATGAAAGGTCTTGTTGCCACCAGCTCTTTCCTGCACGCCATTCTTGATCGGGAAAAAGGTATCAGAGGTCCGGGAGTACTTAGCCACGTAGCCGCTTTCGATGTTGCCGGTTACGATAAACTGCTGATTATTACGGATGCCGCCATGAATATCGCCCCCGATTTCGATCAGAAGGTTGCCATGCTCAAGAACGCGGTGATAGTCGCAAAGTCTCTTGGAATCGAACATCCTAAATCGACGTACGTATGCGCTAAAGAAGTTCCTTACGAGAAAATGCCCTGTACCATGGAAGCGGCCAGGATGAAGAAACTTGCCGATACCGGTGAGTTCGGCGACATTATTTTCGACGCTCCGCTCGCCATGGATCTGGCGGTCTCACCCGAAGCATGCAGGATAAAGAAAATTACCAGTCCTGTCGCTGGCGATGCCGATATTGTTCTTCTTCCGGATATCGAAGCAGCGAACGTTCTCTACAAAACTCTTATCTTCATCGCGGGGGGAGAACTTGGAGCAGTCATCATGGGAGCGAACAATCCTGTAGTTCTTACCTCCAGGGCCGATTCAGCGGAATCAAAACTCTGTTCTATAGTACTTTCAGCCGTTGTAGCGAACTACGGAGCTGAAGGCGGATACTGATGAAGCTGGCTATCGCTAGTGATCATGCCGGCTTTCCGCTGAAGACCGATATTATTAGATGGCTTACCGAAGATATGGGTTTAACGGTAGAAGATCTTGGAGCTTACTCTTCCGATTCGGTTGATTATCCGGACTTTGCGGGTAATCTGTGCAGGTATCTTCTAAAAGGAAATGCCGGGAAAGGCATTCTTATATGTAATTCGGGAATAGGTATGAGTATGAGTGCCAACAGGTTCCCTGGAATCAGGGCTTCCCTTTGCCTGTTTCCCCGGATGGCGTACTACGCCAGGCATCATAACAACGCGAATGTACTGGTACTTGGAGGAGGAATCACCGCCCCGTTTCAGGCCAGGGAGATTGCCGCGGTTTTCCTTAGTGAAGGTTTCGACGGAGGAAGACACGGAAGGAGAATCGACAAGATTGAATCACTGACACAAACCGGTTCTCACTGAATTCATGGAGAAAGAATGATTGATGTAATCTGCGGGGCAAGGCCCAATTTCATGAAGATAGATCCGATAGTAAGGAACCTGGAACCGGCTCTGGATGCGGTGATCATTCATACGGGGCAGCATTACGACCATATAATGTCACAGAGTTTCTTTGAAGAGCTGGAACTCCCCAGACCTGAACTGAACCTGGAGGTGGGTTCGGCAAGCGTCACGGAACAGACGGCAACCATTATGAAACGTTATGAAGACGTTATTCTGAAACGTAAACCGGATGCTGTCGTAGTCGTGGGCGATGTGAATTCAACCCTTGCGTGTTCACTCGTGGCCGTCAGGTACGGAATTCCCGTGGTACATGTTGAGGCCGGGCTCAGGAGCTTCGACCGAAGTATGCCTGAAGAGATAAACAGGATTCTTACCGACCAGATTGCGGAACTGCTTCTCATAACAAGTTCGGAAGCCCGTAATAACCTGCTTGCCGAGGGGAAAAGCAGTGAAATGATAAAATTCGTGGGGAATCCGATGATAGATACCCTGTTCAGGCTCCTGCCGGTGGCAATGTCCAAAGGGGAGCCGTTATGTGACAATCCATTTGTACTGGTTACGCTTCACAGGCCGTCGAATGTCGACGATCCGGTGAAGCTTGCCGGTATTATGGAAGAACTCGGTAATCTTCAGGGTTTCAGTGTGGTATTTCCCGCACATCCCAGAACCCTGCGCAACCTTGAGGAATGGAACATCGGTATTCCGGAAAGAGTATCTATATCAAAACCAATGTCTTACCTTGAATTTATAAGAGCACAGGCTGAGGCATCGGTTGTTGTAACGGATTCCGGTGGTGTTCAGGAGGAAACGAGTGTACTGGGAGTACCGTGCGTTACCGTAAGAACAAGTACCGAGAGGCCGGTTACACTGGAACTGGGAACGAATGTTCTTTGCCCGGATGTGTCCGGTCTGGGAGAGGCGGTTGCCGGTCAGATAGCGAACCGGCCCGAAAAACCACCGGAAATACCGCTCTGGGATGGCCATGCAGGCAGCAGAATAGCTGCCTCTATCGAAAAATTCGTAGGGGGAATAAGATGAAATCCGGTTTACTCGTTCCGTCTGTTTTGGTTCTTGCATTTACAGTTATCGCCGGCGGGTGCGGAGATGAAACCCGCGAAGCCGGCCTGTCCATTACCGCCGCCGACTCGGGTATCCAGAAATTCGCTGTTTCAATACAGGGTGATGACGTGGGGTATATGGAACTTCAGATTCAGGATAAGGGAGAGGATTCTCTGCTGATTACGCAGACTATCAGCTGGAACATGATACTGATGGGCAACCGGAGAGATATCGAGATGACAATGACCGCCGTTTCCGATAAGGAATACAATCTCGGACATCTGGATATGTATATGTCCGATGGCTCGGCAGACATTTCCGTTGGAGCAACAAGACAGGATTCTGTTCTGATTACAAGAATAGGCACAGCGGGTAGAGATATTGAGAATTCGACCCCCATAGAGGGTGATTACCTGCCTGTCCTGGCTGACCTGGCATGTGCCTCGATGGATTGGACCGAGGGACAGGAGCGGACTTTCCGATCCTTTGATCCCGCCAGCGGGATGATTCTCAACTCTTCAGCCGTGTGTGATGGGTTCGAGGACGTTGTGCTGTTGGGCGATACACTGAACGCGGCCAGGATACTTCTATCGCAGATGGGAACCAGAAATACCATCTGGGTTTTCAACGGCCAGATAATCAGAGAATTCGAGGAAGGCCTGGGTATGGACATGACAAGGGTCCCACCGGAACAGGGCGGAGTAGTTACGGCAAGCCGGGATCTTTACGATGTGTTCGCCGTATCTTCCACACCTGTTTCAAATCCCAGGGCCATAGAAACAAGAACTTTCGTCCTGCAGGGGGAGATTGACTGGAGTCAGTTCCAGCTGAACATACCACCGCTTCAAACTGCTTCGGGGTGTACGGTAACAGTAGAAAATGGAATTCCGGAGAATATTTCGCCGTACCCGCCGGTAGTTCCGGAAGAACTTGCGGCTTACACCATGCCCGAACCCATGATTCAGAGTAACGACTCCGTAATCGTTGAAAAGGCAGCCGGCCTGACGGATGGATCAAGTGATTCATGGGAAGCCGCCAGGAGAATTTCGTCTTTCGTTGATATCAGTGTTGAAAATTCCCCCACAGTGTCGCTTCCTTCCGCGGTCGACGTAATGGAAAACCTCAGGGGGGACTGCAACGAACACACCATACTCACCGTCGCCCTTGCGCGGGCTGCGGGGCTTCCGGCGAAAATATGTGCCGGTATTATTTACCTGAACGGTTCATTCGGATATCACGCGTGGCCGATGATCTGGGTTGGAGAATGGGTTGAGATGGATCCGACCTTCGGCCAGTATGTCGCGGATGGAACTCATATCATTCTGGCGACCGGTGACCTTGAATCACAGTACGTTGTCAACTCCGCCATAGGCAGGTTGAATATTGTCGAATTGCAGAGGGATTGATGGTTTCCGACGCTGAAATCCTGGCGATGAGGAAAGCTTTGAAACTTGCGCTCGGCGGCAGGGGAAACACGTTTCCCAATCCCATGGTAGGAGCAGTAATTCTGGACAGCGCGGGAAATCAGGTCGGAGAAGGGTATCATCGGAAGTACGGGGAACCTCACGCAGAAGTTGTTGCCATTGCATCGGCAGGAGAAGCTTCTTACGCAGGTACGATAGTTGTAACACTTGAGCCGTGCTGTCATTATGGAAAAACGGGACCATGTACGGAACAGATTATAGAAGCAGGAATTTCCCGAGTCGTAATAGCCATGACCGACCCCGACCCGAGAGTGAACGGCAAAGGGATAAGGCAGCTTGAATCGTCCGGTATCGATGTTGAAACGGGTGTTCTTTCCGAAGAAGCACGGACACTGAACCGCGTTTACATTCATTACCTTGAGACTTCGATGAGCTGGATAACACTCAAGATGGCGCTTAGTCTTGACGGAAGGACAGCTTCAGCTGACGGAAGCAGTAAATGGATTACCAGTGAAGCTTCACGAAAACTGGTACACGGAATGAGAGCTTCCGCTCAGGCCGTAATGACCGGAGCGGGTACCTTGCGTGATGATGACCCGGAATTAACGGTTCGCTATGAAGATGTGCCCCCGGGCGGGCAGCCAGCGAGAATAGTCGTTTCTTCCACCGGTGATTTTGGAAATTCCCGGAAAATTTTCAACGCTTCCGGTAGAGTTGTTATCGCTGTTCCTGAAGGCATAAAGGCTCGATTGAACGAATTCGATGGGATGCCCGGAGTGGAAATATGGGAATTCCCACCCGATCCTTCAAGTCCGGGATTCGATCTTTCTCTTCTGTTTCGAAGAACGGCCGCGGAGGGTCTGGGTGAAATACTCTGCGAAGCCGGGAGCACGCTTTCAACGTACCTGCTGAGAAATCGACTTGTTAACTCCGTAAGTATTTTTACCTCTCCTGTGATACTGGGCGGAGAAGGAAAGCCGGCTTTCGAACATCTGGGAATAGGCACTATCAAAGATGCGATAAGACTTGACGACATTTCATCCCGCCGGTCAGGATCCGATTTTCTGACGGAGGGCAGCGTTGTTTACCGGACTGATTGAGGCTACCGGAAGGGTGCAGACCCTTTCGGGAAGTAAGCTGACCATTCAGGCAGGTATTTACGAATCAGCCAGGCCGGGTGACAGTATTGCCGTTGACGGAACCTGTCTTACGGTAAGCGCTGTCGGTAACGGTAACCTGTCTTTCTACTGTTCCGCGGAAACTATTTCAAGAACCGTCATTTCCGGTTACCATTCCGGCATTGAAGTCAATCTGGAGCGCCCTCTCCGGCTTTCGGACGAATTGCACGGTCACATTATCACCGGACATATTGATGAAACCGCGTCCGTTCTGAAGGTTGAGATCAGGGGGAAAAACAGGACAGTCTGGATATCCGGTTCCAGTCAGTACTCAACCTTACTGGTGGAAAAAGGTTCCATAGCAGTCAGCGGAATCAGTCTTACCGTCGCCTCTCTTTCCGGGGAAAGATTCTCTGTTGCGCTGATCCCCGAAACACTGGGAAGAACGACCGTCGGGAACTGGAAACCCGGTACACGCGTAAATCTTGAGTACGATATTATCGGGAAATATGTCAAACGACAGGCCGATGCGGCCATCGGCGAAAGACGATTGAGAGATTACCTTGAACAATAGTGTTATTGCAACGGCAGAAGAAGCCATTGAAGCGATTCGAAGCGGAAGAATGATCGTAGTTGTTGACGATGAAAACAGGGAGAACGAAGGCGACCTTGTAATCGCGGCTGAAAAGTGTGATGCTGAAGCTGTAAATTTCATGGCCATTGAAGGAAGAGGTCTGATATGCCTTTCAATGGAAACGGAAGCTCTTGAGAAACTTGATATTCATGAAATGGTTCCCAGGAACACCTCGCTTCACAAAACAGCCTTCATGGTGAGTATTGACGCGATTGAAGGTGTATCCACCGGAATATCCGCACATGACAGGGCGAAGACCATAGCCGTAACCATAGATCCGTCTTCAAAACCATCGGATCTTGCGAGACCGGGTCACATATTTCCGCTTGCCGCCAGGCACGGAGGCGTTCTTACAAGAACAGGTCATACCGAAGCCGCGGTTGATCTTGCGAGACTGGCCGGTCTGAAACCGGCCGGGGTTATCTGCGAGATTATGAGCAGTGACGGTTCAATGGCCAGGCTTCCGCAGCTGGTTGAATTTTCCAGAAAACATAACCTGCTGCTTACATCGGTTGAGGAACTGGTAAGATATCGCAGGAAAACCGAGAAGCTGGTCAGGGAAGTCGCGCGGTCAACACTGCCTACCGATTACGGTGTATTCGAGCTTCACATATTTGAGGACATAACGGAAGGAGACGTTCACGTTGCTCTCGTGAAAGGAGATGTCAGAGGCAAGAAAAACGTGCTTGTTCGAGTGCATTCCCAGTGTCTTACGGGAGATGTTTTCGCGTCACGAAGGTGTGACTGCGGAAGCCAGCTTCATACCGCCATGAGAAAAGTTGAAGCCGAGGGGCTGGGTGTAATTCTGTACATGGCTCAGGAAGGACGCGGAATAGGTCTTGCGAATAAAATCAAAGCGTATCACCTGCAGGATCACGGACTGGATACGGTTGAGGCAAACGAAGAGCTTGGTTTCCCCGCGGATCTGAGGGATTACGGTACCGGAGCACAGATACTTGCAGAACTGGGCCTTTCAACGATAAGGCTGATGACGAACAATCCGAAAAAGATCGTGGGACTGAAAGGGTACGGCCTGGAAATAACGGAGCGGGTCAGGATTGAGATACCGCCGACCGAAGAAAATCTCCATTACCTCAGAACAAAGAAAGAAAAGCTCGGACATATGCTGGAGGGAGTAGACAATGACCTGGATTCATGAGGGTCAGCTTGATGGCGCGGGGATAAAACCCGCTATCGTGGTAGCGAGGTTTAACGGTTTCATTACAAAAAAACTTCTGGACGGTGCACTGGATTGCCTTGAAAGACACGGTGTTTATACGGATGATATCAACGTTTTCTGGGTGCCGGGGGCATGGGAGATACCACCCGTGTCAATGAAGATAGCTGATACGGGAATATTCGATTGCGTAATATGTCTTGGAGCAGTGATTCGCGGAGAGACCCCCCACTTCGAGTACGTATCCGCTGAAAGCGCGAAGGGTGTTGCCCAGGCGGCGATGATGACAGAAGTGCCGGTCGTTTACGGTATAATAACGGCTGATACCGTTGATCAGGCTGTCGACAGAGCTGGAACAAAATCCGGCAATAGAGGTTTTGACGCGGCTATGACCGCTCTTGAAATGACCGCTCTTTACGAACATATAGCCGATCTTGAGGAAACCATTGAAGCCGGCGAAGAGGATCTGGCTGAAGAATAATGGGAGTAAGAAGCAGAAGTCGAAAAGCGCTCATTCAGGCCAGGTATGCCGCGGAAGTGAACAACCGGACTCTTCTGGCGAATCTAGAGGATATTAAGAGGTATCTAGCGGATCCGGATATGGGAATTGGTGTGCCTTTTGAAACGGAAGACTGGAACTGGATATCCAGTCTTGCGGAAGCTGTAAGTGATAACAGAGTTGAAATAGACAGCCGGATTGCAGATGTCCTGGAGAACTGGACTTTGGACAGACTAAGCCTTATGACCCGTCTGATACTTGAGCAGGCACTGGGAGAGATGTACTATTTTTCCCCGCCTACCCCTCTTCCCGTGATTATAGACGAAGCGGTGGAGCTGGCAAAAACGTTCGATGCCGATGAAACCGCGGGCTTCGTTAACAGCGTTCTCGATTCTGTTTTCGGTAAAAAAGGAAATTAACTTTAAGGAGAATTTGCAGATGCTCCTGCGAATCATTTCAGATATTCACGGTAACTCCACTGCTCTTGAGTCTGTTCTTGATGATCCCCCGGGGAAGGAAGTGGAGAAGACATTCTGTCTCGGGGATATCGTGGGCTACGGAGCCGATCCTTCGAGATGTATTTCCATAATCAGGCGGAAATGTGAAATAGTTGTTCTGGGCAATCATGATGCCGGAGCCGCGGGAAACGTGTCTCTGGACATGTTTAACAGCGAGGGTGCCATAGCTTTAAGATGGACCAGGTCGATTCTTTCACAGGAGGAGAAAAAGTGGCTTTCCTTTCTTCCCTATTACGCTGAATATGAAAACTTTTTCATGTGCCACAGTTACCCGGCTGATCCGGAAAGCTGGACGTACGTTCTACGGCGGAATCATGCCCTTGAATCCATAAACGCAAGGCAGGGTTACATCTCGCTGATAGGTCACACCCATCTTCCCGGCTGCTGGACGGAAGACGGGAATTTCACCGAAGTTTCGAAGGGTGATTTCTCGAAGGTCAGGCTCGTTAACGTCGGCAGTGTCGGACAGCCCAGAGACAAAGATCCCAGAGCCGCTTACCTTCTTATCGATACCGAAGCCGGAACCTGGGAACATCGCAGGGTCGAGTACAGCATCGATGACGCCGCTGCCGGAATAAAGAAAGAAGCCCTGCCCTCGGTTCTATGGGAGAGACTTTACATCGGTATGTAAGGTCTGTACATGGATCGAAACCGGTACCCGGATGGGTGACAGGTTATGACCCGGCGGGAGGAAGAGGCTGCTTATGAAGAATATCTCTCATTACTTTAATCATCCTGTCCGCGGTAACATCCCAGTTGAAACCGGCAGCCCAGTCGATACCGTTCTTTCCAAGCTCCGACCTTAAGGAACTGTTAGAAGCCAGACTGTTCATTTCCCCAGCCAGTTTTTCGATATCGCCATGCGGAACAAGGATGCCTGTTCTACCATCCATCACCGAATCCCGAAGCCCGGCACTGTTACTTGCGATGACGGGGGTTCCACAGGCGTTCGCTTCTATTACCGTCAGTCCCCATCCTTCTTTTTCCGAAGGGAATACGGCCGCCCACGCTTTCCGAAGCCAGTGGAGCTTACGCTCCTGTGGAACGAATCCTTCAAAAATCACCTGCCGGTCAAGTTTAAGCCTTGAAGTGATTGCCTTTAACTCCTTTTCGTAGTCACCCGATCCAAGCACAACGAGTTTGTAACTCTTTCCCGCGTTTCGCAGCTCTGCCAAAGCGGCCAGTATCAGCTGGATACCTTTGTATTTTTTCAGCCGTCCTACGTAAAGAAATGTTCCCGGTTCGGGATCAGGCTTTCCCGGTGTGTAAAATCCGGTATCTATCCCGCAAGGAATAACCGTGACATTATCTGCCGCAATGCCTCTTCTGATAAGATCATTTTTGGTTGATTCGGAGATGGCTACAAAGGAACAGTTTCGATAAACCCGAGGGATAAAGGATTCCATGAAGTTCACATAAAAGGCAAGCGGCAGCGGAACCTCCCTGTACGCCGTAGTACCGAACAGGTGGGGTACGATGGTCAGAACGGGAACAGGGGACCATTTCGGACTGTAGAACGGTATTTTGCATAGATCCTCAAGCACAAGATCAAAATTCGAAGCGATGTCAAGAGAAAGAGCGTAATTTTTAAGCGTGAAGTTAAAAGTATTCCGCTTTCCATGTCGAAGGATACGAATGCCATCTATTATTTCTTCAGCGGGAAGACCGGAGACCGCCTGTGATATCTGTGTTACTTCGTGCCCATCCTTCACCGCTCTCCTGAGTATTTCATGAAGATGAATCTCCGCTCCGCCGGTTTCCGGGTTCCTGGGATCCCTCCAGTTAAGAGCAAGGAGACGCATTTCAGTTGTTCCGTTTTTTTTCGGCGATAATACCGATTACGTAACCCAGTCCCGGCCCGAGTGATGATTTTTCAACCCGTCTTCTTACGCGACCGCGCAGTTTATGTAACGGTGGAATAATAACCGGCCTGAGCGGAATCCTTATACCCGCTTTCATAAGCAGTTCGCGGAACATTCTGTAGGCAAGTGAGGGGGAAAAAAATCTGCCGTAAACACTTACCTGAACCAGACCCGCTTTCTCGAGAATACGTGATAACCTGCGCCGGGTAAACTGAGTTTCCCAACCGGCAAACCACATGTTCAGGGCGATGAGAGTTTTTTTAATCAATGTGTATACATGAACTGTCTGAGGAACATCTACAAGAATTTTACCACTTCTCTTCACAACTCTCGCGTTTTCACGCAGAAAAGGAAGCGGATCACGAAAATGTTCCAGCACCCCCTGATGGAAAACAAGATCGATGGAACCATCTTTGAAAGGCAGGGCAAGGGCATCACCGCAAACGAAAAGAAGCTGAACTTCGGCTCTTTCGGCAGCCTCCCCTGCAAGTTTCAGGGCTTCGTGCGAGTAATCCAGCGCGATTGCGATCGCGCCTTTTTCCGCGAGTATGACACTGTCCCTGGCAGTCGCCGCGCCAACTTCCAGAACGACGGCGTTTTGAATTTCCATCTCTTTGCTGATTTCTTCGGGTATACGCCCATCGTTATCGTAAATCTCGTCGAGATCACGATCACGCCTCCAGAAATCGTCCCAGTGCTTTCGCTCGGATATTCTTTCAACCATGCAGCTAATCTAGAATAAAAACCTTAACTTTCCAAACGCGCCGCGCTGGGCCGTATATCTGATCCGGCGCCTGTAAATCAGTTAATGAGATCTCCTCTTCCTATTCTGTTGAGGTATCCGTTTCTTCTTAAGTTCCAGTACCGGTTCAGTCTTCTCGGTACCGATGCCCTGTCCCAGTCGGTTGGTCTGTAGACCTCTGGATCCGGAACAACGAGAGAGCCCACATACGAACCCTGGTCGTAAACCTTCTGTATCTCTTCCGCTATGTCATCGATGTCTGCGCTGGAAGCGACTCCGTTGGAAGTAGCTTTGTAGAACTGTACCGTGACTCTGATAGGAAAATCAGGATCCCTCTCTATGTTGAGATTATCTATTTCCGTGAAAGGCCCTTCCAGTTCACCGTGGCCGATAACCGCGTTCTCAACGTTCGATGGCTGAGAGTAGCAAGCCATTGCTTCGCCCGATATGGATTCTTCGTACAAAACATCTTCAAAATAAGTACTCCGGGGGTTTTTCTGCTTAAGCGGAATCTGTATTAACAGAATCATATTGAGGTTACTTTCCTCAGAAATGTCCGAAGGGTCTCCTTCGCTGTAATCATCTCTGAAATCGGAAATTCTCTGCCCCGTAAGGCTCGCGCGGTCCCCATCCTCATTGAAGAAAAGTCTCTGGCCCCAGCTCCATGATCCCGGAACAGCATCCCGGCAATTATCAATTACAGTTACGCTGGTGCCTTCTCTTGTTACAAGAATTGTAAGAACAGCCGGATCACCTTCGTAGGACTGGTAGTTGTAAAGTACCGGGTTAAAAGTAGCGTTCCCGGAATCCTGAATTGGCAGAAATACCGCCTGGGCACTCACAAGAACAACACTGTCCCGTTCCGCCAGCAGGCTGTGTTCATCGCTATCCCATGATTCGGGGTCGTGAAGATAGTACCTTATGTTATCGACGAAATCGGTCAGCGACACCGGAGCAAGGTTTTCGCTAATCTCATTACCTACGAGCAAATAGAAGTTATCGGGATCCATATCCGCTGAAATGTCATGAAAATTCGGGTACCTTATCACGGGCATGCAGGTAAGAACAGGGTATTCCGCTCCGTTCTCGTAGCTGTGAACCTGTATTGTCATGTCGGAAATGTTCGGACCCCAGCAGGAACCGGAGTAGCGTCCCGTATCTTCCCAGGTTACATTAACTACGTCCAATCCGTGTTCACCGGCCAATTTTGTAATACTTCCGTCGTAGACCATCTCGGATACTCTCTGAACCACTTCCCGATAATTATCAACGGCTGATCTGCCGGGACAGAAATATCCCGCAATCGAGACTGAGAGAATCATCAGTGATGTCATTGCATTGAGAAACATTTTCTACCTCCCTGTTGTTTCAATGCTGTTACAAGAAACGGGTGCTGAATATTCCAATGTACAATTCGATTGGAGAATCTGAGGCTGCTCGCGGGATTTCCACGTTTTGAAGAACCGAAGCGGGAGGCGGCACTTGCGATACAGTGAACAATTGTTTACATACCGATCATGAAATACATTATTACGGCTGTTCGAAGCTGGTACTCGTTCAGGTACGGTGTGGAATCACCCGCGCTTATGGCGCAGAACATTGCCCGCTGTGGTTACTCGGGAGGAATTCTTGCGGATAAAAGTGTCGTAACCGGCCAGCTGGAATTCGCTGCCGCGTGCAGAAAGAATGGAATAGTCGGAGCTGCCGGAGTTTTGCTGCCGATAAAGGGCATCAAGGTGATTTTCATAGCACTCGAAGGCGGGTGGAGTGATATCTGCACTCTGATAACTTCGACGACTGTTCCGGATAGGATATCAACGGAGAATACACTGGAATCATGCACGAAACTGGCGGCAATAGTAGAAGATCCTCTCGACGCAGATGTACTTGAAAAGGAGATGAGATTCAAAGGGCACATTTTCGTTTCGGTTTTTCCGGAGAGTGCTTCGGGTAGAAAACCGGCTTCGGTTGAAAGTGAAATCGTTGAAAGGGGACACAAACCGATAGCGTCACTTGAGGTTGTGTTTACAGTTCCGGAAAGCATGAAGGCGCATAGGATTCTTAGAAGTGGTTACAGGTCGATAGAGAAAAGGTTACGTAAACCGTTCGAATTCGCGGGAGAGAGTGGTGTCCTTCTGGATGCAGGATATTTCGAGAGAAGTTTCAGCGGTGCCGAACAGTCACTGATGCGGAACAGGCAACTGGCGCAGATGATTTCAACGGAACCTTCCGGGGATGTAAAAGGAATCAGCAGAAACCCCGCGGAGGAAGAAAAACTTGTGAAAATCGTAAATGGCAGATTCGGATTTATCTACAACGAAAGTCCGACCGCGCTTCGCAGGAAGGAACGGGAGCTGAAAGCCATATGTGAAAACGGATTGGCAGGTTATTTCCTCAGGTTTCACGATATAGTGGAGTATTGCAGGAGAGAGGGTATAGCGGCAGCCGCGAGGGGGTCGGCCGGAGGCAGCATTGTGGCATACCTCCTCGGTATATCCATAGTTTGTCCAATTCGTTACGGATTATCATTTTCGCGATTTTTCAATATCCTCCGAAGTAATCCTCCCGACATCGATCTTGATATTGACAGCTCCAGGCGCGAAGAGGTTATAAAATGGTTTCTTGAAAAATCCGGAAGAAACGGAGCGGCTGTATCGCAGGTAGTAACGCATCGATCCCGATCAGCGTTCCGGGTTGCCGCATCCGGTCTTGGTATCGGCAGCAGGGAGATAGACAACCTGACGAAAATTCTGCGATACCCTGACAATCCCGCATGGAAACAACCGGCAGCATCTGAAGCGCTTGAAAATTCAAAACTTATAAGGAATATCCCCTCTCATCTTGCACCTCATCCATGTGGAATGATATGCGCGGACGGACCGGTGGATAAGCTTGTGCCGCTTCAGCCGAGTACCGGTGGTTACGAAATAACACAGTTCGATAAGGATGGAATTGAAGCAATGGGACTTCTGAAAATGGATATACTGGGTCAGAGAGGACTTACGGCAATATCCATCGTGTCGTCCGAGCTTGGAAAAGACACGTTCAGCATATCCCGGCAGGGAAGCAGCCCTCCATACCGGGCAATAGATATTCTTGATTCCGGCAGAACTATCGGAATTGTTCACGTTGAGTCGCCTGCGATGAGGGGTCTTCTAAAAAGAATGAGAATCCGCGGGATGGAGGATGTGGCCAGAGCTCTGGCACTGGTAAGGCCCGGAGCATCAGCTGCGGGAGGAAGAAGAACCTGTCTGAGGCGTCTTGATTCGGAACCGTACACGAGTTCATCTATTCCGGAATTACGATCGATTCTCGCGGAGAATCATGGAGTAATGCTTTACCAGGAAGATGTATCAAAGGTTGCCGGGGTTCTCCTGGGAATTGATGAAGCTTCTTCCGACCTTCTGAGAAGAAAGCTCAAAAGGAAACAGATTGACAGGAAGGAGATCATTTCGATCTGCAGGCGCAGAGGGATGAGCCCGGAAAAATCGGAAAACGTATGGAATCTACTCTCGGGCTACGCGGGTTACGGTTTCTGCAAAGCCCACGCTTTTACTTACGCTTCGTTATCCTGTTCCGCGGCAGTTTTAAAATCGGAGCATCCATCTCTTTACATGGCATCCGTAATGGCGGCAGGCGGTGGTTTTTACAGTACGAGGGTTTATCTCGAAGAAGCCCGAAGGCTGGGTGTTTCGTTCATGCCTCCCGGAGTCAACACCGGAAGGTGGCTGACTCATGAGAAAAATGGAGTAATAATCCCGGGATTCAATCATCTCCGTGGAATGGGTAAGAAAGAATACGGGAAAATTAAGAATGGAAGACCTTACAGGTATCCCTCAGAACTTCTCGATGCGGGTTGCGGGTTATCTTTGTGCAGGAACATGGCCGCGGCAGGCTGTTTTCGGGAAACAGGATTTATCCCTCCAATGGCGCTTCTGCAGCTGGAGGCAGGCAACGGAGGATTTTTAACGGTTATGCCGCCGGGTTTACAGGATCTTCCCGACTATTCACTGGAAAACAGGGTTGCCATGGAACTGGGTCTTCTGAATCTTCCACTTGCAGCGTCTCCGCTTGACCTGATCGATCGTCCGGAAGGAACGATTCCAGTGGAAAGTCTGCGATCGGGGGTCGATATTAAAATCTGGGGAAGGTTTGTTACGGGAAAGAGGCTTGCCGATGGCGCAGGTTTCCTTATGCTTGAGGACAATACGGGAGTAGCGGATGTATTTCTGCCCTCACCGTTATTCAGGAGAGCCGAATCCATTTTTGCTCGTCCTGAAGCTACCGTTATAGTAAGAGGTAAAGTAGAGCGGAGAGGCAGAATTACAGGACTCGCGGTGGAGGCCGGTCCATTATCTATAGCACCGTTGGAGCCTGAAGCTCTGAAGAAATAGTACAAAATATGCGGGAAGGACACAGAGATGAAACCACTGAAACCTGAAGAACTTAAATGGAAATGTCCGTCGGATGCTCTTGATTTCAAAACCACGGAGGATATAAAGCCTACCGGAGAAATCGTGGGGCAGGAAAGAGCGATAAAAGCGTTGAAACTCGGTCTTGAAATCTCTTCAATAGGATACAACATGTTCGTTACCGGAGTATCTGGAACAGGGCGGGAGACAACCGTAAAAAACATCCTGGAGAGCATTGACACTACCACGGATGATCTCAGAGACATCATGTACGTCAGGAACATGGTGGATCCCAGGAACCCGGTGGTTCTGACTTTCCCGGCCGGAGAAGGTTCCCGGTTCGAAGAGGTTCTGGAGGAATGCGTTCAACTTCTGAAAAGTAACATTCCCGCTGTTCTGAGCAGTGAAAAAGTTGAAATGGAAAGCAGATCGGTTCGCGCAATATACGATAACCGGAAAAAGGTTATCATGGACGCAGTCAAAAAAGAGGCGACAGAAGCCGGCTTTACAATAGTAAACGTTCCCGTAGCGCCGGGTGAGTTCAGACCGGATATTCTTCCGGTGATAAACGATAAACCGGTTACCTTTGATGTCCTGGAAAGCATGAAGGAAGAAGGCAAGCTTTCTCAGGAGGATCTGCAGAAATACACCGACCGGCACGAGGAACTTTTTAAAAAACTCACGAGTGCTTTCAGGAAAACCAGGGATATCCAAATTGAAGTTCAGACTAAACTGGAAAAAATGTCACGCAGGCTCGTTAAATCGACGATATCAGGGATAATTTTCATGCTGAAAGAAATCGGGGATGATAAAGCGGACGAATGGGCTGATTCGGTTGAAGAAATCATTCTGGACAACCTTGGTGATTTCGCGAACGTATCTGAAAGTAAAGATCCTTACGTTCTTTTTA
>CAZOQQ010000010.1:0-26364 GCA_964582075.1 uncultured bacterium | reverse complement strand
ATGACTGCATTCCAACCCTGTGCTGAACAGCTCCGGATATACCGCAGGCGATGTAGGTTTTCGGCTGCACTGTTTTACCGGTCTGTCCGACCTGATGCGGGTAAGGGATCCAGCCCGCGTCTATGGCAGCCCGGCTCGCCCCGATACTGCCGCCCAGAAGATCCGCAAGCTCCTCAAGCAAAGCAAAATTCTCCGGGGCTTTAAGTCCCCTGCCGCCTGATACAATAATCTCTGCTTCCGTTATATCGACCTCTCCCTCATCAAGAGGTTTGAATTCCAGTACTTCCGTTCTGCTGACAAGGTCTTCCGGAGACAGTTCTATCTTCTCCAGTTTACCTTCACGGGATTCATCAGGTTCAACAGCTTTCATGACCCTGGGCCTGACAGTTGCCATCTGAGGTCTTGTATCCGAACAGACTATGGTTGCCAGGATATTTCCTCCGAAAGCGGGGCGCGTCTGCAGCAGACCTCCCGTTTCGGGATCGATTGCCAGTTCCGTGCAATCGGCGGTAAGTCCTGTATTGAGGTTCTTGGATATCCTGGGCATGAGATCGCGACCGGTAGTAGTTGCCGCTGCCAGTACAACCGCAGGTTTCTTTTCGACTATCAGTCTTTGTGTTATTCGGGAGAACGGTTCGGTTCTGAAATGCTTAAGCTCAGGATCTTCAGCATAGTAAACCACGTCCGCTCCATAACTTATAAGCTTATCCGGCCAGTTTCCCGCTTCTTCTGTAAGGAAGACAACCGAAACTTCGCTATCGTTTATCTCAGCCAGCCTTCGGGCCTCTCCCAGGATCTCGAGTGTGCTGTGATCAATATCCCCATCTCGCTGCTCCGCGAGTACCATAATACCTGAGTACTGGTCTATCTTCCGTTCGTGTAAATTTCCCGTTCGTATGATTATGGCTCCGTAGGAACACGAAGATTCACAGGCCCCGCAAAGCGTACACTCATCACCTATAACCGCCAGGTCGTCTTCCATGGAAATGGCTCCGAAAGGGCACGCCGGCACGCATGCGCCACAGCCTACGCAGGTATCCTTGCGTATCTCTATACTTGCCATTACTCCACCTCCCTGCCAACGAGAGAATCAACCAGGAGTCTGGCCAGCTCTTCCGGTTCGCCGTGATGGATTTCTCCATTCGAAACTATTTCCGGAGTCTTGATTTTCACGACTCTTGTAGGCGATCCATCCAGTCCTATTTCCTCATCGGAAAGTTCAAGATCCTCTTTTCCCCAGACAGGTATTTCAATCTTTCGGGCTTTCATCTTTCCTCTGAGTGAAGGAAGTCTTGGTGTGTTGGCATCCTTGAGTACCGTAATTACAACCGGAAGTGAGGATCTGATTATTTCACAACCTCCTTCAACGTAACGTTCGGCAATGATATTGTCCGGGTTGATTTCTCTTACTTTTCCAACGAATGTTATTTGAGGCCAGTCAAGTGATGCCGCTATACTCGGCCCCGTCTGAGCCGTATCTCCGTCAATAGCCTGCTTGCCGGTCATAACCATGTCCACATCCCCTATTTTCTCTACGGCTCTGGCAAGTGTATGACTTGTGGCCCACGTATCCGCCCCGGCAAATGCCCTGTCGGAAATAAGAACAGCTTCGTCAACACCCATTGAAACCGCCTCCCTCAGAACCGCTTCTGCCTGGGGTGGCCCCATAGTTACAGCGATGACTGTTCCACCAAGTTCGTCTCTCCATTTCATCGCCTCTTCAAGGGCATATTCATCGAAGGGATTGAGTATCGAAGGGACTCCCTCTCGGATAAGTGTACCACGCTCCTCGTCTATCCTTACCTCGGCTGTATCCGGAACCTGTTTCACTGCAACAACTATCCGCATCACTATTTCCCCCTGGCGGCTGTTTCCTTTATCAGCGCAGATGCTATCACGCTGCGCTGTATCTGGTTTGTACCTTCATAAATCTGCGTTATTTTCGCGTCACGCATCATCTTTTCAACGGGATACTCTTTCATATAGCCGTAACCACCCAGTATCTGAACGGCATCCGTTGTAACCTTCATAGCCACATCGCTGGCAAACACCTTTGCCATAGCTGATTCCTTTTCGTACTTCTTCTCTCCTGAATCTATCATCCTGGCAACACTGTATACCAGAGCCCTGGCGGCTTCCGTCTGGGTTGCCATGTCTGCAAGCATAAACTGGATTCCCTGGAAAGAATTGATTCTCTGACCGAACTGAACTCTTTCCGAGGCGTATTCAGCAGCTTCGTCAAGGGCTCCCTGGGCAATGCCGACAGCCTGCGCAGCCACTCCCGGGCGGGATTTGTTAAGAGTTTTCATCGCGACAATGAATCCGTATCCTTCCCTTGCTATCAGGTTCCCGGCGGGAATTCTGCAATCCTCAAATATCAGTTCCATCGTTGAAGAGGCTCTTATACCCATTTTATTCTCTTTTTTCCCGTAGCTGAACCCCGGAGTTCCCTCCTCCACTATAAAAGCGGACAGACCCCTGGTACCTCTTGAAGGATCGGTTTGAGCTATAACGGTATATATCTGAGCTTCTCCGCCGTTAGTTATCCACTGCTTAGAACCGTTCAACACGTAAGTGTCACCATCTTTGAAGGCTTTTGTCTTTACCGCTCCGGCATCACTTCCGGCTCCGGGTTCGGTGAGAGCGAAACCGGCAAGTTTGGCTCCCGATGCCAGGTCGGGAAGGTATTTCCTTTTTTGCTCGTCGGACGCTGAAATAAGTATCGGCATCGCTCCGAGAGCGTTTGCCGCATACGAGACCGCAACTCCACCGCAGGCCTTGCTCAATTCTTCAGTAGCAACGCAGAGAGCCATCGAACCGCCGCCGAACATCTCGGCTGAACCTCCGAATTCTTCGGGAATGTAAATACCGCACAAATCACTGTCAGCCATAATTTTGATAATTTCCCGAGGAAACCTGTTCTCCTCATCAAGCTCAGCCCGGACAGGAATGATATACTTCTTCGCAATCTCTGCACAGATTTCCTTTATGTCATTCAATTCTTCCGAAAGATAATAATTCACTTCAAACCTTCCTCTCGAGTGTTTTCAATGCGTTCTCCGCAGCCTGCCCGCAGGCTGTTTTTCTATTCAACCCTGTCCCGATACCGGCTTCCTTTCCGCCGATACTTACGGATACCGTGAAGACCGGTTTATGGTCGGGACCGCTCTTCTTTACGACCCTGTACTCGGGGAGTTTCCATCCTTCAGACTGACAGTACTCCTGAAGGCTGCTCCTTGCATCGGGCAACGGACCTGAATCGTCAGACTGCCTGAGTATCTCCCTTGTAACAAACTCCCTCGCCGATTGAAGCCCCGAATCAATGTAAATTGCGCCAATCAGTGATTCGACAATATCTGCCACGACGGATTCGACGGCACTTTCAGAACTTACGAAACCGTATCCAACTTTGGCAAGCCTGATAAGGCCAAGTCTTCTGCCTTGTTCCGATAAATTACCCTTCCGGACAATCCTGATTTTTCGTCTGGTCAGGTCCCCCTCGGATTCATCCGGATACTCGGAAAGAAGGTATTCCCTCGTTATCAGTTCCAGAACCGCGTCACCCAGGAACTCCAACCTTTCGTAATCCCTGCCGGTGCTGTTTTCATTGATGCTGGAACTGTGAGTAAGCGCTTTTTCAAGAAGCCCCCTGTCACTGAAACTATATCCTATGATTCCTTCAGTTTCAGATACCGGCTTCCCGGTCATAACTTACTTTCCCGAATACTTCTTCAGAGCAATTGTTACGTTATGCCCACCGAAACCCAGTGAATTGGAAAGAGCGTAAGTAATACTGGCTCTTCTGGCTTCCCCGGGAATGTAATCCAGGTCGCAGCCTTCACCGGGATTCTGTAGTGTTGCGGTTGGGGGGAGAAAACCGTCTCTCAAAGCGTAAGCCGTAAAAATAGCCTCTACGGCACCCGCCGCTCCCAGCATGTGCCCCGTCACCGATTTGGTTGATGAAACGGGAGTTCTCCTGGCTTTATCGGAACCAAGCACCGTTTTTATTGCAAGGGTTTCGTTTATATCGTTAAGAAGAGTAGATGTTCCGTGCGCATTTATGTAATCGACATCCTCAGGCTGTATTCCAGCGTATTTTATGGCGAGCTTCATCGCCCTCGCGGAACCCTCTCCGTTTTCTGCAGGCGCAGTAATATGGTAAGCATCACAGGTCATACCCGAACCCACGATTTCAGCGATTATACTCGCTCCGCGTTTCAGCGCGTGCTCCATATCCTCAAGCATCACCACGGCTCCTCCTTCGGACAGGACAAAACCGTCGCGATCCCGATCAAAAGGACGGGAAGCGGTTTTCGGATCATCATTTCTGGTTGAAAGAGCTTTGAGCTGGCAGAATCCTCCTATACCCGTAAGTGTCAGAGGGGCTTCGGAACCTCCCGCGAGAATCGCGTCGACTCTTCCCAGTTTAATCATGTCAGCGGCTATTGCGATAGCGTGGCCACTGCTGGCGCATGCACTGACCGTCGAAAAGTTGAGTCCTTTGGCGTCCAGATCAATGCCTACTCTCCCGGCGGCTATATTGCTTATCATCATGGGACAGAAGAAAGGACTTATTCGGTTGACACCGCGCTCCAGGGCAACCTTATGCTCGTGTTCAAGGGTTGTTATTCCACCGATACCCGACCCTATGATAACACCGAGTCTTTCCGGTTCGATTTCACCCCTGATGTTCGATTCCTCGAATGCTTCCCGGGCTGCTACTATAGCGAACTGCGTATACCTGTCAGTCCTTTTGGCCAGTTTTCTGTCAAAATAATCCAGGGGATCGAAATCTGCTATTTCACCGGCGATTTGACTTGTGAACTGTTCAGGATCGACGAGAGTTATTCTTCTGATTCCACTCCTGCCGGATAGAGCACCTTTCCAGTTCTCAGAAGCTGTATTCCCAACAGGTCCGATAATACCGGTACCAGTGATTACAACACGTTTTTCCATAAATCAGTCCCCTGTCTTAAAAACCATAGACATAATACTACACCTTATAGCACCGCACCGCAGCAAACTTCACTGCGGTGCGATCGAAATACTGGAATCAACAATTATTTATCGAGATCTTTTGCCTTTAAATATTCAACAACTTTACCAACCGTGGTAAGAGTGGTTGCTTCATCTTCATCAATTCGGAGTCCGAAAGCATCTTCAAAGCCCATTATGAGTTCGTACTGGTCAATGGAGTCAGCGCCAAGGTCTGTGTCAAATTGAGCTTCCATTGTTACCTGTTCAGGCTTGACTCCCAACTTATCAATTATGATCTCAGTTACACGGCTTTCAAGTGACATATTCTATTCCTTTCTCACGTTGTAAGTCCACCATCTACCGGAAGTACTACCCCGGTAATATATGAAGAAACATCATCAAGTAGGAAATGTACCGCATCAGCGATATTCTCGGGCTGTCCCATTCTTCTCATGGGAACCCTGTCCGCGTAATCTTTCCTGACCTCTTCAGATAGCTCCCTCGTCATCTCTGTTTCAATAAAACCTGGAGCAACCGCGTTTACCCTGATGTTGCGAGCGGCGTACTCCCTTGAAAGGGCTCTTGTTAAACCAATAAGACCGGCTTTCGTAGACGCGTAATTAGCCTGTCCGGAGGCTCCCAGCAATGCGACAACTGAAGAAATGTTTACGATGGATCCTGCTTTCTGGCGAAGCATTCCCCTGGACAATGCCCTGCACATCAGGAAAGCTCCGGTCAGGTTCACGTTAAGAACAATATCCCAGTCACTCTTTTTCATACGCATGATGAGACCATCACGGGTTATTCCCGCGTTGTTCACCAGGCCGAATACGGGACCCGATTCTTTTTCAATCCTTCCGGTCACATCCAGAACAGCGTCTTCGTTCGTCACATCAAGAACCCATGGGCTGAAAGCGTTTCCAAGTTCGCTGGACGCGACCATGAGATCGTCTTCAAGAATATCGCATCCGGCCACCGACCATCCTGACCGGACAAGTTTCTCGGAGATTGAATATCCTATACCTCTTGCGGCACCTGTCACAACTGCGAGCCTGTTCATAATCATCCCCCTCCGGCTGTTCCTACCAGTGAAGTATTATCCCGCCCCAGGTAAGTCCGGCACCAAACGCAGCCAGAACAACCGTACTTGATTCTTTTATCGTATTATCTCTTATAGCTTCATCCAGAGCCATGGGAATGGATGCGGCGGAAGTATTACCGTATTTCTGTATGTTTATGTAAACCTGTTCCGGCTCAAGTTCCAGAGCCCTGGCAGTCGCGTCGATTATTCTAAGATTCGCCTGATGGGATACCAGAAGGTCGACATCCTTCTTTTCGGTACCATCCATTTTAAGAGCTTCCATGCAGGAATCATGCATCGTTCTGACGGCATACTTGAAAATCCCGGCACCATTCATATGAATAGTATGTTCGTGATTATCAACAGTTTCGTGCGAAGCCGGTTTTTTCGACCCTCCTCCGGGCTGAAAAAGCTGTTCGCCCATGGAACCATCACTGCCCCAGTGAAAGCCGCCAAGTCTTCCCCCTGGCCCTTCTGAAGATACCGCGACCGCACCGGCACCATCACCAAAAAGGATACAGCTTGATCTGTCTGTCCAGTTGGTTATCTTCGTCAGGCAGTCAGCCCCTACGACTATCATCCTGTCCATTATTCCCGACTCGATAAATGCCTTTGCCTGAATAAGTCCGTAAATAAATGCAGTGCAACCGGCTTCAAAATCGTAAGCAGGAATATTCTTCATCCCGAGCCTGTCAGCCACCAGAGCGGCTGTTGATGGGAAATAGTAATCAGGCGTAACGGTTCCCACGATGATTCCCTGGACATCCCCGGGTTCCCATCCCGCGGTTTCCATCGCGCTGCGGACGGCAACGGTTACCAGATCGGAAGTTGCCGTGGAATCATCGGCTTTTCTTCGCTCCTTTATGCCGGTCATTTTGACAATCCACTCGTCTGATGTATCAACAATCTTTTCCATATCGGCATTGGTTAATACGCCATCAGGTACATTATGTCCTGTTCCAACAATATAAGCGTGCCTGCTCACTTTTTCTCCAATCTCATATTATCGAGTTATGAATCTCCCGCTGAATCATGTCGCTGACACCGCTTCGATAAAAATCACATGCGGCAACCACAGCGTTTCTAATCGCTTTCGGAGTGCTGCTGCCATGGGCAACTATTGAAACTCCATTCAAACCCAGTAACGGAGCCCCACCGTATTCCGCTGAATCCAGCCGTTCCCACAGTTTGGAAAATGAATGCCTCATAAGAAGATAACCTGCCCTGGAAGCCCAGTGACGTTTCATCTCGAGGTACAGTGATCCTCCCACAAGGTCGGCTATTGATTCAAAGGTCTTCAGAAGAATATTGCCCACGAACCCGTCACAGACTACCACGTCAGCCTCGCCTTTCAGTATACCGTCACCTTCAATATTTCCTTTGAAATTGAGTCTGGAATCACTGAGAGTCTCGTAAACACCCTGAAGTACCGAAGATCCCTTGGTCTTTTCCTGACCCACATTCAGCAGAGAAACTCTTGGATTTTCAATGCCGAAGACAAGTTTCGAATACGCTTCTCCCATAAGCGCGAACTGAAACAGCTGTCTTTTTTTGCACCCCACATTTGCCCCGACATCAAGAACCACGGTGGGATTGTTCTGCGTTGGAAAGGTGGCGGCTATCGCAGGTCTGGGAACACCCTCTATTCTGCCGAGGGCAAAAAGGCTCGCGGCCATCATGGCTCCGGTGTTACCGGCACTGACCATGGCCTGCGCCCGGCCTTTCTTCTGAAGCCCTGCCATTACAAGCATGGAGCTGTCAGGTTTGCTCTTGAGAGCCTCGGCGGGATGGTCATTCATGGTTATAACCTGTGAAGCGTGCTGGATGGATAAGGGCAGTCTGGCCCCACCGCTGCGTGACAGAAGGCTTGATAGAACATCCCTGTCACCAACAAGTTCAATTGTCACATTTTCCGTAACGGACTTCCTGCATTCCCTGAAGAACCTGATAACGCCCTGGACAATTACCGACGGGCCGTTATCACCCCCCATCGCGTCAACGGCAATATTGATATTATCAGACAATTACTGAACCTTCGGTTCAAAAGCCATCGTTTTCAAAAAATCACTCTTCCTTCGGCTCGATGACCTGTTTACCGTCGTAGAATCCGCAATGCAAGCATACCCTGTGCGGAATTCTGGGTTCACCGCACTGTGGACAGATACTTGTAGAACTTTCTTTAAGAGCATCATTGGCTCTACGCTTGTCTCGCCTTGTGGATGAATGTCTTCTTTTTGGTACCGGCATGGTTCCTTCTCTTTCCGTGATATCACATGACATCTTCTGTTTGATGAAAAAATAATAACCGAGAGTATACTCAATTATAACTAATTCCGGCACAATCAGGAGAGCACAGCGGTTTGCCGGGAATTGAGAGCAGTACAGCTTCCCTTAAGGCATTGAAAATATCGAGCTCATCGAAGGTGGATATTATTTCCTTTTCCTTCTCGTCTGATGGATCGTGATCCCATGTGTACTCCCTGCTTATATCCTCACTGATTGTAAAACGCGCTGGTTCCAGGCATCGGGCGCACGCTGTTCGAAATACCGCGTTGAGTTTACCTGTGCACTGAACAGTTTCATATTCGTAATTTATCACAAGATCCAGAATACCTTCATCTTCATCTGGCTCGACATCCTCTATATTCCAGTTGATCTTCTTAAGAGGAATGGTGAAAGTACCGGTGTTCAGACCTTCCGAAATGCTTTTCAAATCAACTATCAGCTTCTCCGGATCAAGTATCATTTCACGCTCATCATCCCGCGAAAACCGGAAACCACTTTTTCCATAATGGAATCCATCCCCCGTTCCGAGTCAGACTCGACATATATTCTCGCAAGCGGCTCCGTACCGGAAAGCCTTATCAGTATCCAGTTGCCATTCTGCAGTATCATCCTGACCCCATCAATCCTGTCTATGGATTCAATTGAAAACCCGGCGATTTCGGATGGGTCCGATTCGAAAAATTCCTTCGTAAGGTGCTGTTTCAGGGTTCCGTCCAGACGGAGATCGGTTCGTGAGACATGAACACGGCCATACCTGTTCCAAAGTTCATTCAGCTGTACGGCAAGACCAGTGCCCCTGGCACAAACCATTTCCGCAGCGAGAAGACATGCCAGGATTCCATCCTTTTCCGGGACATGATCCATAACAGAAAGACCACCGCTTTCCTCACCTGCAAGAATAACATTTCCTTCAAGCATCCTGGCGCCTAGATACTTAAAACCAACTGGAGTAATTTCGGTCTGAAGACCGTGGGCTGAAGCCACCCTGTCAAGAAGGCTGCCGGTCGTTACAGATCGGACAACATCTCCGGAATAGCCCTTGATCTCTACAAGGTACTCGAGAAGAAGAGGAAGAAAGTCATGTGGAGAGACGAATTTTCCGTTTTCGTCAACTATTCCGAAACGATCGGCATCACCGTCGGTCGCTACGCCAATTGATGCTCCGCTGGAAACCACCTGCAGGGCCAGATCAACGGTACCGCTTTCTCCCGGTTCCGGGTGCTGCCTGCCGGCAAACAGAGGATCTCTTTTCCCGTTCAATACACGAACAGCAACGCCCAGATCAACAAGAATTCGATCAAGATAACCCGAACCGGCACCGGAGAAAGCGTCGTATACTACCTTCAGTCCACTGTTTATAAAAGCATCCGGATTGAGATACTTATGTATTCCCTGCGAATAATCCATACCGAATTCGGTGACTGTTACCGAGCCGGAAGCTCTTTCCGGCTTTCCCCCTTCTTCTACGATTCGTTCAATATCGGCGGTCATGATACCGTCCGCGGGTCCACCATGCCACGGGCTGAATTTGATTCCGTTGTAAAGGGGAGGATTATGGCTCGCGGTAAAATTGATCACACCGCCGTAACCATTTTTCCTGCATGCGTGAGAAAGCACAGGTGTGGGACATGGTCCCCGCGAAAGCGCGACATCGAATCCGTAACCCGCCATACGCTCCGCAGCGGCCTTTGCAAGTTCCGGGGATAGAAAACGACAATCTCCACCTATCACGATGCTGTCACGTCCATCGTTCTTGAGAATCAGAGCTATCGCGTCAACAACACGATCAACCCTGTCCCATGTGAACTCCCTGGCTATAATGCCTCTCCAGCCGGACGTTCCGAATTTAATTTTCATCATTCTCCATTTTGGAAATACTGAATAGCTCTCTGAACAGTTTCATCGTGAGGTGTCATCATTTTATGGTATGTTTCGCGATCCCAGACTCTTGACGTAATTTCCGCGAAAAGGGCTCTTTTTATATAGTAAAGGTTATCGTTGAACTCACCGTCTTCCCATTCAAAACCCTCATCACTCAGATAATTACGAAAATCGGCAACGCACGCGCTGTCCGGCCAGAAATTATCTTCGATTTCATGATCGAGAACGTAATCGGTAGCGTACTTGAAAAATATCGAGCCGGCAAACAGTTCAACCGGAAGTGTTCCGGATACTTCCCTGGGTTCTACCGTTATATCCGGAACAATTCCCCAGTCCGCGAGGGAATCATTCTCCCCTACGTCACCGAAATCATCTTTCAATGTTCTGTCAATACTTCTTCCGTCCGGGGTGAAGTACCTGGCGGTGGTAAGTTTAACTCCGTAATGCCCCAGATTGGGGAATTCACCAAGGTCCATCAGGGTTTGAACGGAACCTTTTCCGAAAGTTCTTGTCCCGATTAGAGTGGCCGCGTCGTTATCCTGCAGAGCACCGGCGACTATTTCGGAGGAACTGGCGCTTCCACCATCGACTAGGACCACAAGATTTCCCTTGTAGAGCACCCCTCTGTTCGCGTAATAATTATCTTCGCCTACAGCGTTCCCCCTTGTTGAAACCACGAGCGTACCGGATGGAAGGAAGTAATCGGCTATATTCACGGCCGCGGTAAAAAGGCCACCCGGGTTGCCTCGAAGGTCGAATATCAGGTTTTCAGCACCATCTTCGAGTAAATTCTGCAGTGTGTTACGAACGTCCTTTGCGGACTCTTCACCGAAATTTGAAAGGCGCAAGTATCCGGTCTTATCATCAATCATGAACCCGGCGGTAACAGATGGTAAATCAATTACATCACGTGATATTTCGAAATCAAGTGAATCCGGCAGTCCGGGCCGCATAACGGTAAGATCAACAGTGCTGCCCCGGGGACCTCTTATCTTGATTACAGCTTCGGTCGTTGTTATGCCTTCCGTAGAAATCCCATCGATTTCAACTATTTTATCTCCAGCTTTCATCCCGGCTCTGAAAGCCGGTGTGCCCTCAACGGGAGATATCACAGTCAGCCAGTCATCCCTTATACCTATGGTAATTCCGACACCTTCAAAAGAACCTGACAGCTGTATACGGAGGTTTTCGTAATCTTCGGGGCTAAGCAGTATACTGTTGGGATCAAGAGACTCCAGCATCCCTCTGAGTGCGGCTTCTATGAGCTTCTGCGAATCAACTGAATCAACATAGGTTACAGATGCTCTTGAGAATACGTCCATAAACAGTTCGAGAGAAGAATTAGTGGAAACCGCGTCGTACGCTATAGCAGAGGGAATAATCATCAGGCCGCCTGTAACCAGAAGCCCAGTGGCAAGTACAATGGTAATCCAGCCTGGCAGGAATTTTCTCATTTATCCTCTCCTCAGTATAAATCAGCCCGTTATCATGTTCATGATACTGTTTTCTATTAGTCTGTCCTGAACAGCCGGTTCCTGGGAAGCGTCAATAACAAGATACCTGCTCTCACTTTCAGCGAGATTGAGATACATCTGTCTTACGCGCCTGTGAAACCGGATATCTTCCAGTTCAATTCTATCCTTTTTCCTTCCCTGCTTTTTCAACCTGGCAAGCCCTTCTTCAGGATCAAGATCAAGAAGTACTGTCATATCAGGCACCAGCCCTCCGGTAGCAAGATAATCCGCATCCCTGACAGGTTTTTCGGGAAGGCCGCGTCCGCCGATCTGATAAGCGAAGGTAGCATCGGAATAACGCTCGCAAATCACATTAACACCCTTCTTCAGTGCAGGCCGTATGATAAGATCAACATTTGAAGCTCTTGACGCAAGGTAAAGCATCAGTTCGGTAAGCGGTGTGATAATCAACCCGGCATCAAGAAGCAGGGAACGGATTTCCTCGGATGCCGGAGGTCCTCCGGGCTCGCGAGTATGAAGAACCGGTATTCCTCTACGTTCGATAGCCTCAAGCAGTGTACGGCATCTGGTGGATTTGCCAGCTCCCTCGACTCCTTCAAAAGTTATGAAGCGACCGGGAAGACCGGCATTGGAGATACTCAATATCTACTTCTTGGGCTTCTTTTCGGAAGCCTTCTTCTCCTGCTTATTCTGATGGTACTGCTCGATAAAGCCCTCGGTCATTCTCCTGCACTTATCATCGTAGTACTGAACAGGGGGTGATTTAAAGAAGTAGGACGAGGGAGCTTCTATTGCCCCTGACAACCCGTTATCAAGAGCGAGTTTCGCGCATCTGACCGCATCGATTATCACTCCGGCGGAATTGGGGCTGTCTACAACTTCCAGTTTCGCCTCTATATTCAGGGGAACTTCACCGAAGCTTGTTCCTTCCATCCGGATGTAGCACCACTTTCTGTCATCCAGCCAGTCGATGTAATCGCTGGGGCCGATATGCACATTCCTGGGGTCAAGCCCACCGGGAAGCTGGGAAACCACTGCGTTGGTTTTTGAAATCTTCTTGCTTTCCAGTCTTTCGCGTTCAAGCATGTTCAGGAAATCGGTATTTCCCCCAACATTGAGCTGATAAGTACGGTCAAGACGAACACCTCTGTCTTCGTACAAACGGGTCATAACCCGGTGAAGTATCGTAGCGCCCACCTGGCTTTTTATATCATCACCGAGAACCGGAAGTCCGCGGTCGCGAAACCTTTTCTGCCAGTAAGACTGTCCGGCGATGAAAACAGGTATGGCATTCACAAGCGCACAGCCCGCATCAAGAATCTGTTCCACGTACCACTTCGTGGCTTCTTCGCTGCCGACGGGAAGGTAGTTAACTACAACATCGGTTTTTGTATCTTTAAGGATACCCACTATATCGGCTGTCGGGCCCGGAGCTTTCTCTATGACTTCCTTCAGGTACTTCCCAAGACCGTCGTGTGTCATACCCCTGTATACTTTGACACCAAGCTTCGGAACATCACAGAATTTAACTGTGCAGTTCGGTTCAGCGGAAATCGCTTCACTGAGATCTTTTCCAACTTTTGTCACGTTTATATCGAAGGCTGCGGAAAACTCTACATCGTTAACATGATAGCCACCAAGATTCACATGCATGAGTCCCGGTACTTTCTGATTCTCCGACGCGTTCCTGTAGAACTCCACGCCCTGGATAAGGCTACTGGCGCAATTTCCAACGCCTATTATAGCTACTCTTACTTTTTTGGACATTCATAGCCTCCCTGAAAAGATAGAACCATTATAGCGGCCGAAAGAATCTTACCGGCTGTCCAGTGATATTCCTTTGCCGTCCCTGATTACTTTAATAAACCTCTGACCGGCAGTAAACCACGTTCCGGCAACAAGAATCGCCAGCATGATTATTACAGCCTCCGTTTTCCACAATCCCGCGGCAAGCAGGCCGGCCAGTAACAGTACAAGTCTTTCAGTTCTTGTGAAAACACCCACGGAACATGAAAGGTTAACCCCCTCTGCCCTTGCCCTCAGGTAACTCACCATATACGAGCCTCCAATTGCAGCCGGTACCAGGTAAACCGTACTGTGATGCGCTTCACCGACTCTTCCGGCAAGAATAGCGCCAAAAATCAGAATCTCTCCAATTCGGTCACAGCTTGAATCAAAGATCGCGCCGGCTTTGCTGACTTTATCCAACCTTCGAGCAAGCTCTCCATCAACAGCATCAAGGATGCTGCCCATAAAAAGAAAAGCGACCCCCGCAATATACCTGCCATCCCATACAAACCACGAGGCGGCAGCCGTCAAAATAAGACCAATAGTCGTTACTGAAAATGGCCCTATACCAATTTTTGCCAGAAGCCCGACAAGAGGACTTAAAAGCTTCCTGCTGGATTCCTTCAGAGCATCCAGGTTAAACAAACCTCCCGGGAATTGTCCCGCAAAACACTGTACAATAGAAACAGCAAATGTCATCGTCAATCAAAGAAATCCGACGCAAGTACTGCTCCTCCTACAACCAGAGTTATCTCTCCACGAATACTCCCGTTACTGAAATACCCGACAACTTCCACTATATTTCCCCGGATAAATTCCTCATGTATTTTTGTCATTTCTCTTGCAACACACACGGGGCGATTCCCAAGAATACTTTTCATTTCATCCAGATATCGAAGAAGATGATGTGGACCCACGTAATATATTATAGAACCGTCATAGGTGGATATCTCCTTCAGTCTGCGCGTTCTTGCACCCTTCTTTCTCGGAAGGAAACCCTCAAATGAGAATCTGTCAACCGGAAGCCCGGAAGCAACCAGTGCTGTAATAACCGCAGACGGTCCTGGAATTACTTCTACACTGTAGCCCCCTGATACAGCCGCTCTTACCGCCTTATAGGCCGGGTCTGAAATACCGGGCATTCCGGCATCTGAAACAAGTGCCACGACGGCTCCATTCTCAAGAAATTTTTCTATCTGCGGTATTCTGCCCGCAACATTATGGTCATGGTAACTGTACAGCTTTTTTCTGTCAACAACAAATTTCGCCGTATGCCTCGTATCCTCTGCCATCACCACGGCGGCACTTTTAATAGCTTCCGCAGCCCGGGCGGACATATCGGAAAGATTCCCGATCGGGGTCCCGATTAGAACGAGCTTACCCCCGGATTTTACTTCAGACAATTGTTCCATCAGGAGTCTCCGTTTTATCGATTCGAGGTTTTATTTCGTTCACGTGTTCTGTCGAGAAGTCGCTGCTGAAGGTTATGAATACTTCCGGCAAGCTTCCCGGTTTCCTCAGGATCCTTCTTCAGGGTAACTTCGAAGACATCACCTTCCCGGGAACCCTCAGGCAGATAGATATCGGGCATAAGCCATATATGACCCTCACGCAGAAGCAGAACGGCAATTCCCTCCTCTATTCTGTCAAGGGAAACCAGCATTTTTTCATGTTCCGGCATATTCCTCCATTCGAACTGGAATATACTGAAAATAGATTATTCTGAATATTGCGGGCAGAAACATGCGGAACAGTGCTCGAATATCGCCGATGAAGCTTTGCCTGAAGATCGGTGAAACCGGATGAAAAGCATGGTTGTACAGAATACGCCGGGTATTGATATTTCGTGATTATCAACTTTCCAGGCGTGTTCTTCCCAGCAGGATGACAGAAATGCCGAAACCTGCGGCAAGGCCGGTAATCAACCTCAGGAAGTTGGTACTTTCATAAGATGAATGGTACTGAAGCATCCCGTCAGCGACCAGAGGGAGAAGCGCGGGAAAACCTGACCGGAAAGGGATCCTGATTACAGGTTTGTAAAGAATCAGTGTTCCCGTTGCCAGGCCCAGCCAGAAAGCTGTGCACCTCGCGCATAAACCGGTTATTCCCCAGGGCAGCATCAGGCACCTTGAAGGCATTCTGTGGCAGGTGGCGGAGAGAACTGGATCGATGAAGTTACCGCCCGTACCCATAGCGGGCCTGCCAATTGAAAACAGAAACATCAGCCCCGCGGGAATTCCCAGTAGAAGGACAAGTATCAGCCTGCCATTCTTCCGGTTACCTCTACTCAGCTCCGGTCTCATCTCGTGGTAAAATTCTATCTGAGTTCATCTATCCATATTATTCTTGTCCGGTTGTCCGCTTCTATTTCCTTAAGCTCAGCGATGTACCCCGTGACCGCTTCCATAAGAGTAACGTTTGCCGGAACAGCCTGATGCTCCAGTATTATTCCGTAGCCCACGTTACCCTGGGCAAGGTATCCTGTTGTGACGAACCTGTACGTCCTCTCAGGATCCAGAGGTTCACCGCCTACAAGCATGTTCTCTATTTTTTCCCCGTCGGGCATCGCCTGGTTTCGATCAGCGGTAACGCCGCCGATTTCCATATCACGCCGACGACCCTGCATTCCTGTTTCAAGAATAGCCTTGAGTTCTGCTCCTGTAACCTCAAAGGTAAACAAGTCTTCTTCAAAAGGTATAGCCTGGTAGACTATTCTTGGAGTTATAGGGCCCCTCGGTATGGCGGCTCTTATACCGCCGCGGTTCATAAGGGCGACATCGGCATCCGTGCTCCAGAGCATCGCGTCGGCAACGAACCTGCCGAGTGGGTGTTCCGCGCTGCCCCTCGATATATATTCGGTCGCTTCGCCTATTACCTGATCCATTCCGGCTTCGGCCACCGATCTGAAGCCTTCTATCATTTCCGCCATGTCCGGATCGGGCCAGAATTCATCGTGAAGAAGGCTGACATATTCCTCCCCCTCGGGAAGATCGTAACCTACAAGAGTTTTCGTGTCTGTATCGATCTTCAGTCGAATACGACCGATTCCGGTTCCGTTGGCGTACCCCTGAACGACAAGCGTATGGGTAATCGGATTTACCCATGGTTCCGGGAATCCCAAATGGATATGACCGGAGACAATCAGGTCTATTCCGGAAATCAGGCAGGTAAGTTCCACGTTGTTCATGCAGAAATCCTTGGTATACTCCTCGCCAGCGTTCCAGGCGTCATAAACCCTCTGGAGGTACTTGTCCGGATCACCCGGCTGTCCAAGGTGAGAAACCAGTACGATGATGTCGGCTCCTTTTTCCCTGACTTCCTCCATGTACTTCCGCGTGGTTTCAATCTCGTTCAGGAAAATGTAATTTCCAAGTAACTCCGGAGTGACAAGACCGTAGGTATCGGTTGTGACAAGCCCTATGAAAGCTACTTTTACTCCTTCGTAGTCGATGATCCGGTAGGGAATGACGGGTCGGGGTATCTCACCCGTAGCCGAATCAACAAAGTTCGAACAAATAACCGGAAAATCCGCCTCTTCACTCAGTTCAACAGCATTCAGTGATCCATCATCGAAATCATGATTACCAAGGGTCATCATATCGTAACCCACGGCATTCATCCATTCAACGATGAACTGGCCGCTTTCGTAATTCCCCGTAGGCGTTCCCTGGTAAATATCACCGGCGTCAATAAGAAGACAGTATTCACCTTTTTCCCTGCAGGTTTCTCTAACATCATCAACGTAAGCGCCTATGTACGCTCCGCCTCCGATCATCGGGGGAAAGTCGGGATTCAGAAAAGTTGCCTCCCTCGGCACTATCCCACCATGTATATCGTTAGTGTGCAAGATATTAAGATATATTATGTTCGCGCCTGCGGTAAGGGACAGGACAAACAGTAATACGGGCAGCAGTGTTTTCACTTTATCCTCCCGCCTACAGGTCAAACATACGGCTGATGGAGAACATTATCTTCGTATCGGTTTCCTCAACCGTCAGGCTGTCTCCGGAAGCAAAGGAAGGCAACCCCGTTATCCCGGTCTGTCTCCACCTGTCCGGAGAGAAACAAGCCCCCACGTCAATATTCCATTCTTCAATATTGAAACCCATACCGGTTGAAAAAGTCATCCTGTCGAGAGCGCTCGAAATCGGTGACCGAACGTAACCGAAACCGAACCTCGCCACCGGCCCTCCGGGCAGCGTGTTTTCAACTCCCGCGTTGATTCCCCATGAGTTTTTCAAGCCAAGGTTCTGTCCTTCGAATTCAAGAGAAGCATCCGAACTCCAGAAGAATTCTCCTGTGAATCTTGATCTCAGTCTGTTTCCGGGAACGTAAATCGAACCGAGTCTTACGATTATCGGCAGATCAAGGTCGTAATCCGTTTCTGAAAGCACGTTCCATGTGATTGGATCGCCGTCAGTCTCAGGAGAAATGGAAAAGGATACAGTGTATTCAAGAGCCGCGCTTATGAAAACTCTTCTATCGGGAACAAACAGTACAGAACCCCTGGTCACTATACCGCTCAGCGATTCTCTGCGATGGGAACGGGTACTGTCAAGCGAGGGATCAACATTCGATACTTCCCAGGTAACATCTCTCGTACCGGTAAGGTAACCACCGGCCAGACCGAAAGAGAATATTCCCGACGGAACGAAGGAAAGGGCTATATCGAATTCGTTCTTCATTCCGGATACGTTCAGCTGTTCCTCTCCGGTTTTAACGTACGCCTCATCCCTTAGTATTCGATTGTAACTGTACCCGTAAACCGCCGGGACTCTCCAGCCCGCTGCAAACGCAAAAGATTCGGGAAGCCCGTCAATACCCCTGACAGCCACCGCGGCGCCACCGGGGAAGAAACTTATCCCTTTGTTGAAGGCTATTTCAGATTCTCCGATGGAACTTTCAAACTTGTTGTAAACACGCCTGGTGCGCTTCTCAACAAAGAAATCTATCCCTGAAGAGAATTCAATCCGGAGCCCGGAGTCCGTGATCCCCATAAGAGAAGGATTCCCCAGTATTCCCGAAGCTGAGACATCCATAAAACCGCCGCCACCCATACCCAGTGATACGGCCGAAGGTGAACCCGCCCGGTCGCCCATCCACATGACTTCGGGAAGCCCGGCTGTAATCGTTAATAGTGATACTATTCCTGCTGCAATAATGCTCATTCTTCCTCCACCCTACCAGCGGAAATCAAGCTGACATCGGATGCCATAATCTGTTACATGATCACAAAAATCTCTGACCGGACTGTTCGGGTCACCCTCGTAGAAGAAGCTGTCATCAGGGTCGGGCCTGTATAGACCGGTTCGAGGATAAAATGTGTCTTTCCTTAGAACTCTTAACCGAACCTGGAGATTGTCTGACAGATTGTTCTTTATTGTTACATAGAACTTGGTGCCATCACCATCCAGGAAATCAATACCGGTATCTTCAAATTCCCACTGACTCATCCCGTCGGTGGACCAGAGGGTTGTTCCACCCAGAACTGACATGTTTTCGCTGAAATTGTGTTCCCACCGGGCGGCAATGTATCCACCTGACATCAGTCTGTCGTCACCGTACAGCGGGTTGGGAGTAAGTTCGACCATTCCGACCCGCAACTGAACATCGAAGTAATCACTGTTCGAAGGCAGGAAGAAGGTCCTGAATGTGTATTCAGTTGTTCGTGAAGTTGTGGGAACCACATCGTGCATCTTCGTCTTTTCCTGGTATTTACATTTAAGTCTGAACCTGACGGGAAAATCAGGTCTGTACTCTACCTCCCCCTGGAATCTGTAATTGTTGAAATTCCATGGTATTGAACGCCAGAGGTCAAGGTAAACTTTTGTAAAAGTAATACTCCTGCTGATCTGGTAACGGCTTTCGATATAAAGACCCTCTTCGGGTTTCGGGGTTGGCCACTGCGCAAGCTGCGATGCAAGTGGATCGTTCAGGTAGTAGGGTTTCTCAAATACCGTATCATCGTATCGAAGCTGTTCGGTAAAACCACGGTTGTAAGGGTTGGTGTATCCCAGGTCGTAATGTCTCCAGATTCCCAGAAGATAAAAGTAATCGTTCTGCCATCTGCCCTTTGCAAGCATGGCGGAAGCTTCGTTGTCCTGCCGGACATATTCAGCTTCCAGGCTTACATTATCAATAATCGTCTGGGATGACATTCCAAAAAACGAGGAAGATTTGCCCGGTGCCAGAATATCGTACTCGGGACAATCCCAGTTCCGGGTATCTCCGGGGATATCAATTGCTTCAGCATTCGGCAACAGAGAATCGCTGTAGTCGATACGCATACCTCCGAAACCAAGCGCAGTCCCGCACGGGAGGAAACCACCGAAATCGTAGAAGCCGTATCCACCGTAGGTGGTCTCTCTGATCGCGTCCGCCTGCATGGATGTTCTGGCGGAAGACATGATAAGCACATCTGGTGTTCCATCGATGTTTCTCAACGCATCCCTTCCGGAATTTGAAAAGAAACCGTAACCCAGGAAATGGCCTGCCTGCATTTCAACAGCCCCGCCGGTAAAAGCGAATTGTCGAGTGGATGTAAGGTCGGGGTACAGACCCCAGGTTCGGTAAGTCGATCTGTACATAAGCTCATCTGAATTATCGATCATGAGCCCCTGACCGAGAGAGAGATTGTAGTTGCCCAGTACAACCCGATTCAGTACTCCTATATTTTCTATCGAAGAAAAACCCTTCGCCACATCAAACCGGTTGTTCAGATCTCCAAGTTCAAGGCCTGAAAACAGTCCGAATCCGGATGTAGAATTCCTTCCGCGTGACAGCCTTATTCCACCGCGGAATCTGTCTCCGAGACCGGCAAGAATCCTGTGTTCCCAGCCGGTGACGTTAACCGCCTGCTGAAGTTCATTCTTTTCAACACTCAGTCTTTCAAGCCAGGCAATACTGTCGGCAGCGGAATATCCTCTTCCACCCGCTTCAATATCAGATTCCGCCGAATGAAGATCACTCAGGATTGTGCCGAGACCTTCTTCACCTGCATCCCTGCCATCTCCACCATCGATGACGATCCTGCAGCTGCCGAAGAAATCCATGGAACTGAAATCGTACTCCCGGACGGACACGAAATCTCTCATGTTCCGGTATCCGTAGTAAGTCAGGTTGTCAACGTTCCTCAAAGAGTATACGCTTGAAACCGGACCAAGAGTTTTCAGCCTGCTCTCAACAGCCGCAGCGTCGATAAGGCTTACGCGGTCCAGACTTCTGAGCTGCCAGGATGTCGCTGAATTAACGGGAATGGGCCGGAGAAGATAGTTCTCCCACATGTCAACGGCCGCATCACCCGGATCATCCTCGGTGGCAAGCCTTTCCATGATGCTGATTACACTGGATGAAATGCTTCCCCCTGAAGGGGGTACTACAACGCAGTTATTCTTGAGGTACTCAAGCTCATCCGCACCGAACCCCGGTATATCCATAATCTCGTATATATTTTGAAGACCTCCCATCTCGTAGATATAGTCGTAGAGATCGAAAGCCTGCTGTGAGTCAAGTCCCTCAAGATCCTGCAACTCCTGCAAGGTTGCAGTATTCAGGTCGAATCCACCCGGAACCGCAATGCTCATGCAGGCAACAAGAATCAGGCTAGAAATCATAAGTCACCCCGAACTGATGAGTAAGGTCCAGACGGGAATGAGTGATGACGGCGTACTTGATGGCAATACCTTTAACGTATGTATCCAGGCCCCCTGAAATGGAGACAGGGTTACTCTGGACTCCGGCCATAACGATAACCGGGCCGAGTGGAAGAGACTGCCCCGCGTGAATTCTCATACCATTGAAATCCCTCGAGAAGGTTAATGCTGAAATCATACCGTTCGCGGGCTCGTATCGCAGGCCTGCGTCAATTCTTCTTCCAAGATATTCACCGCTTTCCCCGAGCCTTGCCTGAAATGGATTTCTTACCGACGCGGCAAGAAGCCAGCGTCTGTACATTCTGACCTGGAAACCCATATTCACCGCTACCGCCGAAGCACTGCCGTATTCCGAAACCCCGTCAGCTATCGATGCTCTGCAGATTACGGGCTGTAATCCGAATGACATGTCATCCGTAAGCATTCCCGCAAGTGTTACGGCGGCCATCTGCTCGTTGTAAAGGTCTCCCCCGAAATAACGCAGGCTCACGGCGGTGTTCCATTTGCCGCTTAAATGAAAAGCTCCGTCAATCCCGTAAGTTCCGAAATCCATGTTCGAAAATGGAAGTCTGCCCGAAACTGTTACGGTTCCGTAAGTTATTCCTGCCACAGAAGCCGGGTTAAAAAGAACCATATCCGCTCCGTACAGAACGACACCGGTTCCTCCCATGGCCTGGGAAGCTATTCCTATCTCCAGTTCTTCAAACGCCGCCATCGACTGCCCCGCAAGAATCAGAAGAGCAAAGAACAGTACTGCTGTTTTCATTTGCATGTCACCACCTCAATTCAGGGGTGCCGCCACGACAACCGTCTCGGTTGTCGTAAAGCGATTGCCATCGGAATCCACACCCTCCAGAAGAACCAGGTAAGGTCCTACTGGAAGTATTTCTCCGGAATCGTCCTTACCGTTCCACTGTACAACGTCTCCGGCAGGCCGTGAATCAGCAAGATGCCTGACGTCCCTGCCTGATCTGTCAAAGACCGTAAGGGTGAATCTCATACCGGACGGACCTCCGTACTCCATATTCAGGGTCTCACCGAGTGAAGGGGCAAACGGGTTGCCGGTGAGCAGCGAAAGGTGAAATCCTTCGTAAATCACTGGTTCGTAGACCTGTATATCGGACTGGTATCTGGGAAGCAGCTGATAACCGCTGTCGTACGGTGGCGAGGAATCGTACTGGCCTCCTATACCCCTCAGAAACAGGCGGGAACCCGCTGAAATGTTCGAAATACTTATCCCGGTTGTTCCGCTTACCCGGACGGCAACGGCAATCTGTCCGTTCCACACTTCGAAATTATATCCACCACCGGCGGACTGGGGAGTATTGGCGACTGTTACCCACTGTGCCTGAGTACTGTTTCCAAGCGCAAGCAGAAGACCTTCGAGTTCCTCACTGACACCCTGGTTCAGAGCCAGCTGAAATGGCTGAGGAACTCCCGGATTATCAATATACACAAAATCAGATGATGATGAAGGAGATATCTCAACCAGCCCGTTGTACTGCTTGATTTCACCTGTCAGCCTCCATCTTTCGCCAGCCTTAATATCTCCTGGACTGGCGGAACTGTAAGCGTAAACGTTAATTCCCGCTGTTTCATCCTGAATGTAGAAACTCAGCCCCGTTTCGGAGAAAAGGGTTCCTTCGCAGGTTGCTGTTCCCTCAACGGTGAGAATTTCACCCAGATGGTCCGGAATTCCATCTCCGTTGAGGTCCTCCCGGGCTTCTTCAATGGAAACGGTCTGGGCTCCTGCCAGTCCAACCAACAGAATCGTAAATAGAACCGGGAAACTTTTACTCATTATCTCCCCTTTCATACCCTCATACTATTTCAGTCAAGTTCGGATTCAAGTTCTGCGTCGGCAAGATCGGCAGCTCTTTTCAAAGCATCTTCAGCACTCATTCTTCCGTAGAGGGCTATTTCTACAGCTTCGGACAGGAAGAGCCTGCCATCGTACCAGAACGTTTTCTGCGGTTCAAACTGAGCGTACTCCACCTGAAGCATGACATCCTCAAGACCGGTGTACCTTTGAAACTGTTCCCGTATTTCGGGATAGTCCATGGAAGTCCCGGTGGCTGGAATATATCCTGTGGCCGCACTCCACCTGGCCTGCTGACGCGGCTCGGTAAACCATTTAATAAATTCCCATCCGGCTTCCACTCTTGTGGAATCGGATCTGAACAGGATTACATTGGTTCCCGCTATAATAACCGCCCGTTCCCTGTCTCCGGGAAGAGGAGCTATTCCAAGCGTGAATACATCTTCTCCACTCTCCCGCATTCGTTCCATGTTTCTTCTCATGAAAGCCAGCGATACAGTCGATCCCTGAACCAGACCGACTGTGCCACTGGCGAAATCATTCTGGTGGGTGTAGCCTGAAGAGATTCTGGCAGATCCGTCGTTACGTATCAGGTCTATCAGCAGCTGAAGCGCGTCTATACCTTCCCGGGAAGCGAAAGCTGTTCGCGTGCTGTCAACATTCAGGAGTGATCCTCCCCGCTGCAAAAGAAGGTTTTCGAACATTCCAACGCTCGGATTGAACGCGGTTCCCCATCGATCACAGTCATCCAGAAGGTCACCATCGCTGTTCCCATCCAGCGTAAGAGCCGCAAGCACATTTCTGTAATCTTCCCATGTTTCTGGAGGATGCAGGCCGAGGCTATCCATCAGCTCAACGTTATAGTACAGAGCCTGTACACTTTTGTTAAAAGGAAAACTGTAAATGCGGCCGTCGAATGTGTTGTTACGCTGGAAAACTGGAAAAAAATCGTTATTCCAGCGATCGGTAATTTCTTCCGAATCAAGCCGCATCAGAGAATCCAGCGGAACCAGTGCATTACCCCGAATAAGCTGTGATGTCCATGTTTCGTACGCCTGAGCAATAACCGGTGTATCCCCCGCCATAACACTGGCGAGTATTTTCTGACAGAGTGCCCTGTAGTTACCCATGCTGACGGGAATAACTTCAATTCCCGAATGCGTCGCGTTGAACTCGGTAATAAGGCTGTCCTCAAGGAACTCTCCAAGCGGGCCACCCATTGCGTGCCAGAAAATCACCTGGACTTTTCCGTCTATAACCGCTGGTTTATTCTGGCAGGCCAGCAGAATCAGGAGAATCGGAAACAATATTCGCAGCAGAACTGACCTCCTTCAACCGAACCAGGTACACTACAGTGCGATATTCGTACCGGATTATCCGCTTTATCAGTCGTCACTCGAATCTGAAGGCAAACCCGCAGGCTTCTCAACTTTCTTCGATTTGGCGTAATCATTCGCGTAGAATCCAGCCCCCTTGAAGATAATTCCGGAACCAGTTCCTATCATTCTTTCGGCCCTGCTTCCGCATTTCGGGCATTTTCTTCCGGCATTATCATTCATTTTATGAAATTCATCAAACTTGTATCCGCATTTGCTGCATCTGTATTCGTAAGTAGGCATACTGAACCTCTCAATTGTTTTCTATCATGACAATCGCGTCGGAAGAACAGGCGCTTCTGCAGGCACCGCATCCAGAACAACCGCGTTTGACATGAGCCTTCCCTGTCCTGTCGATTACTATCTTTCCATAGTAACAGGCGGCACAGCAATCACCGCAACCCCTGCACAGTTCGGAATTTACCGAAGCCCTTCGCACGGGTTTTGGCTTGCTGAATATCCCTTTACCAGGGTAACCTTCCGCTTTTTTCCTGTAAAACAGATGTTTTATTATTCCGCTCATAAGTATCTCTTGACGATGTTTACAGGCAAGAAACATTCCAGGTAATCCGTACTCGTTATTGCATTGTTGTAAACAATATACACAACCGGATGAGAAATTTCAATATACAATTGCGTCAATCCGACATATCAATCTACCGGAGAACCCGGTTTGTCAGTGGTTAATCGGGCTTCCTCTTCTTCGGCAATTCTGCTGACCTGTGAAGTTGTTACCCCTTCCTTTACTGCAACAACAATTCCAACCAGAATGATCGGCAGGAATTGAGTCGTATGAAACAACAGAGCAAATATCCTCGTATTTTCGGCAGTGATACCGATAAGACCGGGCAGAACCAGCACAAGCGCACCATGAATGGTTCCCGTTCCAGCTGGAGTGGGAATAAGCATTCCGAGCCCGGCGAGAATCAGAACCAGCAATGGATAGTACCAGAGTATGTGCAGATGCATCGCCTGGAAAACAGGAATAACCGAAAGGGCAAGAGAACCCCAGACCCCGAGAGAGTAAAAAATGATGCGCACTGTATCTGTCCAGTCACGTAATATTTCAAGGCCATGTGAGAAGGAGATCAGCATTTTTCCGAATTTCAAAGAAAAAGAACGAAACCCCAGCCATCTGATCGGAGCTGATATAACCCTGGCTGTCCCATCTTTCCACTTTCGCAGAGCGATAAGCAAAAGAAGAACCGCTATATACAGTAATCCTGCCGCTACCAGACCAAACCTGATAGCGGTGTCAAGTTCGTTCCAGAGCACTGAAAGTACGACAAGGGTCATCGCAGCAAGTGTTAACCCATCGAAGATTCTCGCGAGCAGAACTGTCGCAATGGAGCTGGCTACCGGTATGGAAGTTCTTCTCGAAAGAAGCAGGGCCCTTAAAATTTCTCCCACTCTTCCGGGAAGGATCGAGTTCACAAAAAAGCCTGTAATCAGCGGACCCGAAGTTTCCTTAGCCGATACGCTGCCTACGGGAGAAAGAAGAAACCGCCACCTGATTATCCTGAAGATATAGCTTAAAACCAAAGGCGGCAGAACCAGAAGAAGAAACGGCCATGCCATTTCCCTCAGGATCAGCAGAAGCTGCGTCGCGTCTGTCTTTCTGTACGTAAGGTACAGTGCTATTCCAGCTATGATTATCCCTGGAACAACGTTCCTCCAGATGCCTCCTTTTTTCAAATTGACTGCTCTCCCACCTGAGCATTTTCAACGGCATGGCAAAGTGCGTGACCCGCCACGAGAAGAGCTTCCTGGATATGGCTGGTCCGGTCTGACTGCGCTTTTACGCAGATATCCGTAATATCCGACAGAGTTCCTCCACCGGCACCCGTAAATCCTATGGTTTTCATTAATTTCAACCGCGCGCTTTCGACAGCCTTCAATACGTTAGCCGAATTGCCGCTGGTGGTTATGGCTACAAGAACATCTCCCGGTTTTCCAAGAGCTTCAATCTGCCTTGAGAATATTTCGCTGAAATCATAATCGTTCGCAATCGCCGTTATTATCGCTGAAT
>CAZOQQ010000009.1:9119-26854 GCA_964582075.1 uncultured bacterium | reverse complement strand
CTTCTATGTAGATTCATTTATTGATTTGTATCTGCCTGTATGCTCGGTCCTGAAATGACGGTAATTGAATATGCAGGTAAGTCTGTACTATTGAAGTACACGATGTATGGAAAGGCCGTATGCCCTTTGACGTAGTGCTGAGGTCGGGTTTTGAAAATTACGACAGAACCGTTCTGATTGACAGCCTTGGGGAAATGATAGAGCTGGCGGGCGGCTGGCCTGAATCCGTTGTTCCGGGGGCAGTGGTTCTGCTTAAGGTAAACATGCTCTCCGCTAAAGCTCCCGAAAGAGCCATAACAACGCATCCTGAAGTTGTTGCCGCCATGGCCGTTCTTCTTAAGAACGAAGGTTGTGAAGTTACGGTCGGAGACAGCCCCGGAGGAGCGGTCAAAGGTATTCAGCGTTACTGGGACAATTGCGGCTTTTCGGCTGTTGCCGATGAGCTGGGAATCGAACTGGTCAATTTTGAGAAGGCTGGTTCGGTTGAGGTCTCCATCGATGATCGAACCTACAACATAGCGAAACCGGTAATCGATGCGGACGTACTTATTAACGTGTGCAAGTTCAAGACCCATAGTTTGTGCAGGCTGACAAACGCGGTGAAGAACGCTTTCGGGGCAGTTCCGGGGTTGGGAAAAGCTATACTCCACAGTCATGCCGTAAAACCGGACGATTTTGCGGAAATACTTGTTGATATTCATACGATTGTTAATTTCGACTTCCATGTAATGGACGCGATACTGGCTATGGACGGAAAGGGTCCAAGTACCGATGGTACACCAAGATGGGATGGGATACTGGGGGCTGCCGGGGATGGCGTATGTCTTGATACGGTTATGGCGGATCTGGCAGGGCTGGACCCCTATAAACTATGTACGAACAGAGTCGCCCTTGAAAGAGGGCTGGGCAAAGTTCCAGAGGAAATAAAGGTCAGTGGCAGGGAGGTATGCCTGCTGGAAGATTTCAGTGTGCCGGGGGTAAGTGTTTTAAATCATTTTCCGTCCTTCCTCGGGGGAATTGCAAGGTATTTTTTCAAGAGGCCTCCGGTAGCCACCCGCAGATGTATCGGGTGCGGAGTATGTGCGCGTGGATGCCCGGTCGGCGCGATAACCATCGAAAATGGAAAAGCGGTAATGAACCGGAAAAAATGTATCATGTGCTTCTGCTGTCATGAAATCTGTCCGGAACACGCGATAGAGATTCGTATTCCGCTTAGCAGAGGTTGAGATGAGATCTGAAAGAAAAACAACTCTTCTTCATAGAATTGAGTACGGGATTCTTCGTACTGTGATATTCTTTGCCGGACTTCTTCCGATTAGATGCGCGCTTGCCGTTGGCGCATCTCTGGGGTGGACGGCATGGAGGATACTTGGAATCCGCAGGAAAATTGCGATGACAAACCTGGAACTGGCTTTTCCCGAACGGACGAATAGTGAACTGGAAAGAACGGGACTTCATTCCTACATGAACGCGGGTCGTTTCATGCTGGAATTCGCCAGGCAGGACAGAATGGGCAGTGATTACATCGACAGGCATGTGGCAGTGCGGAGTCCGGAAGCCCTGGAAGTATTAAAAGCGATTGACGGAGCTATTCTCATTACCGCCCATTTCGGGAACTGGGAGCTGTTTGGTATTGCCAGCAGCTATATACTCGGGGATATGTCTTTTCTTGTAGGCAGGCAGAGCAACGCCCTCGTTGACGGATACATAAACAGAATGAGGTCGATACATGGAATCGAACTTTACAACAGAAGATCAGCTGTAAGGGGCGTTCTTGAATCGATAAAGCGGGGTGGATACATCTGCTGGCTTTCCGATCAGGATGCCGGCGGAAGCGGGGTGATCGTTGATTTTTTCGGTTATCCGGCGTCGACCCCCAGGGGAGCAGCGTCTTTTTCAGTGAAACTGAACGTGCCGGTGGTACCGGCAATACTGGTTAGAAAGGGGAAAAGCCCCGATCACATACTGGAAATAGGTAAACCGATATACCCGGACAGATCTCTCGCGCGGGAAGAAGCGGAGAAAGATGTAACGCAGAGGTATACAAAAGTCTTCGAGAAAACGATTGCCGAAAGACCTGAACTGTACTGGTGGTCACACCGAAGATGGAAAACAACTGGATTGTACATACACAGAAATGAAATATCCGTAACGAACCAGGAAAGAAAGAAAAAATGAAAAGTAAAGTAGCCGTTCTGAAAACATCGCCGGATACCGTTCTTGAGGACTACAGCAAGTTGCTCAGGAGTATAGGGTATCTGGACTATCTTGACAGAAGCAAAAAGGTTCTCCTGAAAATTAACGTGTCATGGCATCACTGGTATCCCGCATGTTCTACAACACCATGGCAGCTTGATGGAGTTATCCGGACGCTGCTGTCCGATGGCTTCAGCAGGGATCAGCTTGTATCAACTCACAACAGGACGGTAGTTGTAAGTGATAAAAGAGGGGAAAAGGGTAACCATCTCAGGCAGGTTGATGAAGATCTTCATGGCATTCAGAAAATAAGGCTGTACGAGAAGCCCGTTAAGTGGGTTGAATTCAAGCCGAAAAAGCCGTTCAGGGTGCTTGGAAAGATATTCCCGAACGGAGTCAGGATTCCCGATGCCCTGATAGGGCAGAATATAATCCAGCTTCCCACCGTAAAAACTCATGTATTTACGACAATTACGGGAGCCATGAAAAACGCCTTCGGAGGACTGCTCAGTGAGCGCAGACACTGGACGCACAGCGTAATACATGAGACCCTTGTGGATCTTCTGAGAATTCAGAAAGAAATTCACCCGGGTCTTCTTGCCGTAATGGATGGTACGTTTGCCGGTGAGGGTCCCGGTCCGAGGGCGATGATTCCACATGTGAAGAACTACATTCTTGCCTCCGCTGATCAGGTGGCAATCGATGCGATAAGCGCGAAGATGCAGGGTTTCGATCCCATGAAACTGGATTTCATAAGGCTTGCCCACGAGGAGGGTCTGGGCACTGGAGATCCGGTGGATATTGAAGTCGTCGGTGAGGATATTTCAGACGTGAATTTCCATTTTGTCCAGACCGACACTTTTGCCAGCAGGGGACAGAAAATGATCTATCACGGCTGGTTGAAGCCCCTGGAGAGTTTCCTTCTCAGGACCCCCCTGGTTCCCTGGGCGTATTTCGCCAGCAGGCTGTACCATGACGTATTCTGGCTGAACCTGGTTGGGAAGAAGCGTATTAAACAAGCCCTTGATACCGACTGGGGAAGGATGTTCGAGCAGTACGGGTCTGTTGATACAATGCCTGGACCGCTTCCCGAACGGGACGTGAAATAGCGGTATGGCGATTTCTCAGGCGGTTCTGGGATGCGGACGATGGGGAAGTTTCCATCTCTGGTACGGATCCAGGATTGGAAATGTCGTGGCAGGCTGGGAGCCCGAGGGAATTCCGGGATTTCTTGAACTGAAACGAACCAGGAAGAACAGGTATCTTGAACTTCCGCCCGATATACGGCTGACAAGCAGTATCGGGGAAGTATCCGGTTCAGATATGATCATAGTCACGGTTCCCGCACAGAAGTTCAGAAACCTGTGTGAAAAACTGAGGCAAATTGATATTTCATCCACTGACCTGATACTCTGCATGAAAGGAATAGAGAAAGGTACCGGAAAAAGGCTTTCGGAGATAGCGTCTGAGGAAGGACTGAAACCCCGCAGTCTTTCGGTCTGGGTGGGTCCCGGACATCCTCAGCAGTTCGTCAAGGGAGTGCCCAGCTGCATGATTATTGCTTCCGAGTGTGAAAGTGATTCGGTACGTGTTTCCAGCCTGCTGGGAAGTAATCTGATACGCTTCTATCGCTCACGGGATATCATCGGATGTGAAGTCGGTGCGGCGACGAAAAACGTTATCGGAATAGCCGCCGGTATACTCGATGGTCTTAATATGTCCGGCCTGAAGGGGGCGCTGATGGCCCGGGCTCCTCAGGAAGTCGCGAGACTGGTTGCTGCAATGGGTGGTGACTGGAGAAGCGTGTACGGACTGTCTCATCTGGGTGATTACGAAGCGACCCTTTTCTCACCGTTCAGTCATAACAGGATGTATGGTGAGAATATTGCCAGGGGTAACGGAGCGGAAAACCTCCGTCTTGCGGAAGGCGTTGATACGGCGGGAGCGGTCATGCTGCTTGCGGATATGTACAATGTGGATATGCCCATTACGGGAACGGTAAGAAATATTATCAATAGGGAAATCCCCGCGGAAAAAGCCATTGAAGAACTGTTTTCGAGACCGGAGAAGGAAGAATTCGCTGATCATTTCTGACTGAAAGGAATACCGTTCTGAAGGGAATAACGTACCTGGACAATCTTACGGCTACGCCCCTGCGAGAGGAGGCGGCAAAAGCTGTGTCCGAAACCCTGAAGATGGGATACGGCCACCCGAGAAGCAGCAATCTTCCGGGAAGAAGAGCGCAGAAGGTTCTGGAGGATTTCGCGGAGAGAACAGCAGAGTATTTTGGTGGTTCCCGGGTTCTCTTCCATTACGACAGTGATGCGGCCAACGGACTTTCCGTTCTGTCGGCGGGAAGGCTGGCAAGGGAGGCTGGAAGGGAGCACATTATAGCGTCTCCCGTTGAAAGAGCTTCGGTAGTCACGGCTCTTAAGACTCTCAGAAGTGAAGGATCAACCGTAAGTATTTTGAAAATTGACGGTAACGGAAAAGTAATTCCGGAATCACTCACCGAACTCTATACGAACAGGACCGGGCTTGTTACATGTATCTGGGTAAATGGAATATCCGGAGTCGTTCAACCTGTCCCGGAACTTTCCCGGATGGTTCATTCGACAGATACCTGGTTTCACTCGGACGCGTGTGATGCAGCCGGAAGAATAGAAATTGATTTGTCCGACACCGGTATAAACCTGATTACAATCTGTTCACTTAAACTGGGTGGACCCGCGGGAGCAGCAGCCACGATAATGTCGAATATTGATCCGTGGGTTATTAGTGCCGCTCGGAAATTTTCATCTATGACAAACATTGCCGGGGTCGCGGGTATGGTTGCTGCTCTGGATGTTATGGGAACCGGTATAGAGCCGCGCAGCAGGATAGTGAATAAGCTCAGGCAGGAATTTCTGGACGGAATTGATGCCTGCGATGTCAATTATTCCGTTGTGGGGGGAAGTCTTCCTCATCTTCTTCCCGGAACCGCTCTGTTGAACATAGACCGGGTGCCGGAAAAGCTGCATCTCAAACTTGAATTGGAGAATGTAATACTTCCATCGCACAACTCGTCCGATCGATTGTCGTATCTTGAGAGAATAGGACTTGATATCTCAAATCCCGATCAATATCTTGGATTTTCCATAGATGCTGTTAATACATCCGTTGATATTAAACACTTTGTGAGGTCATTTCTAAATGTCATTTCCGATGGATGGCGGTGATAAAGAAGTGCGAATTCATTTCATGCTTTTACTGATTCTGATTGTTACCGGAGTCAATTATTCCATTGACCGGGTCTGTGGATCCAGATACTTCTGGGTAGTACGGGACGCGCTTGAAACCCCGGAATCCATCGACTCAATGATTGACCGGGCCGTTGAGGCCGGTGCAAACGGGATTATCGTTCAGGTAGCGGGAAGGGCTGAAGCTTACTACGATTCGTCGATACTCCCCCGTGCACCATTCCGGGATGGTTTCGATCCGCTCGCGTATACAATTGCAAGAGCAAGGCCCAGGGGACTTGAGGTTCATGCCTGGATAAATGCTTTTCTTGTCTGGTCAGCGCCTTACCCTCCAGGTGATTCAGCGCATGTCTGGTACACCCATCCCGACTGGTTCTTGAACGACAAGTATGGCCGTTCAACCAGGGAGTATACAAGGGATGAATGCGACCGCAGCGGTCTGGTAGGAGCCACACTGTCGCCCGCGGTACCCGGAGTAAGAAAATTCGTCGCGGACATCGCCGCGGAAATTGCAACGAACTACAATGTAGATGGTATTCATCTTGATTACATAAGGTATCCGAATCCCTCCTTTGGTTTTGAATCACAGTCCAGAGGAGCGTTCTACCTGAAAACCGGGTTTGATCCACTGAGCAACAGACATGATGAATCCGATGAACTGACGGATATGTGGTCACTCTGGAGAATTGAACAGGTAACCCTGACCGTTGAAACGGTGAGATCTGTACTTAGAAGCAAAGCTCCCGGGGTTTTGCTGTCATGTGCCGTAATGGCTGATCCTTACGAAGCACGCTCCTATTATTTCTGTGACTGGAGGTCATGGCTTGAATCTGGTCTTGTTGATTTTGTCTGCACTATGGCTTACACAACGAACACCGCCAGGGCGAAAGAACTCGCGATTCTTGGCGCGGGAGTCTGCCCGGAAAGGGTGATTCACGGAATAGGTATTTACAACCAGTCGATGTCCAGTGCGTTTACGGGTGCCGCTGAAGCTCTCGCGAACGGTGACAGAGGTGTATGTGTATTCAGTCTTAATTCGCTATCTTCCGACAGTACATGGAAACTCAGAAATTTCTGGGGTCAGACAGGTGGTACCGATCATCCGCTGGATTCGGCTGTTTTTCAACGGGTTTTAAACGAAAGCGATAATCTATGAGACTTGGTGTTCTGGCAAGCGGAAGCAGGGGGAACGCTTTTGTCATTGAGCATGATGGCTGCATGGTCTTCTTTGACGCGGGACTCAGCGGCAGGAAACACACGGAAAGACTCAGGCAGTCCGGGTTTGAAGGTATTCATCCGCAGGCTTTGTTTGTAAGTCACGAACACTCCGATCATATCAAGGGCGCCGGCATTGTTGCCAGGAAGTGGAATATTCCCATATACGGCTCCAGCGGTACTTTGAACGCGTCAAAAGGAAAACTGGGGAAACTGCCGGGCACGGAAGTACTTGAAAATGGAACCGGTGTTGATTTTGGTTCATTCACAGTGAACGCTTTCAGCGTAGCGCATGATGCCGCTGACCCTTCCGGTTACGTGATTGAATGGAGCTCAGGCAAGCTGGGAATTGCGACTGACCTCGGGAAGTCCAGCCATCTTGTTCGGGATAGAATGAGCGGTTGCAGTGCCATTGTTCTGGAATTCAACCATGATGAGGATATGCTGTGGGAAGGCAGTTACCCATGGCATCTTAAACAGAGAATAGCTTCAACAACGGGACATCTTTCAAATGATTCAGCCGCGGAACTTCTTGGAGCTGTGTATCATAGAGATCTTAAGGTGTGTGTTCTCGCCCACCTGAGTCAGGAAAACAACCTTCCCTCTCTGGCCGAAAAAGCATCCAGGGAAGTAGCAGGAGGAAAAGTGAAGATCCACGTCGGCATGCAGGATACGCCTTTGCCTGCCATGGATCTGTGAGGAGGTATTCAGAATTGAAACTGGTCATGATACTGGTGTTTTCAACCGCAGCAGTCTGTGCGGCAATTGATGTAGATATTTCGGGTGGAATAGGCATGTCCTATCCAACCGGACAGTGGGGTAACAGTCTTAATACCGGACTTAATGCCGGGGTGTCCGCTTCGTGGATTGTCACACGATCTTTCAGAACGGGTTTGGGGTTTTCTCTGAGTGTGTTCGGAAGCAGTGATCAGGGAGCAGCCAGCCTGACCTTCTTCGAACCCCAGCTTAAAGCAGGATACTACCTCAGACCATGGGGAAAGGTGTTCAATCCGGGAGTAGTGTGCGCTTTCGGATTCTGTCGAAGCTCATTGAGCAACAGCGGGGGAACGGATCCGGTAACCTGGGATCCTTTCTGGAAAGCGGGACTGAGATGGAATTTCAGCGTGGGAAACGGTTTCAGGGGAGAGGTAGGCGCGGATTATTTCAGTGTAATGGCTGAAATGGAAACCGGAGACTCATTCGTCCTGCAGTTCGGTATTTCCAGGGAGGTAACACTATGAAATGGTTTGCGATACCGTTACTTTCGGTCCTTATCATCGCCTCGGGATGTGGAAGGAATCCTCTCTTTTACAGAATGGGAGCGGATTACTATCCAATAAACAGGATCGGGAGCCAGTGGGAATACTCAATTGACGGCGGTGGAACGCTGATCGTATCCGTGATAGATCAGGCAGAGAAGGGGGAGAGAGCCTGCTACAGGGTTCTTTCCGGAGCGGACTATACGTACTGGATAGCCAACGATGGCTACCTTGAATTCTACGAAGATCACCGGGTAATGTTCAACGGTTACGAAGTACCCCTGTATCAGGCATGGGTGACCTGGCTGGACTGGCCCCTTACAACGGGCTATTCGCGAACGGACACGGTATCCACTTTCGCAGTGAGTCAGGGTGTAACTATAAGTCATGACTGGAAGAGAACTTCGGTGGTCCAGGATATCGAAACGAGCCCCGATGGAAAATGGACTCAATGTTATCATCTGAAACAGTTTGAAACTACTATCAACTGGATAAGGGCTGCCGGATTCGAACCCGAAACTACCATTGTTCACAGGGACATATGGCTTGCTCCGGATGTTGGCATCGTTGCAAGGATAACCCCTGACAGCAGCGTGACCCTTGTAGAGTATCAGCAGGGCAACTGAGTTTGAATTCGGGTCTTATCTTTTCGCTGTTCTTTTTATCCGCGTACGCTTACATAGCTGTCGCCCATAAAAAGCGTGGTTTCGCGATCTGGGTTGCTGTGGTTCTTGCCGTAGTATCCAGTTTCGTTCTCGGTTCTTTTGTCGGATGGGGAGAACTGGGCTCGATTGCGGGCGGTATTAATTTCAGCGTACTTCTGATATTTTCCGGAATCCTTTTAATCGCCGAAGTGCTTATTGAAGCGGGGATACCGGGATACCTCGCGGGTCATATAGTAACCCGTTCGAAGAATTACGGTCATGCTGCCATTTACCTGTGTATTCTCTCCAGCGTAATATCTATTTTTGTGGAGAATGTGGCCACAGTGATGATAGTGGCTCCGATTGCCCTTGAAGTTGCCAGGAAACTCAAAGCTAATCCGATGATTCTGCTGATAGGTATTGCAGTGGCGAGCAATCTGCAGGGAACCGCCACACTTGTCGGCGACCCCCCCAGCATGATACTGGCCGCCTCGGAAAACATGGACTTCAATAATTTCTTCTTCATGAACGGGAAGCCGGGAATATTCTTCGCGGTTCAGCTCGGAGCCCTGGCTTCCTTTTTCGTTCTCAGCAGGCTTTTGAAAAAAGATTCAAGGTCACTTCCCAGAGTCATTATTCCCGGAGTAAGCAGCTGGTTCCCCGCGTGGATTCTCGCGGGAGTAATCATGGGACTTGCCGTTATGAGTTTCTTCTTTCCCGGAGTTGGTATAGAGGCCGGTCTTCTGTGTATTTCGGGAGGAGGAATAGCCATAGCATGGCATGTCCTGTTCAGAAAGCGGCATTCCGGCAGCAGAAGCAAAAGAAACTATGGCAATCGCACGACCGCAGCTATTCTGAAAGGGTTCGACTGGGACACGCTTTTCCTGCTCGCGGGGATATTTTTCATGGTTGGCGCTCTTGAGGAAATGGGTGTTATGGAAAAGGTTGGAATATTTCTTGCCAGCGTTTCGGGGAACAACCCGTTTCTCGCGTTTCTTATTGTTATTGTAAGCGCGGTTATATTGAGCGCGTTCATCGATAATGTTCCCTACGTAACTGCCATGATTCCCGTTACCCACGCCATAGCGCAGAGTCTTGGAGAGAGCGGAGGGAGCCATTATTACCTTACTTTCGGACTTCTGATAGGAGCCTGCCTTGGAGGTAACATATCCCCGGTCGGAGCCGCGGCGAATATCGTATCCGTATCGATATTGAGGAAGAACGGTTTCAAAGTATCATTCATGGACTTCGTAAAAGTAGGATTGCCGTTCACGATCGCGGCAACTGCAGCCGGTGCGGCGTTTATCTGGTTTGTATGGGGGCCTGAATGAAATTCAGGTGGAATACCACTGATTTGGAAACGGATATTCGTACCGGTTCAATTGTGCGGCAGACCATGTTCATGAAAGAATTTTCGGACGAGTGGGAAAGACCGTTTCTGGTAATTGATTCGGAAGTCGCAAGACTCTGGAACAACGAGCTTCAATCTGTCATAATGTCAGCTTCAGGACTTTACGTAATGGTGGCTGATGAGAAATTGAAGAACACCTTCACGCTTGCCCGGATATGGGACAGCATGTCGGAAGCTGGAATTCACAGAGATACTCCCGTAGCCGTAATAGGAGGTGGGCTGGTATGCGATATAGGAGCGATGGCCGCGTCCACGTATCTGCGCGGACTCCGGCTGATGCTTGTTCCCACAACTCTTCTATGTATGGTGGACGCGTGCCTGGGCGGCAAAACCGGCGTGAATCTGGTGGGAGCAAAAAACCAGGTGGGGACGTTCAGCCCCGCGGAGAAGATCGTAATATCACCTGAATTTCTCAGTACGCTTCCGGAGCGGGAGTTCCGAAGCGGAATCGCGGAAATAATAAAGACCGCTCTCATAGGAGATTCATCGATAAGGGAATCACTGGAACATCTGGATATTAAAAATCCGGATACGGACGGAATTCATGGAATTGTCCGAAAGTGCCTTGAGGTAAAGGGGCGCATTGTTTCCGAAGATCTGAAAGAAACCGGTAAGAGAATGCTTCTTAACCTGGGGCATACAATAGGACACGTTCTTGAAAGTGCCAGCGGATTTCACCTTTCACACGGGGAAGCTGTGGGCCTGGGGCTGGTGGGAGAAGCTGTCATGGCGACGAAACTGGGCGGAAGTAAAAGCCTGTCCGGCGAGATTCGTTACCTGCTGAAGAAAGCCGGTCTCCCAACGAACATCAGCGGGATAATTCCTGAAAAGGGGCTGTACGACCTCCTCAACAGAGATAAAAAAACCCGTAGAGACGGAAGGGTATGGTCACTTCCGTTCGACTGGCTCGACTGCAGGCTGATGAAGCTTACGTCTGACAGGGAAGAGGAAATTTTTCCGGGTGTGATCAGTCAGCTGGAAAGCACGGATCTCAGCATTTGAAAAGCATTACCGAAGGCAGTTTCTGGGAACACCTTGAAGAATTCAGGCGCAGACTGTTTTACGTACTGGGTAACCTGACTGTTTCCGTGATTGTATCGTTCATCTTCTGCAGGGAACTCATGGCTCTGGTTATTTCACGGGGTCCCGCCGAACTGCAGACACTTTCTCCCGCGGAAGCTTTTTCAGCGCACCTGAACCTTTCTCTTACAGCAGGCATTCTTGTTTCATCGCCTGTCATATTTTATCAGTTCTGGCGATTTGTCTCGCCCGGCCTCTTTGAAAGGGAAAGGAGAGTCGCGGTTCGCGCGGCGTTCGTGTCCGTCCTTCTGTTTCTCGCGGGTGCGGCGTTTGCCTGGTTCCTGATGCTGGAACCTGCTGTTAACGTATTCAAAAGTTTCGAGACCGGGAACATAGTCGGACACTGGAGCCTCGCCAGTTACATAAGTTTTCTCGGAAGGTTCATCATGGTATTCGGAATCGCGTTTCAGCTTCCGGTTCTTGTACTCATGCTCGTGAGACTGGGAATCATATCACCCGATAACCTTGCGAAATACAGAAGGCATATAATCGTAGGACTTCTGATAGCCGCCGCTGTTCTCACACCGCCAGATCCTCTTACACAGGTAATGCTCACCCTTCCGCTCTACCTGCTATTCGAACTGAGCCTGCTGGCGGCGCGAGCCGGATACAGAAAGAAGAAAACCTCATGAATATGAAGGACAACCTCAACAAAGCCTGTCCGGACAGCGAAGTAGAGATAATAGTACCCGTGTACAATGAGGAAAGTATTCTCAAAAAGCAGCTTCTGCCCGTTCTGGAAGTCCTTCCCGCCGGATTCAGAGTACTGGTTGTCGAGAACGGCTCGACCGATGGAACCGTGGAAATGCTTCGCGCTCTTGAGAGTGAACATCCCGCGTTGAACGCCATATATCTTCCCGATCCCAATTATGGCCTGGCAATGAAAACCGGTTTGATGAAATCCATGGCCGACATACTGATTATTGACGATCTGGATGTACTGGATATGGATTTCTGGATAAGGGGTCTGAGGCTTCTGTGTGAGCATGATGTTGATCTCGTTCAGGGTTCCAAGATACTCGCGGGTAAGAATGACAGGCGTCCTCTTGTAAGAAAAGCCGCCACCCTTACGCTGACTTTTCTTCTCAGAAATCTTCTGGGATACAGGGGAACGGATACACACGGCCCGAAAGTAGTATGGAGGGATACCATCAGAGACATCCCCGGAACGTGTAAGTACGAACTCGACATATTTCCAACCGAACTCGTTATAAAAGCCCAGAATGCCGGTGTCAGAATACGCGAGATACCCATTCATCTGAAAGAAATCCGCGCGACACCCTTTCCGCTTCATAGAAGAATTCCCCGCGCCCTCCGGGACATCTGGCGCCTCTACAGAAGTGACCGAACCTGACCTCCAGCGTAGATCCGTATTCTTTACGTTTGATACCCGCGCAGCACAATGACGATATACTCTTTTCCTGTTCACGATGCGGCATTTTCGTATTTATTTTTCGTTTCGAAACCAATGGGACGGAGGAATCCGGATTACCTCAGATGGCTGTGAAAACTGCTGAACCGTTTTCGGTTGAAACAAGATATGAGCCTTTCGGTATCTCGGACAGATTCAGCGCAAGGTGTCCCTGTTCGTCGGCTGTTACCTGAGCGACCAGTCTTCCGGTTTCATCAAGAATCCGTACTTCCGAAAGAGGCACAATTCCCGTTACCGTAACACTGCTTCCCGAAACAGGATTCTGTGAAAAAGACAGAGTTTGTGTTTCCGATTCGTTTTCCTCAATTCCGGTGTACCAGTCTTTGTAGATGGCACCTCTGGGACAGTAACTGACGCAGATACCGCAGCCGTTGCACAACACGGGGTCTATGTATGCATCACCCCCGGTCATGGATATTGCACCCTGCGGGCAGAATGACACACAGTGACCGCAACCGTTGCACTTTGCGTTATCAACAACGTAGATCCACTTGAGAGGTGCGAGCAGTACAAAAGCAATGATAATAATCTTGAACATGTTTTTCTCCCGTATGTCTTTACTCTGGATTTCCCGGGTAATCATGGCCGCAATGTGGAAAACAGAACCCGCGTTGAAGGCATTTTCAGTAATTATTGAACACGAATGGCTTCCAATTCTGTAATTCCACGTACTGTACGAACAATAACCCAGCGGGAATATACGAAATTACACATGGATGTTAATGGCGGAAGAAGCATGCTTCATCCATGCGGAATCATCATGGAGTATTTATAATATGGAAACGGGAATACTGATGTATTGTTTCGCAGGAAATGAATCGTATCAGAATTATCCATATGAAATATCGACGAAGGGAGAACAGGGGTTGCATGCTTGTACGGATAGACGCTCTCAGACCCAACAACCTGTACATCAGCAGGGCTAAACTCGACAGGGTGCGTTCTGCCTGGCTCCAGGGGAAGCAATCGTTGCTCCCACCGGTACTCGTAACACTTATTGACGGTGAGTTGAGCCTCATTGACGGTCACTCAAGAACGTACGCGGCATACGAGAACGGTGAATCCGGGATTACCGCTGTTTTCGAAAACATTCACGAAATACCGGGATCGACAGCACTGTACGAATACATCCATAGAGCGGGGCCGGATCACGGGATAATGACCATTGCCGACCTGAAGAATAGAATATTGGATCCTCCCGAATACGAAAGACTCTGGATCGGTTGGTGCAACGCCTGGACGGAGGAAATAGAAAGAGGTCATGGCGACTGAGATCGCATCAGCCCGGGCCGGAAAAGTCTTATTAAAAGAGGGTAATTTTATATAATCGTAGTACTGCACCTTTATTTCAGGAGGAAAAGTTCTTCACAGGTTCAATCGTTGATAGAGGGTATACGACCCGATGCTTTTTGTTGACGGGTGGTGTTTCCGGGGGTATGGTTAGTTTCAGGGATTTCCCGGAACCATAAGCTTCTGGCATGTTGGTTTCAGACAGAAATCAGAGGTTGCCTGAACGACGATATGTACCGGGGTAATATTATGTAAATACTCATGCGTTGCAAGCGATGCCTGTTTCAAAGGTTAATGAAAGATTCCGGAAGTGATGCGATAGTAATCAGGAACTGTTAATATGGAGAATAAGCAATGAAAATATTGAGTTTGAAGATAAAAGGTTATCGTTCCATGAAGGATATCTTCTGGTCCCCTCGTAACCTGAATGTTCTTATTGGACCCAACGGTTCAGGCAAGTCGAATTTATTACGTGTATTGGAGCTGATTTCAGTTTCAGCCAGGGGTAACCTTGGCAGGTATATCCAGAGGGCTGGTGGTATGGATCCCCTTGTATGGGATGGCAAAGCAGCATCCATTGAATTTACAGTGAACACCTCTCCATTAGAGTCAGAAAGAGATATCAACAAAGACAGTCTTACATACGAAATGAAACTGGGGCGCGTGGGTAATGGAAGTACGTATCGGATTGACCATGAGTTGCTTGGAAATTACTACCATGTAAGAATAGGGGAACGCACGGAACCATTCAAATTACTTGAACGAGGCCCCCAGAGAGCAGTTGTATTTGATGAAAACGAACACGGTTTGACTGCGCCTGAAGAGAGTGTTACAGAAGAAGAATCTCTGCTGAGTCTGACATCCGGACCATTTACGCAAAATCGATTAATCCCGCCTTTTCAGAGATATATGGCTGAATGGTCTGTCTTTCATGACTTGCATGTTAATATGGACGCGCCTATCAGGCAACCGAGTATTGCTCGCCATGAAACACGGGTAGATCCTGACGGACAGAATCTGATCAGTGTTCTGCACACATTGTATACAGGAGACAGAAATTTCAAGGACGATATCAATATGGCGATGCGAGCAGCTTTTGGCGACGATTTTGATGAGCTTGTATTTCCTCCGGCAGCCGATCAGCGCATCCAGTTGAGGGTTCGATGGAAAACCCTCAGTCGTGAACAGTCGGCAGCCGAACTGTCCGACGGAACATTGCGCTTTCTGTTTTTACTTACGGTTCTGGCTTCTCCCAATCCGGCACCTCTTATTGCGATTGATGAACCGGAAACCGGCCTTCATCCCTCAATGATGCCAATTGTAGCAGAGTATGCAGATAGTGCATCGCAACTGACTCAGGTCATTCTGACAACGCATTCGCCACAGCTTCTTGATGCTTTTCGGGATGTAGTGCCGACAACAACAGTTGTCAAATGGTCAGAAGGTCAAACAAATCTGCGAAATATAGAAGGTGAACAGTTGGAACACTGGTTGCAGGAGTATTCTCTGGGAGCGCTGTTTCGTTCGGGTGAACTTGAAGGATTCATGTCAGATGATTTAGATCGTAATTCAGACCTAGAGACCACGAAATGAAGTTTGTTCTGTTTGTGGAAGGTCATACGGAGCATAAGGCAATTCCATCATTTCTTAAACGATGGCTTGATCCGAAGCTTCCGCAGCCTGTTGGAATACAGAGTGTACGCTTTGAAGGATGGCCGGATCTGGTAAAGAAAGCTCCTGGTAAGGCGAAACTCCATTTGTCAAGAAATGAAGTCATAGCCGTTATTTCATTACTCGATCTTTACGGTCTCAACTTCTATCCATCCAACATGAATACCCCGGACGAGCGGTACAATTGGGCAAAGAACAATCTGGAAAAAAGAGTAGGGCAGAGCAGGTTCTTTCAATTTTTCGCAGTACATGAGGTGGAAGCCTGGCTCTTTTCCGATCCTTCCGTCTTTCCAAACTCAGTCAGAACGCAGGTTGCGGGGTTATCGCAGTATCCTGAGCGCGTGAATAGCGCAAATCCGCCTGCAAAAAGGTTGAACAGCATTTATCACAGGCGAACTGGAAGAAAATACAAAAAGCTTGTTTACGGGAAGGATCTGTTTTCAAAGATTGATCCCGATGTGGTTTATAGAAAATGCCCCCGTTTGAAAGATCTTCTGGATGTGATGCTTAAACTGGCCAGAAATGCAATAGGTCAGTGAGAAAACAAGTTAGGCAAGAACAACCCGGAATGAACAGAGACGTTTTACTGATTTCACTGCAGAAGGACCTGGATGTCATAGGCCTTAAAAGTCTCCACTATCAACTTTTGAAACATGATTTCGATTCACATATACTTTTCATACCGAGGTTCCTTAATACCGCGGCATCCGATGCCATCTGCAATTTCGTAGATACACTTTCACCTTTGTTCATAGGTATAAGCCTGATGTCTACCGAGTATCGTCGTGCCGTGCGGTTGACACGAATTTTGAAGTCACGTTTTCCGTCAGTACCCGTTCTTTGGGGAGGTATCCATTCTACGATCGCGCCAGAGACTTGCCTGGATTTCGCAGACTTTGTGTGCATTGGTGAAGGGGAGAGTTTGATTGTCGATTTCGCCCATGCAGTTGCAAACGGGGCAAGGCCGGAAGCTCTCGGCAGCCTGGCTTTTAAAAGAGCCGATAAAATCATTCGAACCCCCCTCTATCCCCCCATTGTTGATCTTTCTGTGATTCCTGCCTGTGAGCATATTCCAACAGACAGTTACTTGCTTCACAAAGAAACCATAGTCCGCCTTAACGTCGAAATTTTCAGAAAGTTCGCCAGGTACTCGGGCACAACGTACTCAATAATGAGTTCGAGGGGATGTCCGTTTTCCTGTACTTTCTGCTGCAACAACGCGTTAGCAAATATAACCGGCTCGAGAATAATTAGATTCAGAGAGTCTTCAAGCGTTATGGATGAATTGAAGAAGGCAATCGCTCAGTACCCGTTCATTGAATACATCAACTTTCAGGACGATTGCTTTCTGTCGCGAACCGATGAAAAGATGGAACAGTTTTGTGATCAGTATAGTCAGGAAATTAAACTCCCATTTATCGCACGAAGTATTCCGACATTTATTACGGAACGTAAACTTGCCTCGTTGAAATCAGCTGGACTCGCCTGGATAAGTCTTGGCCTGCAGAGCGGAAGCGATCGTGTGTGCCATGAAATCTATAGACGGCCGTCAGGCAGGAAGGAGTTTCTGGAAGCGGCAACGGTTATCAGGAATCAGGAATTGGCAGCCTTTTACGATGTTATTCTTGACAACCCATTCGAGACCGACGATGACCGGCTTGATACGGTGTTAACCCTCATGGAAACACCGAAACCATTTTATACTCAATTTTTCTCCTTAAGCCTGTATCCGGGTACTGAACTGCGACAACGGGCCCTTGAGGAAGGTTTGATAACCGGCGATGAGTATCAGAGCAAGGATTACCTGCTCTACAATCGAAACAGTATAAACGATCTGATTAGACTCGCTACATTCATTCCATCAGGCTGGATGAAATTTCTCCTGGGACTTTACCATCGGAATGTAACTTCGCTCTGGTTTAAATTGAACATGACCGTTGCAAGGCTATTCAGCATCGTAACCGCTGAACCAGTTACGTACCTTAAAGTCATACGGCTTTCGCAAAGGAAGAAAATTGGCGCAACAATTCGAGTACTTCCGTACTATATGAAGGAGGGAGTTTCGAGATTCCTGAAGCAATTCGGATAGGATTCCGCTGACAGCCCGTTCACTATGAATAAACCACTGCATCATGTACCCCTCGGTTCAACAGGAATCCGGGTCTATTTTGCAGGATGAATAATCCAAGACTATCACTATAAGGTTAATATCCCATAATAGTATAACCTGGCCTGCCCGGGACAGTATCAGCAGATATCCCCACCTGATGAATTGATTGTTCTCAGGATTCACTTTGA
>CAZOQQ010000009.1:0-9019 GCA_964582075.1 uncultured bacterium | reverse complement strand
AGAGTTCTTCATAAGTTTTATTCGCTGATTGTGGGGACACTACAACTCATTTACAGAATTAATCCTGATGGAAATTCCATGAGACGATGAAATGTGGACTTGACTGACGAGATTAAGGAATATAAATATGAAAATTCGACAGCACCGGAACCGGATGCGGGAAAAGCGCACGTTCGGAAACTGTGCAGGGGATACTTCGAGTAACCGGTATTACTGCCATAAATTATCTTATATCAGAAGTTCAATAGAAGGAGTGAAAAATGAAAACATTGAAGAATATCGTTCTGTTATCAATGCTACTGATTTCCAGTTCCTGTGTTTTCAAAGATGTGTTCATTAACAATTATGATGGCGCAGGCTGCTTTCACGATCTAACCCCGCAACGCAGCAATAATCATACATATGTTGATTCACTAAATAGAGACAACGGATTTGATACAATTGTTTTCATGCATTTTAGAATGATATGTTCATATGATGAAAATACGTGTACCGATGACATAAAAGATTATCCTGAAATACATTTTGGCTTAACAGATGAATTTATTAATTCTGACCCGGAAATTGAAAATGACATTTCCAGAAGAGGTATTTTAGCCAAATGGTATAAATACTATGTCAGAGGTACGTGGGTTGAGCAGAACGATAATAAATATTTCGATTCGTATATAATGTTTGAGGCAAAGTCAAAAATGGATGTCATAGCAATTGAAAATGTATACTTACGATTCTGGGGTGATGCATGGATAAGAATATCAATTGGGAAATACTTCAAGATACAGCCCAACAGCATTAACTACCCGGGAACATTAACAATTGAACTTCATAAAACAGATAAATATTCCGAAAGAATAACCAGTTCCCCGTCAGTGTACGGAACAGGTATATCCGAAGAAAGTATATACAGTACCGATATCAGGTTTGAGCATAACGAAAGCGACCTGAATAACGATCTTACAGTCATTGAAATGAATTATCCGGTTATTTTCGATGAGTATAAGGATAAAATATTCTTTAACGAATTGAAATAGCAAATAGCTGTATTACTAATTGCAGTAATGAGATACAGCCGGAATATTCCGAACTGCTTCTGGAAAGCAAGCTCCGGCAGAACCAATAAAAAATTCGAACCGGCGTGAACATAAGTAACAGATGAATATTCGATATCCGGGGACTGAAGTAAAACGGATAGTCCTGTACTCCCGCTTTATGTATTTACTTACCAGCTATTATCACGTATGATAATAGTATGAATAATTCAGTAAGCATTTCGAAAGAACTGAAAAAGCGCAGGCTTGAAATTGGCCTTTCACTCTCGGAACTCGCCAGACTGGCCGATACTTCTTCAGCCACAATCTCCAGATACGAAAACGGATGGACGAGATTCGAAATAGGCACACTAAAAAAACTGGCACTGGCATTAAAGTGCGAACTGCAGATAAGCTTCAACCCTCTGGATGAAACTGACCCCAGCACAACTGACTCATCCAGCTTGATAGCCGGTCTTAAAAGATTATTCTGGGACTGCGACTTCAGCGGAAAAACTGTAGAAGAGTACCCTGTCTGGGTTGCCGAGAGAGTGCTTGAACTGGGCAGGCTAAGCGATGTCAAAGCTCTTCAGCAGTTAATGGGCCGACGTTCGTTCATGAATTTCGTCCGGGAATGCACGCGTGTGTCAAAAAAAACCAGAATCTTCTGGAATGCGATTCTAAGGAAGGAGGGTATGAAATGCATGAAAAAGTCCTTTCGTCAGACAGCCTGGAACTCCTGAGCGTTCTGGAATCGAATTCACCGGACCTTTTTAATGGCTGGATTCTCGCGGGAGGAACTGGTCTGGCACTTCAGCTGGGCCACAGAATATCCGATGATTTCGATTTCTTCAGAGAGAATATCGATGATGTCAGAATCCTTCACGAGGAACTCAGAAAATACAGACCGTACGAAATCCTGCAGGAAACCGGGCAAACTCTCACGCTTCTTGCAGGCGGAGTAAAACTCTCCTTCTTCCGGGCACCTGCGCCGTTCATTTCAGACACAGTTCAGTACAGGAACTTCAGAATCGCTGGTATTACCGATATCGCTCTTATGAAACTCATTGCGATTCACAACAGGGGAAGTCGAAAAGATTTTATTGATCTTTACACTATCCTCCAGGGTGATTTCCGCCTTCGGGATTACTTCGCACTTCTCCCGAAGAAATACGACCCGTCCACAATAAATCTGTACAGCATTCTGAAGAGTCTGACCTATTTCGAAGATGCGGAAAGGGAACCCGCTCCCCGGATGCTGGTGCCCTTCAGATGGGAAGAGTGTAAAGCCTTCTTTCTCCGCGTTGCCCACTCCATAGTTATTAACTGACCCTGCGTGTTGTAAGATCAGCCATAATCTCCGGATGAGAATGGATGGACGGGATTCGAAGCAGTTCGTCCTGAACTTGACTGCTGAACATTTGTTTACTATTTATGTTCTGCCCGGGAGGTGGAACATGGTAACCAGGTTCGAAGAGCCGGTGGAAATGATAGGTCATTTTACGCGCGGTAAGGTACAACCCTGCCGGTTCAGATGGCATGGCCGCGTGTACCACATTACTTCGGTATCATCACAGTGGGAAAACCGCGAGGGCGCGTATCCGCTTTTTCATTACGTTGTCCGTACCAGAGAAGAAGATGTGTACGAGATTCACTTCAATACATCCGATCTAACCTGGACACTTGATTTCCACTACTCGGAGGGAGGCTAGGCCGGGCGGTTATGCGTGTAATATTCCACGTGGACATGGATACCTATTTTGTTTCGGTGGAACGCCTGTCCTTTCCATGGCTTGAGGGTAAGCCTGTCATAGTAGGCGGAAGAACCCTCCGGTCCGTTGTGGCTTCCTGCAGTTACGAAGCGCGCAGGCTTGGAATAAGGTCAGGCATGCCTGTGGTAAGAGCTATGCGGCTTGCGCCTGATGCCGCCATAATTTCCGGCAGTCACGGAAGCTACACTTCTTATACCAGAAGAATTCTGAGAATACTCCTTTCGTTTTCTCCCGTGGTTGATCCGGCCAGTATTGATGAGGCGTTCATGGATGTAAGCGGGGTAATCCGTGGCAGGTCACCCCGGGAATTGGCCACGCAGGTACAGAAGGAGATTCTGGATAGCACGGGGCTATGGGCCAGCGTAGGCATAGCGCGGAACAGGTTCCTTGCTAAAATGGCATCAAAGGAAGCTAAACCCAAAGGAATAAAAGAACTTGAGGCGGATGATATCATCAATTTCCCCGTGAGCAGGATATGGGGTGTTGGTCCCGCCACACAGAGGCGTTTTCTAACACTGGGAATAGAAAAAATAGCGGACCTCCGCAAATTCACGCGTCAGCAGCTTCGGGCCATTCTGGGAAAACATGGAGAAAGCCTTTACTATCTCAGCCGGGGAATTGACGATTCGCCCGTGGTTCCCGGAGATCTCGCTCCGGGTCCCCTTTCAATAAGTAACGAGCATACGTTCAGTACCGATGTTCTGCAGCCTCGGGAGTACCTTCCCGTGCTGGCATTGATGAGCCAGAAGGTAGCCCGCAGGGCACGCGACAGCGGGCTTGCAGGAAGTACCGTTACCTTGAAGTACAGGCTCGGCAACCTGCAGCGCCGTTCGAGGACGCAGGCACTTGCGGGATACACCGACAACGCCAGAAGGATATACACCGCCGCTCGCGAACTGGCACGCTTCGCGATTAAATCCAGGATAAGGCTTATAGGTGTATGCCTTGGTACTCTTAGAGAAGAAACCGGGTGTCAGCTTGAAATGTTCGGAGGCATAAGCGCGAAAATCGATAAAACGATAGACCGTATACGGCACCGCTACGGAGAAAAGACGGTTACAGGAGGCAGAACAATTGCGGTAATGCATGCTGGAAAATATGAGGATGAATTATGAGCGCGGAGCCCGCTCGGAGTAAGATCGATCTGCAGGTAGGTACATCCGGTTACAGTTTCGCGGACTGGGTTGGTCCCTTCTATCCACCCGGTACGCCGAAAGGGAAGATGCTGGATTTTTATTCTGAGCATTTTTCCAGTGTTGAAGTGAACAGCACTTACTACAGGATAATGAGTCCGAAAATTTCCAGAAGCATGGTCAGCAGAACCCCCGATGATTTTCAGTTCATTCTCAAGCTGCATTCCAGCATGACACATTCCAGAAACGCTTCCGATGAACAGTGGGAAGCATACCGCAGAATGCTTGAACCTTTCATCAGGAGCGAAAAACTCTCATGCCTGCTGGCACAGTTTCCATATTCCTTCAAACCTTCGGAACAGGCTGTCCGTTATATAGAAGAGCTTGGCAGGAAAACGGATGAAGTCCCGCTTGCCGTGGAATTCAGATACGATGAATGGTACCGCGGGGATATTCTTGAGAGGATAAGCGCGGCCGGGATGGCTCTGGTTTCAGTGGATCTTCCGGGGCTTTCCCATCTGCCCCGACCGGTAGCCATAGGAGGCAGGCCGTTTGGTTATATTAGATTCCACGGCAGAAATGCTGCCCGGTGGTGGAACGGTGGTCCCCTGAGGTACGATTACTCCTACAGTAACGAGGAACTTCAGTCATGGCTGCCCGCTATAGACAAGTTAACCGCGGAATCAGGGAAGATGTTCGTAATGTTCAACAACTGCCACTTCGGTCAGGCCGTCAGGGACGCGATAAATATGAAAGAACTGTTTGCAGGAGAATGATTATGAAAAAACTAATGGTAACGATTTCAATTCTGGCCGCCGGTATTCTTGTTCTGTCCGAAACAGGCTGCGGGGTTTCAGGTCCCGTAGTGTCAATTAAATTTCCCTTTTACTTTCTTCAGGATATATCAACCACGGGTATTCCGTACAATTGCTGTTACCTCAAGGAAGGCGGAGACGGCCTGGTTTCAACCGACAGTCTTTATTTTGTGGATTACGAAAACGGTTACTGCCTCGCACGCGTTGGTTTCCAGGGGTATACTATTGAGGATGTGGGGGCAACCTCGGAGGGCGGTTACGCCCTGGTACTTTGTGGCAACTTTCTCTTTTACGTCAGCAACGGCACTTACGTTGTACACAACCCGGTAGCTTTGGCCTCCTGCGGCAGATTCATTCTGACGGACCCGTCCGGCAACTGGCACCTTTACTCCGTAGGGGCTGACGGAACGATTACAACCGTAAATTCGCAGTCATGGGATGTGACCTCGGTGGATTCCGTATCAGGATTGCATGATCCCGTGGCCGCCGCGATATCTTCCGATGGAACCGCGATTTTTATAGCCGACGCTTACGATAATACCGTACGGAAAGTTTCCACCGGCAACCTCGGCGTGGTAACCGCTGAATGTGAAGTTCCCGGGGGAATAAACGATCTTTATGCCGGTCCCGGTAATCTGGTTTACGCGGCTCCCGATTCTTTAAGCGCGATATGGGGAATCGATACCGGAACAGGACAGCATTATTCGACCTATCCAATATCCAGTCCGGCGATATCGGTCGCGGTTACTCCCGATGATCATTACCTGTATGTGGCGTACAAAAGCAGTGGTATTTCTGTAATAAACACTGAGAATAACGACGTTGAAGCCTCTTCATCGAGCTACGGCACGGTATACGATATCGGGATAAATGGAAACGGTAAACGCGCCCTGGTCTGCTCAAATTTCTCAAAGATCATCAGCCTTGAGAAATAGCGGCACAATCGACCCCGTTTCAGCGATAGCCGGTAAGCTCAGGAAACTGGCCGATCCGGAAAGGGCTGAAATCCACAGGAGATTTTTCAAGACCGGCAGGGGTGAATACGGCGAGGGAGACAGATTTCTTGGAATCAGGGTTCCCGTCATAAGAAAACTCGCAGGAGAGTTCAGAGGACTGGCCCTGACGGATGCCGGGAAACTTCTCCGTTCCGGCTGGCACGAAGAGCGTCTGTTCGCGCTGCTTACACTGGTCGATTCCTTCAAAAGGAACAACGAGGAAGTCAGAAAAGATATCTACGATCTTTACATGAATAGTACGCGCTGGATAAACAACTGGGACCTTGTTGACCTTTCAGCTCCCCATATTCCCGGAGCCTGGCTCTGCGGCAGAAGCAGAAACCCGCTGCACGAATTCGCGGAATCAGGCGATCTCTGGAAGAAAAGAATTGCCATTGTGTCAACACACCACTTCATAAGAATGAACGATTTTACGGATACTCTCGCTATATCGGAGAAGCTTCTTCACGACGATCATGACCTGATTCACAAAGCCGTTGGATGGATGCTGAGAGAAGTGGGCAAAAGGGATCCGGAAACCGAAGAAAAATTCCTGAAGACACATTACAGGAACATGCCCAGAACCATGCTCAGATACTCGATCGAGAAGTTCCCCGAGGAGAAGCGCCGGAAGTACCTGAAGGGCGAAATTTAAGCGCAGATATTTTCAGTTCACATCACCGATATAGATTGGGCCGGGGTACGTGCCGGTGACTATTTCCGGCAGAACAGCATTAAGGATTGAAGGGTATATTCTTATGGATTTTAACCTGTCGAAATCCACCCATTCGATTCCCGTCTGCCAGGGGTCGGGTAGAGGGGGCTGTTCTTCCAGACGGACGGGAGTCGCAAGAAATATCAGTTCCGTCTGATGAACATCAGCCTCGGTTCGCGCGAATTCGTGGCGTGCTCCGATGTAATCACGTACCAGGATAATCTTTCCCGGTTCCACTATCCAGCCCGTTTCTTCCAGTACTTCCCTTCGCATGGCCTGCAGAAGGGTCTCTCCGAATTTCTGACCGCCGCCGGGGAGAAGATAGAAATCTCCGATATCACTGTGGTTAAGAGTAAGGAGTACTTTGTCGTCCCTTACGATTACGGCTTTGCAGGAATTACGTTTTCGTACTGTACCGCCATGGGTTTCAAACGGTTCAGGCATGTCAGAGATTCAGCCCGATTCTAAGATAGAATTCCCATATGGCCTGACCCGCGAATACTGATACGGCAGCGCCCAGCGCCAGAAACGGACCGAAGGGTATTGGAAGCCTTTTATTTCTTCCGGCGATAATGAAGGCTACTCCGACGACGGCTCCCAGAAAGAAACCTATGAACAGGGCAACAGCCGCGTGAGATGGACCAAGAAAAGCGCCTATCATTCCCGCCAGCTTTATGTCTCCCCAGCCCATGCCTCCCTGGAATTCATCCGTTTCATCTTCATGGCCTTTCGGCGCGATGGTGTATCCTGGTTTTCGTTTCAGTACCTGTTTACTTACAGTTCTTATCAGCAGAAAAATGGAAAATGTTACCGCGGCGGCAAGCAATGAAGGGAGCAGACCAACACCCCCGGGTGCTATGGAAAATACGATTCCGGCTGCTGTTCCGCCCAGGCTTACGCTGTCCAGAATTATCCAGTGGTCGATATCCGTAAGTACAACGCAGATTAGAAGAGAAATGAAAACTGCGTTCCGGATAAACATCCAGGTCAGGCCGAACTTCATGAAAACCGCGGCGAAAAGAAGCCCCGTCAAAAGCTCAACTGCGGCATATCTGAACGAAAAGCGCGCCGAGCAGTTTCTGCACCTTCCCCGAAGGATGAACCAGCTTAGAACCGGTATGTTATCGTAGAACTTTATAGCGCTGCCGCAGGAGGTGCACCTGCTTCCCGGACGGATAATCGACTCGCCTCTTGGCACTCTCCACGCGACAACATTCAGAAAGCTGCCGAGTGTCATTCCCAGAAGAAGAGCGAATACCAGGTATAGAGTTTCCATTCTGCAACTTCCATGTTTAATTCCCAGTAGTATTGTAAAGTTTGTCAATAATTATCCCCTTTAGTATAATTCTATAAATTTGGTGCAGGAAGTAGCTGTTTGATATCAACACCGGGTTCAGGCGAAGTATTATCGCACCTGTACCAGGTGGATGATGTTAACAGTATTATCTGAATTAAAGGAGGGAGCGTAATGAAATACGCACTTGCTCTAATCGTTCTTATAACGATGCTTAGCTTCGCGGGGTCCACCTTCAATGGTGGTTGTGCCGATACTTTCGGTATCAAGGGTTTTACCAAGGCCTGGATTTACATGTACGGTTCGGAAAACCACAATCCGGCAAACACTTTCATGGCTTACAACTGGACTTCGTTTGTAGCCCGTCTTAACGATAATGTTTATGGAAGTGTCGGTACCCAATTCAAATCTTGGAACGGTAACTCCTCACTTCAGGTCTGCGATGCCTATCTTAATATGAATATCGTACCCGAACTTTCCATAAGAGCCGGTCAGTTCAAAATTCCTTTCGGTTGGGCTTTCAACAGTCCCGGCGGGGGTCAGTATTTCCTGGGCAGGGCTAAAGTTGTAAGTACACCTGACTTTTTCAATTTCGGCGGACGTGACGTTGGTTTATCGCTTCACGGCCAGTTCGACATGATCGGAGTAGATGTAGCCTACTTCAACGGTACGGGTGCCTATACCGATGCCGATTCATCCCAAAACAAAGAATTCGCGGCTCTGCTTACCGTAAAGGCAACCGACTGGCTTACCATAGCCGGTGGTACCGCCATGATCGGTCAGCCCCAGCTGACTGATACTTCGGGAGCAGTTACATCGGAATCATGGAGTGCCACCGGGATCGACGCTTACGTTCTTGTGAACCGCGCGATATCCGATAACGCCAAGCTTATCTTCCAGGGCGAGTTCCTGCAGGCAGGATGGACTCATCCCGAAGTCATCGGCGGCGAAGGCAAGCCCGGAACGGCTTACTACGGGCTGCTGGGTGTAAATATAGGGCTGGAGAACAGTTTCCTCTCAAGTATCATGCCCGTTGTGCGTTACGAAAGTCTCAGCCCTTCGTATTTCCTTGTCGTTGGCGGAACCGAGCCCGAGGACAACATCACTATAATCGACGGCTGCGTGAACTGCTATCTTACCCCCAGGAACAACATTCAGATCGGTCTTCGCAATACCTCTTTCGAAAATGAAAACATAGATGGCTATACTGACATGTACCTTGGATGGAGAATGAACTTCTAAGAACCTGGATGAAAGTTTCATTTTA
>CAZOQQ010000008.1:20181-26862 GCA_964582075.1 uncultured bacterium | reverse complement strand
TTACCGTGATTCTCCTGGAATTGAGTACGCCATCAATGAAATACGGAAAAACAGCGGTACTCAATTTGATCCGGAAATTGCCGAAGTATTTCTTTCCGTCCTGGAAACAACGACACCTGAAAGTATTATTGACAGTTACCTCTCCATTGGATCCAACCAGATTTCGTTTTCTTAGTACCGTACATTCAAATTCGTTTCTCACGCATGCAGACTGAAACAAAAATAAGTATAGTTGAATATTGTTAAGCTATTGACAGAAAGGTTCAAACATGTCTGATATAATCGATATTCATGCTCGTCAAATATTGGATTCCAGAGGAAATCCTACAGTTGAAGCGGACGTTTTCCTTTTGAGCGGCGCCCGGGGACGGGCTGCCGTTCCAAGCGGAGCTTCAACCGGAGAATACGAAGCCGTAGAACTTCGCGATGGAGGAGATTCCTACGGAGGAAAAAGTGTACTGAAGGCTGTTGAAAATATCGAAAAGATTATTGCGGATAAAATATGCGGCCTTTCAGCGTTAAACCAGGCTGAAATCGATGAAACGATGATCCGCCTTGACGGAACACCCAACAAGAGCAGCCTTGGAGCAAACGCGATGCTGGCCGTCTCCATGGCCGTGTCAAGAGCGGCAGCAAACCACCTTGATATTCCTCTCTACCGATACCTAGGAGGACCGGGGGCAAGACATCTTCCGGTTCCTTTTATGAATATTCTCAATGGGGGCAAACATGCGTCAAATCCTATTGACCTTCAGGAATTCATGATTGTTCCTTCCGGATTCAGTACTTTCCGGCGGTCACTTCAGGCAGGGGTTGAGATTTTCCATTCATTGAAAAACAGGGCCGCTTCCATGGGACTTTCAACAACGGTAGGTGATGAGGGAGGGCTGGCCCCCGACCTTCCTTCAAACCGTGCGGCTCTGGAATTGATAGTAAGCAGTATTGAAGACGCTGGATACCGTGCGGGAACAGATGTTTTCATCGCTCTTGATCCGGCAGCGAGTGAATTTTACCGCGATGGTCTTTATTTCATGCATGGTTGTGACCCGGCGGGCCTTACATCAGACAGGATGGTGAATTACCTGGCTGAACTTGTCTCAGATTTTCCCATAATAAGCATCGAAGACGGACTGGCCGAAGACGACTGGCAAGGCTGGGAACACATGAATAATGCTCTTGGCGACAAAATTCTGATTATCGGTGATGATTTACTTGTAACAAGTGAACAGAGGCTTGCAAGGGCCATACAATCCAGAGCGGCCAATTCGATTCTGATAAAGCTTAATCAGATCGGAACTGTTACCGAAACCATGAATACAGTCAATCTTGCGCATACAAACGGCTGGAAGACATGTGTCAGCCACAGAAGCGGAGAAACCGAAGATACGTATATAAGTGATTTCGCCGTGGCAATGAACACAGATCTTCTGAAAACAGGTTCAGCCAGCAGAACCGACAGAGTTGCGAAGTACAATCAGTTACTTCGTATCGAAGAGGAACTCGGAGAGCAGGCCATTTTCATGGGATCAAAAGTATTCGATTTCACCGGCAGGGTCTGATTTGAATCATCGCGCAAGCAGCAACTGGAGACTTTTCTACATCATACTGGTTTCGGTACCTGTAATAGTAGTTGTAATTCTGGTATTTAACAGTCATGGTTTTTTTGCTCTTTCCAAACTGAAAAGTGATGTTGATCATCTTTCGGTGTCTATAGACAGTCTGCAAAGAGAACTGGATTCTCTGGAATCTGAAATAGATCGTCTCAAGAGTGATTCGCTTTATCTTGAGAAAATGGTCAGGGAAATCCTTGGCTGGGGTTACAGCGATGAATATATCATCAGGTTCGTTCATCCTGATTCAACGGAAATCTCCTTCTGAATTCCTCTGAATTTCACTGCAGGGTATCCTCTGTCGGCAGAAGAGGTGTCACTGTTATTGATGATAATGACCTCGAAACAGACGCCAGAGTGGCGGGACGCGTCTACACTGAAATACAGCCGGTTGTAGGTGATTACGCCATCGCGAGGATAACGGATAATATTCCTGTCGTAGAAAGAATTCTCGAGAGAACCAGTTTTCTTCAGCGTGCGTCGAAAAATCGAATATCCGCGCAGGTAATAGCCGCTAACGTTGATATGGTTCTGGTAATCATGTCCATGAAAAATCCGGATTTCACGAAAGGTTTTTTAAGCAGAGCTCTTGTCGCCGCCGAATGGATGAATCTGAAAGCACTTGTTGTACTCAATAAGATCGACCTGTGCGAAAAACAGGATGAAACTCTGACGGATGGAATTATCTCTGCTTACGGTCCCTCCGGTGCAGGTTACCCGCTGATCAGGACCAGCTGCGTAACCGGAGCAGGCACGGAAGCTCTTCTTGAACAAATCAGGGGCTTTACCGTGGTGATGACAGGTCCGTCCGGGGCGGGAAAAACCTCGCTTGTAAAGTACTACAACCCTTCTCTGAACGTGAAAATCGGAAAACTCAATCCCAGGACAAATAAGGGACGGCATACAACATCCTCAGCCAGACTCATCCCTCTGGAAAAGAACACGTACCTTATAGATACTCCAGGATTCAGATTGTTTTCAATCGATCATATTCCGCGGTCGGAACTGCAGTTCTGTTTTCCTGAATTTGAAGATTATACAGGAAAATGTAAATTCTGTGATTGTCTGCACATTTCCGAACCGGATTGCGCTGTAAAGAAAGCAGTTGAAAATACTGCTATTTCGAAACTGCGTTACGAGACGTACTTGAATTTCATGAACGAATAAACAGTGAATAGCTTTCCGGGAAATTTATAATTGTTTTTTTCTGAAGGAGAAATCTTTCCTGATCTCCGCGAAAAGTTTCCTCCAGGGTTCCCAGAGTTCAGGTTTTTTCTTCCTTGTCTCCAGGATGTTTTCTCTTGCTACCAGAAACCCGAACAGCAAGATGAACGACAAAAGGAATACTTCCAGCAGAATATATATCCTTTTAGGTTTGCTCTTCCAGCCAGGATGCCTTGGTGGGTCAAGAACCCTTATCGACGTTTGTTCACGGTGTTCGGCAACTATTGCCTGCTGCAGGCTGGCTCGAACCATTCCTGACAGTGAAAGCGCCATTTCAAAGTCCGCCTTGTAACCGGCGTATTCGTACTGGATGGATGAGTACTGATCCGGAGACATTGACGTTGTAATATCCTCGTAGCCTTCTGCCGGATTCCCGGATTCGAGCATTTTGATTACATCAAGAAGCTTCTCCGCCCTTCTTTCCAGGAATAGTGCCGTAGGGCTGTTTCCTCCGGTGATCCCAGCACGTATGGCGGCCGCTTGTGAAAGAAAACCTATATACTGCCGCTTCAATTCGGCGATATTCTCTATGAAAACCGTAAATTCCTCTTCCGGTGCAATAACACCGTACTCCTGCTCAAAATCCTGAAGATTGGCCGTGGCGCTTTCCAGCAGGCTGTCAGCCATTTGCATTCTCTGTTCAAGAAATATCCTGGACTGAACGAGTCTGCTGGTGTTAATTTCAATGTTTATGCTGTCAAGAGCGGCAATAATGAAATTTGAAACCTCAACGGAATACCAGGGGTCACCTGAGGTAAACTGTATCTCAAGAAATCCCGAGGGAGTCACGCTGACCGAAAGGTTATCGGCAAACTTCTTTCTTGCCCAGTACAGTCCAACCTGCTCATCTTTTTCATATATACTTCTGAGATCGGTCGAATCGATAAAGGATGTTGATAAAATCACATGTTCCGCCAGGGTTCTGCTATTCAGCATTTCTTCGAAGACATCCGACATCGTTGTCATCAAAGGCAGAGAGAATCCCGATCCACCGCTGAAATATCCTGACAAATCTGAAATCCCGAGACTGGCAAGCGACATTCCACTGAAAGACTGATCCTCGGGAGGCATTATTAATGTGCTAACTGTATATTTCTTTTTCAGCATGAAGGTTATAACTACCGTTGGGATCATAATGATGAGAAGCGCCTTTACAAGAAACCATCTGTTCTTAAGAAGCAGATAAAGATACCAGAGCGGGCGTGTTCCCTCGTTCATATCAATCCATACTCTTCCACGCTATCAAAATAGTCGCAAGACTCGTAAGAAGCAGCAGAGGATCCTGCCAGCCGACAAAAACCTTTCGCGGAACAACAATGGTAGCCCCGGAAGGAATTACCGGAACATCATCAGCGTCTGTTTCCCTGCCATCCGGAAAAACTACTTTTATGCCGGGTTCCGAAGCTTCGCGAACAAGGCCGCCCGCCTGTGAAATGTAGTAAAAAGCACCCATTCCGGCCGTGTGAGGGTATATACCAGGGGAGTGAACGAACCCCGATACCGCCACCACGGGCGGTATTCCGGGGCAAACCACCATATCCCCCGGAAGCAGCTCTGGATCAATTGAAGGAATATCAAGAGGAGCTTTGATCTTCTCCTTTTCTCCACCGGGAGAACCCCTCATTACGTAACAGCTGTCCCGGTACGCCCAGGTTCTTGTTCCGCCGATCCTTCTTACAAAACGGCTGACGGTTTCACCGGGAATGTACTCAACCATTCCCCTTACGCTTCCTTTCCAGGTGTTTTCATCAGTGCCGCCTGAAAATCCGGTGGCCATTGAAGCTGATAACTTCACGGCACCCTCTACCCAGACGAATTCTTCCGCCTCCGGTACATGAACCCTGTCTCCCAGTGAAAGAACAGGATTTGACCGCATGGAACCGTTCAAAAGAAATTTCGTAATATCAACTTCTGTTGTATCTCCATCCAGGCTGATTATCTGAATTGAGGTCCAGCTTCCCGCCGAAGCGATTCCGCCTGCCAGTTCCAGCAGATCTGTAAGCCTGCTTGCCCCGCTGACAGTATACACTCCCTGACTGGCTACCTGCCCGGTAATGGGAACCCGGAACGATCTGAGAATCGCAATACCTGCCATTCCCCTCAGTCCGGGATACCTGGAATTGAAACCGGATTCAATCAGATCGGCAGCTTCGCCAAGTCTGAGTCCCGCTACATGCCAGGCTCCGGCTGACGGTATTACAGCGTAACCGTCAGGAGTAACGGTAATGTAAATAACCGAAGCGACGGCTTCGTTCTCCGAGATCCCTGCGGGAAACCCCCCCTGCACTGAAAACCAGAGGACATCGCCGGGTCCAACCAGGTATTCGGAAGTGTTTACTTCCCTGATCATCGGCTGAGTTGGAATCAGATCGTCCGATACACCGGAAGCAATAAGGAACAAAAGAAGCAAATTCATTATTCAACCTTTACGGAAATCTTTCCAGAATCTCTCCTGTGCTAAAGCAGACTCGATACCATCAAAGCTTTTATCGTATGTTTCCGGTTTTCTGCCTCATCCCATACTACCGATGATGGCCCTTCAATGACCTCCGTGGTAACTTCGTTCCCCTTCACGGCAGGCAGGCAGTGCATGAAGATAACATCCTTGTTGTCGGCCATTTCCATCAATTCTTTATTCACCCTGTACGGTTCGAGTAGAGATATTCTTTCCGTGGCCTTTTTTTCCTCACCCATCGATACCCAGACATCGGTGTACACTACATCCGCTCCCGGAAGCGCTTCTTGCGGTGAGGATGTAATTGTGAGAACCGAACCTGAATCATAAGCAATTTGTTTAACCGTATCAACAAGGTCGGATTCAGGGTAAAGCGAATCCGGAGCCACAACAGCGCAGTTAACACCCATTATCGCGCACCCCACCATAAGACTGTTGGCCATATTGTTGCGACCGTCTCCGGTATAAACGAAGTTAAGACCTTTTAGACTGCCGAAGTTCTCTTCCATGGTCATAAGGTCAGCAAGAACCTGTGTCGGATGGAACATATCTGTAAGACCGTTGTAAACCGGAACACCGGAATATTCGGCAAGAATTTCAACGGTCTTGTGGCTGAAACCTCTGAACATGATAGCATCGAACATCCTTCCAAGAACCCTTGCCGTATCCTCTATGCTCTCTTTCGCTCCAAGCTGAATGTCGGAGTTTGAAAGGAAGACAGGATGACCTCCTTCTTCCCCGAACGCAGTTTCAAAGGCACACCGGGTTCTGGTAGATCTCTTCTCGAAAAGCATGGCAAGGGTTTTGCCCCGAAAGCGCTGGTTAACCTGAAAGGAGGTTCTTTCTGCCTTCAGAAGATGAGAAACATCGAGAAGATATCGAATATCATCACTTGAAAGATCCAAAAGTGTTAACAGACTCCGTCCCCTGAAATTCACAGCCATGAATCACCTCTTTCGACAATTACTTTGATAACTATATCGGAATCAGTTCGTATCGGGGGAATATACATGGAAACGATGTTCGCACAAAACAAAAAAGGGCACGCCCTGAAAGCGTGCCCCTGTATTACATCAATTTGTGTTAGAAAACGTAGTAAGCACCAGCCAGAATATTCGGGGGAGCGTACGTCTGCCAGCCGGACCACTTACAGTCGACGCTGGTCGTTCCGGTTGTGATAGTTGTGGTAGCGCTTGCGTAGCGGATTCCATACTCGGTGAAGAACGCAAGACGTTCCGCGCCGGGAATGGCGAAATCAACCCTCATGAGAGGATCAAGACTCCAGCTGGTCGTTTCAGGGCCGTCAACTCCGCCTACCTCGTAACTGGATTTTCCGTAAAGGAACTGTGCGCCTATGCTGAAACTTGTGTTGGCAGGGGCCGCGATAATGTA
>CAZOQQ010000008.1:17072-20081 GCA_964582075.1 uncultured bacterium | reverse complement strand
TGCTTGAAACCTATTGAAAACCCGGCAAAGGCAGTACCTGCGAAAGCAAGAACGCATATCAGCAGAAAGACCCTTCTCATTATCTCCTCCTTGTTTTTGGAGCAGCCTATTCCACTCCATAAACATATAACTTGACTAAGTTTAATAAAAGAATAACTGCTTGTCAATCAAAGTTGCATGGCTGTCTGCCAGAGGAGCATCATGGCAAGATCGCCTTTACCCTGGCAGCACAGATTATTGTCAAGAAGAATCAGCCCCAGCTTTCTTCCCTCCGGAGAAAGGGCTATTAACGCAAAAGTTTTATGATGCTCTCCCGCATCGACCCAGCCGTACAGATCCCAGCCTTCAGCAACTTTCGATGCCGGTCCTTCTCCCATATCAGGATTATCAACAATTTCAACTACAGAAGGCATATTCATTCCCGAATAAATTATCCGAAGGGCATGGGCAACATCTTTCCAGGAACTCATGGACGGATCTGTCCGGGGAGCTCCTTCCCATTGAAGCTGAATATCATGGAGTTCTGTATCTTCCATTCCGTTTACGGCTACCCATGCGGATAGACTTTCAAGACCCACTGTCCACATCGCTCTTCCAGCAGCCTCCCTGTTTCCGTTGAAAGCTCTTCTGAATCTTTCCGCCATAGTCTCGTTTCTGCCTACAATCGTATCGGGAGAAATACCGTTGTTCTGCATAAGTTCAACGGTATACGCCAGCATGAAAAGATCGGGATCGTCCAGTGGAAAAGATCCGCTTCCTGTTGAGGCAAGTACGTCCCCTGTTTCCAGATCAATAATTGCCGCCCCGAATTCCCCCCCATGAAGTTCCTCAATCGCTGGTATTGAAGACAGCCCGGTCTGAATCGATAGTGCAGAAAACGGAAAAGCGGTAACCAGGAATCCTGAAAGAAGTAAATTAAGCATTTTTCACCTTCACCCCTCCGGCAGAGGGGTGGGTGACATCGATGGAAAGACCGGTCCTCCGGGGACTGCTGCATCCAGGCATCAGAAATATCGATAATACAGGAACCCTTTTCATAAATCCTCTTCCCGAAAGGCTCGATTTCAACTTCATCTATCGACTTTCCCGATCAATCCGTCAGCGCTTCGTACAATATCCTGAGTCCCTGATCAACTTCGGCAGGATCATTGATATCATCAGCTAAAAGCACTATACCAAGATCGGAATCTACGGGTTGATCTATGATGAGGAACAGGAGTTTGCTGTCTTCGGAGATGTCAACCCAGCCGTAGATAGTATTCTTGAATCCCAGTGTTTCTCTGTTAAAGTCTGAAAGGGGTGGATTCGTACCTATATTCCTTACACTGGCCTGGTCGAGATTACTGTAGATGATTTTGAGGTATTCCAGAGCATCCTTAGCGGAAATGTAATTGGGGTCATAAACGGGAGCGTTGGGGACGTCCTGGGCAACTCCTCGTATCTCCGTACCTGCAAACCCCTTTTCAGCGAGCCACTCGTTTATCCTGCCAAAACCAATTGTCCAGATCACCGCCATGCACATACCGCGTCCGCCCTGCTGCGCCCAGTGGAGCCTTTCCCAGTAATATTCACCTCTTGATATAAAACCGTTTAGAGAAATCTCACCGGCATTGGAGAGTTCAATAAGCATGGCCGCCAGGGGAAAGTGTGGAATCTGCATCATAAACTGCCTGTCGGCATTACTGGATATCTCTTCTCCGGTTTTGAATTCGATTACGGCTATTCCCCAGTTTGCGTCCGCGATCTGAGATATTTCCTGCAAGGTGACTTCCAGATTCTCAGGCAGAGAAGCGGCTGAAGTGGAAATGAGCAACCCGGTTCCTGCAATAGAATTCAAGGTAACTGATGCTATTAGCAACCCCAGACAGGATCGATTCATCTTTATCCTCCATAACAAAAAGGGGAGAGCCGGAAGCTCTCCCCAGGTTCACTCAAAAAGAGGTCTATTTGCTCGAAAAGACTGTTACGCCATTGATTTTCTGATATTCGTAACTGAAGCTTAACTCTGTGCCTCTTGGAGTTTCTGAGCTGGCAACGATACTCAGGTTATACATCTTAACATAATGCCCGTTTGAAAGGCTGATATAAGTCCTGGTATCTGAAGTGAGGACGTGGAAATCCTGGCTGTACCAGGGTCCTTGTACAGCAGAATTGGCTGTGGTTCTTTCCTCAACATAGTTGGCATTAGTACCTACATGCATCCAGGAACTATGACCGTTGGCATAGGTTCCCCATCCGCCTGAAACAAGGTAAATCTTTGTGTCACCATCGGTACCGTAATCCCAGGCGTAAATGTCCTGGGCAAAAGCCGTACTGCTGGCCAGCCCGGTTTGACCTGAGTTCTCTCCGAAGATAAACCCGCTAGGCTTGTCGGCGGGGCACCATCTGTCGTAAATCGTATAGGTAACGGTTACGTCAGAAGGTATTGTGTTAACTTCGTTTGAATTGTTGGCTGAAGTATTCGAACCCTTGTAAGCCATTACCACGTAGTATCCCGCTGAAGTGGCCGTATGGGTATAGGTGGTTGTTGTTACGTCGCCAACCTTCTCCCAGGTTCCTGTTGAGGTTGTGCGGAAATAAACATAGTATCCGTCTACATCTGAGACTGCAGTCCAGGTGAGTACAATATTCTGTCCGGCGGAAGCGGCGTCTATTGTAAGCCCTGTTACGTCTGCAAGGGTGCCTCCGGGATTAGCAGGATTGTCTCCAGCGCAACCGGTAAGAAGCACGATTCCGGTTACAAGAATCATAAGTCCAAGCTTTTTCATGGAATTTCCTTTCTGTTAAAATTCACGAATCCACATGAAAGCAAAATAAATATGTTCAAGTGATGTGTCAAATCCCCTGAAAATCCGTTTGTCCTAATCGTCTGACGCGAGACTATCGTAAATAAGTTTCAGCGCCTTTTCCGCCGCAGACCTTACATCAAGGCTGTGGTCATCAGTAAGCTCCCTGAGCGTGATAATCCCTCCGGCATTACAGATTTCTCCAATAGCAACCGCTGCCTCC
>CAZOQQ010000008.1:7628-17062 GCA_964582075.1 uncultured bacterium | reverse complement strand
GATTCTGTCGGTGGAATCTTCTGCCAGCGGCAGGATGAACGGCAGTGATTCCGGATTACCGATCGTTCCAAGCGCCTTCACAATACCGGTCGTAAGTCCTGTTGACATACTGTCACCGGAAAAAGACAGTACCTGTTCAAGAGGAATCCTGGCCCTTTCGTCGGCAAGCTTCCCGAGAAAATAAACAAGATTCCCTCCGTTTCTCGGTGGAATACTGTCAATCCTGTCCAGAAGCTCCAGCATAAGTTCCATGGATATTTCAACGTTTTCGCTGAACACTTTTTCCATCGTGCGGCTTTCAAGTCCGCTGAGGGTTTCCATATGGTTTTCAATGACGTACCTTACAGCTTCTTCCCCGCGTGAAGCCATTTCTTCACGATGTGCTTTTACCCTGTCAATGTTTGGGCCTACAGCCCATTCCGAAGCTATGGAAAACAGCGAATCAAGCCCTAGAGATCCCGGATTTCCAATTGAATCCTGGGGATTGATACCGCCAGGCGTCAGATTCGGAAGATCTATACCAACGCCGTATTCACCTGAAATCCATCGTGTTGAGTCGCTGCCGGAGCCCGAATACACATCCCTGTCGGCCAGATCAATAAAAACTGCCGCGCCTGAAGATCCTCTTGCCCAGCGGGCTTCACCCTGCCCTCCTCCGCGTACGCAATACGTGTCGTTCCCCTCTACATCAATGAAGATGGATGCGGAATTTGTCAGTGAGAGAGACTGTCCCCCGTCGCTGCAGTACCAGTCGTTCCCGCCTCCATCGAGTAAGAATCCCGTTGAAAGATCGTGAGCACTTCCCTGGGCTGGCCCGTTTCGTGAGAAGTAGCTGTCGTCTCCATCCCCATCCCACAGACATCCGGACGAAAGGTGAATACCGGATCCCTGACTGTACTGTGCTGCCTGGTACGAATCCTGCCCCGATTCATCGTACAGCATTCCAAGACTGTAGAAGTACGAGCATCCCTGCGCGAATACTTCGGCTCTGTACGTATCGTTACCTTCCCCGAAGTCGGCCATAAGCCCGATTCCCCCCGCAATAAGAGGTCTTAATCCCATACCGAAGCCCTGTGACATAGACTGGTTATCGTCCGGCAGGAGGGGTTCATGCGAGTACCTGAACCCTGCAAGGGAACAATCGCTGCCTTCCATATCAACCAGGATTCCAAGACCGCCTGGTCCGCCGAAACCCTGGCCGAACAGATCAACCTGTCTGAAATCATCACCTTCTCCGTCGTAAAATATCCCTCTCCCCAGACAGCCGGCACCCTGACTGAATGTACCTCCACGGTAGAAATCATCTCCCGCCATATCAAGAAGGAATCCCAGCCCCATCAACCCTGCTCCCTGGGAAAAGTCTTCCGCGCGGTAAGTATCGTTTCCGCTGAGGTCAATCACCCCCCCTATTCCCATAATGCCGCATCCCTGACTTACAGGTGAGGAACTTGTATAGGTATCATCCCCCTGAAGGTCTATTACAACAGATATTCTTCTCCCTGCCGGCCCCACTGCTCCGCCAATACCCTCTTTGTAGATATCGTTGCCTCCTGTATCGATTATCAGTTCAAAAGGGCAGTCTTCGGTGTATATGTTATTCCCTTCTCCGCCTATGACCCATCTGACAGGACCGTCAAAGCAGAACGAGGCAGTGGTTCCTTGAACGCCCGGCAGAGTAACGCGAAGTTCCGCGGGCCACTGCGCTCCCCGTAGAGCTTTTGCTGCAATTACAAGGTCCTCAAGAGAAATATCTTCTTCATAACGGTACCTCTCAAATAGAGCAGCCAGCGTATCCATCGTCATTTCCGTTTCGGGAAGCGCTTCCATATTCCAGCTCTCCATAACCGAATTCCAGTCGAGAGGATCGTTCTCGTTAAGCCAGGCGACAGGTATTGTTGCAATCAGGGAATCAATCGCACCCTCTCCCAGGCTGTCCGTGCGGAGGGTAATCAGCGAATCCGCTTTTTCGAGCAATCTTAAAATTTCGGCCAGTCCTTCCCTTCCCGTTTTATCTGATTCCAGAAGTCTGTAATCGGTCAACTCTTTCAGATACTCGTCAAGAATTACAGGTATTTCCTCAATATGCTGTATGGCTCTGATCACTGTTGTGTCCGCGAGGTGCACTTTTGTTGCCCAGTCCCTGTCAAAATCAAGCTGTTCCCTTGTAAGGTTCAGTGTGTCCAGGGCAAGTATCATCGCGGAATCAGCTTTCTCGGACCAGGAATCTCCCGGCTGCGTACCGGAAATGGTAACAGCGGAAATTATTATGAACACTGCCGTCATGGCTCTACCTTTCGTGGATATTTTAACTCTTCGTATCGAAGTGAAATAATCATATAAGATTTGGCGAACAAGTCACAGGTTTGACACTGAAAACATCTTCTAATAACTTTGTGCATGGATTGGGGGCGGCCCGGAAATTCCGGACCTGAGAATTCAACCCCTTGAACTTGATCCGAGTAATATCGGCGTAAGAAAATCCGGAGGTTTTCATGAAACCCGCAGAAATCACCTGCAACGGTCTGGCTGCAGTTCGAAACAGAAAACCCATGATTCACCACATTACCAACACGGTAGTCATGAATTTCACGGCAAACGTTACGCTTTGCCTTGGAGCGGCTCCCGTTATGGCATCGAGCATAGACGAATCTCCCGAAATGGCGGCCTTCGCGGGCGCGCTGCTTCTTAACATCGGCACCCTCGACACATCCCTTGTCGAGAGTATGCTGATGGCGGGCCGGGTTGCGAATGAACTTGGAATTCCCGTTGTATTCGATCCCGTTGGAGCTGGCGCTACCAGATTAAGAACGGCTTCAGCGAGGATGATTGAAAGGGAACTTGACATTGCTGTAATCCGTGCAAACGCAGGGGAGATACTTGCCCTCTACGGCGCTGATGGTAAAGTACGCGGAGTTGATTCAATGGATTCCGTCGAGGGTCGCATCGATCTTATTTCCACGTTCGCCGCAGAATCGGGTTGTGTAATCGCGGTGACCGGTGCTGTCGATTTCGTCACGGATGGTGAGCGCGTAGGCAGAATCGAAAACGGTCATCCGATGATGGCGATGGTTACGGGAACCGGATGTTCCGCCTCTACTTCGGTCGCGTGTTTCACAGCGTTGGACAAGGATCCTTTCAACGCGGCTATGGGCGGACTTATCGCTCTTGGTATCGCAGGAGAAAACGCTGCGGAAACCTGCTCCGGTCCCGGAACCTTCGTTCCGCTTTTTCTTGACGCTCTTTCAAACCTCGATTGTGAGACTATTACAAAATACACCAGAGCTGAAGTAATATCTTGAACCCTCAGCGACTCGCACTGTACCTGGTAACGGATCCTGTCCTCTGTGGAAGCAGGGGAGTTGAAGAAACCTGCAGACTCGCCCTTCAGGCGGGCGTGGGAACGCTGCAGCTTCGTGACAAGAACGCGTCAACAAGAGAACTCGTCCACATGGCGGAGATTCTGAAGAATCTCTGCAGAAAAACGGAAGCCATGTTCATAGTAAATGACAGAATCGATATAGCCCTTGCAATCGGTTCTGACGGGGTTCACCTCGGACAGGATGACATGCCCGTTTACCTTGCCAGGAAAATTCTCGGACCGGAAATCGTGATAGGAGCTTCCGTCAGAACCTCCGATGAAGCTGAGCGTGCCTGGAGGGAGGGAGCTGACTACCTGGCAGCCAACCTTATATTCCCAACGGATACAAAGACGGATATCGGAGAACCTCTTGGCACCGAAGCCATAGCTGAATTGAAGAACGCTTCTCCCCTGCCTCTTATAGCCATCGGTGGGATAAACGCTTCAAACGCTGATACTGTGTGGAAGGCGGGCGCCGACGGCATAGCGGTTGTTTCGGCAATAATGGCCGCAGATAATGTACCCCTTGCGGTAGCTCAACTTTTGGGGACGAACTTTTGGGGACGGACCAAACTTCTTCAACTTATGGGTGATATTACTTACATTTCATCAATATAATATTAACTTCACTAGTCAATAAGCATATTATTAGAGTAGAATCAATTAAAATTCAAAATCAATATCCGGTCGATAGCTGTCCGGAGACGTGACCGGGTCCTGAACCCATCCGTTTTCAAACCCCAGTTTCTTGAGCATACTTGCCGCTTCTGAATATTCCTCTGCTCTCAGCTTCCTTGCAAGCAAAGGATGAAAACGTGCGTTATGGGCAGGGTAATACTGGGACATCAGACTTATAAAAACATCTGTTCCCAGTTCGTCTGCAATGAATTCCAGAACACTCTTTGTTCCGGATATTCCTCCGGGTAATACCAGAAGTCTTACAATCAGTCCTTTCTCCGCTGTTCCCTCCCGATTAGTCCGGAGTGTCCCCACCTGTCTGTACATTTCCCGGATGGAGTTCATCGCGGTTTCAGGGTAGTCAGAGGTATCGGAGTACGTTTCTGCATTCTCAGTTACCCAGTACTTGAAATCCGGAAGATATATATCCACCAGCCCATCAAGCAGGGTAAGAAGTTCCATGGAATCGTACCCGTTAGTGTTGTAAATGACCGGCAAATTGAAGCCTTTCTCCGCAGCCAGGCTAAGGGCTTCAAATATCTGTGGTGCGAAATGAGTTGGAGATACGAAACCGACTGTCGGGCAACCCTTCTTTTGAAAACGTAGCAGTATCTCCGCCATGGCAGCCGGCGAGCTTTTCCAATCCGCAATCGCGCGGTTCCCTGGCTGGCTGATAGAATGGTTCTGGCAGAAAATACATCTCATATTGCATCTGCCGAGAAAGATGTTCCCTACTCCGTAACTTCCCGTAAGAACGGGTTCTTCTCCTTCATGAACAATAGAGGAAGCTATTTCAAGGGTTTTCCCGGCTTCACAGTAGCCTCTTTCGCCGGCAAGGCGATTCACTTCGCATTTTCGTCCGCAGAGAACACATTTTTTTAACAGTTCATGAAGCTTTTCTATTCTGGAGTTCAGGTTTCCTTTGCCAAGCATTCTGAGGTATCCCGGCGTGTACATTATTCCATCTCGGCTGCAAGAACAAGACGATATAACCTGTTATCTCTTATGAGATTTTCATGCGTGTCGAATGCTTCCAGTTTTCCTTCATGCACAAAAATAACCTTCCTGCTCTTTCTGATAGTCGCCTGCCTGTGGGATACTACAAGAATAATAGCATCCTTCCTCGCCTCCGAAATTTCTTTCCAGAATGCTTCCTCCTTTTCAGCGTCCAGTCCTGCCGTACAGTCATCAAAAAGGAACAGGGATGGTTTTGCGGCAAGAGCGCGAGCAATCGCGATTCTCTGTTTCTGACCTCCACTTACACCGACACCACTCTGGCCAAGCACTTTCTCAAGACCTGCGTCAAGTTCTGTTTTATCAAGTCCCGCAATTTGCAGAGAATCAGCAACAGCCTCATCAGATATCTCTCTGGCAAGCTTTACATTATCACCAATCGACTGGCTGAACAGAACGGATTCCTGAGGAACGTAACCGGTTTGTGTGATCATGCATTCTTCGGACAATTCCCTCAAATCAATTCCATTAAACAGAATTCTTCCATGGGAACACGGTAGCTGTCCCGTGAGCATTTTCAGTATTGTGGATTTTCCACTGCCAATTTCTCCTACCAGCGCGAATATTCCGTGGCTTTCGAGTTCGAAATTCAGGTCGGTAACACCTTTTTCTGTTCCCGGATAATAAAAACCCGCTGATTCCATTTTCAGATTCGAAATAGCGTCTATACCCCTGGTTCCCTTTCTTGGAGGTGCGTCGGGAAAGTTCAGAATCTCCTTTTCCCTGTCTATTGACGCGAAAGCCTGTCTGGAAGATATGAACAGGTTTGGAATATCTATCATAGGGGCAAGCAGCATATCCAGATAAACATAAAAAGCGTAGAATTCACCGATACCGATACGGTTCCATATTACGAAAAGTCCGCCGACGAAAATGACGGTAACTTTTCCTACTTGCGCCAAAACGCTGTATATCCCGTGAAGAAGCATAACAAGCCTTGTTATGGACATATCTATATCCAGTCTTTCACTGAGAAGACGATGAAGTCTTTCTGCCTGATCATCCTCAGCGTTGTACGCCTTTATTATTGGTATTCCTGCAAAAGTACTGTCCAGCAGGTCACCTGTATGGCTTGTAGCTTTTCTGCTTGCCTCGACTCTCTTCCCGAGTTTGTTTTCAACCTTCACAAATATCAGAAGCATTAAAGGGAGAGGGATCAGAGCTATAAGTGATAATTCCCAGCTCATGAAGAACATCACGCCAAGACAGAATACAAGCCTTGACGATGATTCAATCGCCCGGAAAACCCCGGAACAGCTGAACCACGCAATACGGGGATAATCCACGATATCATCTGAAAGCCTGGTTGTAAGATCTCCCGGTCTGAAAGCATTCCAGAATCTGTAATCCTTTTTCATCAGATTTTTGAAGACGGTATCCCTTATATCAAGGCCAATTTTGCTGTTCAACCAGGCTCTGGCACCGGGATAAAGCCCGGATATGAATCTTGCAAACGCAAGCGCCAAAAGGATTAACAGGATATCACGAAACTCGTTACCGCTGCCCGTATCTCCTAGAACCGTTTGAACATGGTCGAGGAGGTACCTGAAAACCAGAGGGAAGCTCAGCGCCACTGCGCTGGATACGAGGGTGAACAACACCAGAATAACCAGATGCTTTTTATGGGGTTTCCAGAATTCCATGATCCATCTCAGGTAATTTTTATACTCAGGCATATACACCGCCCTGCAGCTGAAGACGGCACAACCCGGCATAGATTCCGTCTTTGCCAAGCAGCTCCTCGTGTGTTCCCTCTTCCGCAATGACACCATGCTGAATAACCAGAATATTGGAAGCATGAGTTACGGTAGACAGGCGATGAGCAACTACAAGTGCGCTTCTGTCCCTGATAAGCAGGTCCGTTGATCTTTGTATTCGCCTCTCTGTTCCGGGATCAACCGATGAAGTGGCTTCATCGAGTACCAGTATGTCAGGTTTTTTCAGCACGGCTCTCGCATAATTGATGAGTTGTCTCTGTCCCATTGAAAGGTTCATGCCGCCTTCACTGATTTTTCCATCGAGTCCTCCGGGGATTATTTCCAGAATGTCTTCAGCTTCTATACTTCCAAGGGCCCTCTTCTGACTGGACTCGCTTATTCCTTTCCTGAAAACAGTCAGGTTCTCGGACAGAGATCCCGAAAACAGGTTCACATTCTGCAGTACAAGTCCAAGATGTTTTCTCCATACACCAAGGCGGAAATCCCTGATATCTATCCCGTCGATGGTGATTTTGCCTTTTGTTGGTTCGTAGAATCTCATCAGCAGGCTTACAATAGTGCTTTTTCCTCCTCCACTTGACCCGACCAGCGCCACCAGGCTTCCTCTTGAAATAGTAAAACAGATATCCTTCAGTACCCATGGACCATCCGAATACCTGAACCAGATTTTATCGAAGCTTATTTCCTTCCAGTCTACAGGAAATTCACTTTCATCAAGATGTCCGTCCGGAGTGAGCGTTTCCGTTGCGAGAATGTCAAACAGTCTTTCGGCAGAGGCCGCAGCCCGTTGAACCATGTTCAATGTTTCTGAGAACATTACAACCGGTCCGAAAAGCCTTCGTGTGTATTCAACGAACATGACTACTGTCCCTATGCTTACGGCACCGGAGACAACTCCAGCCCTTCCGGAAAGAAGAATTACAATCACCGCCAGAATTTCGCAGCTGCCGAGGAAACTCCAGAACCCGTACTCCCAGAAGTAAGCTTTCACTTCCCGGCTCAGGAAATTTTCCCCCTCTTTATGAATCCTTGAAATTGCCATGCCCGTTGCGCCGTATACCCGTAACACGGGAACCGATCTGATGTATTCAGCTATGATTCCGGATATTCCCGCATAAGCCGATCTGACTTTTCTGTACAGCTTCCGCATCTTCTTCAGCACAGGTACAGTCATCAATGTTATGGGTATTAACAGAATTATTATCCATATTGTGATTTTTGCATCCGCGACAAGCATTATGCCAAGAGTACCAAAAACCATTGCCATGTTTCTTAGCAATGCCATCGAAACTTCGCTGAATAACATCCGCACCCGTTCCGAGTCGCTTTCAACCCTTGCCATGAGTTTTCCTGTAGGATTCCTGTCAAAAAAAGAAAGAGAGAGAGAAAGCATATGACGGAAAACTTTTTCTTTCAGGTCCCTCACTACGGAAAGACCCACTCTGGTAGTAATTATCACCTGCAGATAGGACATGACCATTGCAAATGAGAATGTACCGGCAAAAAGAAGTGAGTACATTACAATACCGCCAGACGATTTTCGGGGAATCGCTGTATCGATCACCGTTCTGAGAATAAGAGGTCCGACAAGTTCTCCGGCTACCGATAAAAAAAGCAGTAAAGCCGCGAATGCAAATGCTTTTTTATGCGGTTTAATAAAAGGGTATATCTTTTTGAAAACATTGAAAGTCGAGGTTTTCCCGATCGAAGAATCATCTGCTATATCATCAAAATGCATCTTACTATTCCTAAAAATCCGGGTTGTTCCGGAATCAATAACTTTTACAACTGATTATGGTATGCTCCTGGGTGGAGCGGGAACCTTCGTTACTGAAAAAGCCTTTTAGTCATAATAGTGCCTTTCGATTGAATAGAGGAGGATTAATATAAAATTTTCCTTGAATGTCAAGTTCGTTGCACAGGGAATTACAAAGTAATGTTGCCGGAACTTACTCCTGCATATTTCTTAACCAGACGAATAAGCTCTGGAAGCTTTTCAGGGTTACCTATAATGATCCCGGTAGGTCCCGGCCTGTCTTCCAGCGCGTAAACAGTTTCTTCCTCTACCAGAGATTCCAGAATCTCATTATCCTTTTGCGACCGCCCTACCAGGCAGATAGTATCTTCTGAAAGTCTGAACATTCTACCGTGTTTTATCATCCTTGCATTACGGGGGGTAAGCAGCCCGGGAATTTCCATGAGAATTTTCAACCTGCCGCAATAATTAGGATCAGTCAGAAGGCATCCTCCGCCGGGATTCTGGTATAGAATTCCGTATTCCTCAGCAAGTTTCATCTGGGGCTTTCTGCTTCGTCCGGAAAGATCCAGAAGCCTTTCCCTGTCAACAAGACCCTTCATTTCAGGAATCGTGACTCTCAGAAGTTTAGCCGAAAGAGGTCTCAGCAGAATATCCCCTGTACCGGACAGGCGTGCAACCCTGTTTAGAGAATTTCTGTTCTGCGACATTGGCCGCTGTCCTACGACTTCTCCCGTGAAAACGATGTCGAATTCCTCTTTTCGAGCTAATTTTCCAAGAGCCCGGAACATACCGGCATGACAATCTATACATGGGTTAAGATTCTTCCCGAATCCACTTGGGGCTTTTCTCAGGAGGCTGATCATCTCTTTGTCAAAAGGAATTTCCCGCCATGGCAAGCCCAGTTGAC
>CAZOQQ010000008.1:0-7528 GCA_964582075.1 uncultured bacterium | reverse complement strand
CCCGGATCCACGGAGTTCGAGCATCGATTGCAGTGTCCAGTGACGAATATTGTTTTTTACTAATTTGCCGGCACAGACAGTCGCTTCACGCCTGGCAACGTCAGGAGACATTCCTTTGAGGTAGCTCCTGTTCCATCCTTTGCCTTCCCTGACTGTTCGGACAGGGTGAAGAAGGTATTGCAGAAGAAATCCGGCAAAAACAACTGGAGAAAGTATCTTCCGGCGGATGAGATGTTTTATGAAGAACTTTTCGGACGATGTTGTCAGAAGTGTACCGTCAAGATCAACAAAATAAATTGCGGGGATGGTTCCGTCGGTAAGTCTTACTGCATTCAACTGTATGTCAGTTCCTATACGAGCGGCGGAGCAACCCTTACTCCTCGTCCGGTTCCGGGGGTGTTATCGAAAACAGAAGTCACATGAACCAGAATGCCGGGGAACTTTCTGGGAAAATCTCCGTGAAAGAATGAGTGCGCCTTGTTTGTATATTCTACAATATCAACCGGATATTCCCCTGCGCGTGTGTCGTCCGGAGCGACGAGCTGGCCAATACCCCTCACTTCATATGATTTGTCATCCAGAAACACCAGGGATGTCGTCGGACGTTCCATAAGGTTAATAAAAGTGTGGGTCTCAAATTCCGGAGTGCTGTAAAGCTCCAGTGAGATTATTTTTGACAGATCAAAGTTATCCGCGTCCGAATAAAGTTCAGTAAGGTATTGCATTTTACTGCCCATGTCAGAGGAATTCATCTCATCCATCGTTGTAATCAAATTCTTGATTATGTCTCTTTTCGGGCACAATCCTACACCTTTAAAGGCATTGTTAATCTCGAGTCTGCTGTCCACTCGTCTGCCTCCCCAGGTCGCAAACGCGGCGTTATGAGGTCCCGCAAGGGAAGGAGGTGATCCCCCTTCTCCGCTGAACAACAGGGATATGTTCTGCAGAGTTTCAAGACGTCTGGACAAATTCCAATCCATAAATGATTGCGGTAAACGGATCGTCCGAAATTCTTCCCACCTGCCGTCAATAAAAGCCCGGACCATTCCATCCGCTTCCATGGAAGCATCAACAGTGTCCTGCCTGAATGTTCCTCCCGTCCATAATTCTTCCATTCCCTGTTCCCATTCCCCGGCAAAAGCCTTTCCGGCAAAGGATGAGAGAAAAATCGCTCCTCCGAATTTACCGGCTTTTTCAAAGAACTCCCGCCTGTTGATTTTTCTGCTGGACTTTTTATCCAAAATATCCTCCTGCCATTTCACGAAACAATCTTTCCAGAGTATATTATGATTTCACAGATAGGAGAAAGATTGCCTAAATTATCCGAACTTGCAAGGGTTTGCAAATACGATGCCCTGACTGACCTGTGGATTGAAATCCTTGATGGAGATGCGCCTTACGATGAGATGATAGATGTATTCGTGATTCTTTTCAATAATGGAGAGGATAAACTTGCCTCGGAACTCCTCGAATTGACTGTCACCGAGAAAGAGGACGAAGAGGAAAACGGTTTCTTCGATTTTCTGGTTAAAGCGGCTCAACTTTTCCACGAATCAGAACCTTTGAGAAAAGCTCTTATTGAAACTGTCCGTGATGAAAACCTGATGTTTCGACCTCTTGAGTACTTTCTTAAACTGAGCGGTCTTACGAAGAAAAATGCGGATGTGCAATTATCATGGCTTAAGTTTACTTCGCTGATGCAATACAGGGAAAAAGGCTATCTTTACCATGATACTTTCGGTGTCGGCCAGATAATGAAACTCAGCCGAACACATGTAGCGATTGATTTCCAGAAGGCTGTTGACCATTACATGAAGCTGGATGTAGTGATTGAAACTACCGTACCGCTTCCTCCGGATTCTCTTTCGGTTTTGTCCTGGATAAAACCGGATGAGTTTTCTTCACTTTTTACCGAATCCACTTCTCTTTTTCTCAAAAAGCTTTTTGATGATCCGCTTATTAACTCTAAAGAGTTTTCCCTTCCGGATATACACCCCTTCTTTGTCGACTCCGAATTCACCGATAGTGAAGCCTGGAAAATTCTCAAAAAAGCCGTTACCGGGACAGAGGGATTTGCCGACCTTGGCAATCGCATAGTATTACTGGATGAAAATGTTGAAATCCTTGATCAGGTAAAAAGTATAATTAACAGGAAAAAAGAATCTCTATCGGAAAAGGTTACACGAATACTGTCTCTTCTCAAATCACGAGGAAAATCTTTTCCTGACGGTTTGCCCACCCTGCTTTCGGATTTACAGAATATTAAAAGTCCCGAAACGGGATCCATGTTCGAACTGTGCTGGATTCTTACCAACAGGGGAACCTCGGAAGAATTCACAGAACTCTTTCCCGATTGTCTTGAAACAACCGCGGCAAGAGGCGAACGAGCACTTGGAGAAATTCATTCACAGTCATGCAGAAAAACCTGGCTCAGCCTCTTTTTTTCGGGGAGTATTGAAAGAAAGGAGAAGATAAGACTACTGTCAGTACTCCGGCGTACACTCTGGGAGTACGCTGTTTCCATCCTTCAAGTCTCAGATCCCGACCTTCTTTCGGAATGTATAGGCGATTACCTGTCCAAGCCTTCGGAAACCGACAGATTTTTGTGGGCTCTTTCTTTTCTTGCTTCGCATGAAGAAAAACAGGATGATGGCAAGGGAGAAAACCAGATGAGTCTTTTTCTGGATAATCTTATATTTTCCACCGCTGACACACAGAAAAAGGTAATTCGCCTTTTGCTTGGTTCTCTTAAGCAGAAACTCATCAGTTATCTGGATTCAATTGATTCGAGGAAACTCAGTAATTATCTTGATAATTTCATGACCAGCGCAACCGCTCAGAACGAAGGACTATGTCTTCTCCTGGGAAGAAATCTGTCACTAAGGAAGAATACGACCGTACGGAAGTCGGTAAAGAAGTATTTCTGGGAAACCGGTGCTATTTTCTCAAGCAGAAAAGGCATTGAACAACGGAAACTGGATACTTTGAAATTGAAGCAGATTGAAATTCCTGCCGCAGCCGAAGCCATCGGAGAAGCGGCTTCACACGGTGATCTGTCTGAAAACGCGGAGTACGCGGCGGCAATAGAGAGAAGAGACCTTCTGCTTGACCGGCTGAACAGGTGGACAAAGGAACTGCAACGATACCGTGTATATCCCGTGGATGAGATTTCCGCCGACAGGGTGTCTCCCGGTATCAGGATACAGCTTCAGGAGAACGGTGGTTCAGAGAAGGTTCAGATTCTCGATGTGGTCGGACCACTGGATGCCGATCCTGAAAACGGTCGGATTAATTACATGGCCCCGCTCGCGAAAGCGCTCCTTGGGAAATCACAGGGAGACGTTGTTTTTCTTCTGGAAGATGACAGTAAAGAATGGAGAATCGCTTCCCTCGAAATACTCGATCTTGTAATACAATAACAGGTAAACTTCAGAATATGTCTGGTATTTTCCCGAAAATCGCCTGAAACGACATTACCAGCGCATACCGCCGAATTCGTGAACATCCGGGAATTGATTGGGACCGATCAAACGCCATCCTTTAGAACTTCCCGATAAACTTGAAGTGTTTTCCGTGCGGTTTCCTCCCAGCTGAATTCACCGGCTCTTCTTAAGCCTCTTTCACGCAGCTGCTTTCTTCGAGCTTCATCATGAGCAAGCGTACTGATGCCCCGGGCTATGCTGTCTGCAGATTGAGGATCAATTAAATATGCCGCTTCCCCGGCAATCTCCGGCATTGAGGAAACATTCGACGTTATTACCGGTGTTCCACAGGCCATAGCTTCGAGAATCGGAAGACCGAATCCCTCATAAAGGGAAGGATATATAAAAGCATCGGAAAGTGATAGAAGAGCTGGAATATCCTTTCCATCAACGAAGCCTGTCAGGTGTACTCTGTCCTCTATTCCGGATGTTTTTAACCTTTTGAAGAACTCCTTCGTTTTCCAGCCTGCCGAACCGGATATAACAAGCGAATGGGGAATGGAATCAGACACCCGCTGAAAAGCTTCCAACAGCTTTGTAAGATTCTTTCGCGGCTCAAGAGTACCAAGAAAAAGAAAAAAGGATTCGGGCAGGTTCAGTTTCTTCCTTACTCTGTTAAGTTCGGATTTCTCAGTAACCTCGGAGTATTCCGGCGGAGACGCCTCGTGGACTACGGTAGTCTTTTCTGCAGCATCGGGAAAGATAGATACAAGTTCTTCCGCGGTGAATTTTGAAACGGCAATTATACCGGAAGCCTTTTTTATAAATGTTGGAAACATCTGGTTCGTTACGTAAGTATGTCTTTTATGAAACCGGGGCATTTTATAACCTGAAAGATCATGAACTGTAAGAATTCCAGGCACGGGAAGAACAAGCGGCAATCTGGAAAACAGACCATGAAAGATATCGATTTTCTCTCTCTTGAGCCGATAGGGCAGAGCCATCTGAAACCAGAGCTGAAAACGGGGGAGAGGTCTTTTTAGAAGTACGACCTTGAAATTTTCCGGAAGTCCAAGAGAAAAGGGGATCCGCTTGTTCGTATAGAGGAAATACTCGTTATCCGCATCAATATGAGCTAAACCCTTTAGAAGTCTTAGTATATAATTGGGTATCCCCGTAGAATTAATAGCAAGTGGAGATACTTCCAGTCCGATTCGCAATTAAACAGTCTTTCCTTGAGAGTAGAGCTATTTCCATATGTGGATATCCAGTTAAGAACAACAATTCAAGGATTGATATATATTAAACAATCAGGTTGAAGTCTTGTCAGCACCAGCGTTTTATACTGCCTGTTTTTCTTTGAAATACGCCTTCACCGCTTCGGTATACAGATTTGGAAGAAAGTTTTCAATTTATTGCCCATAGTGAATATGGTCATGTTATGTTATTTATGCTTGTGTACGTTCGGTTTTTCATAATGTAGCGTAAGCTGGAGTTATACATGAAGATTGGTATGAAAATCTCTCCTTTAACCGTTCTGAGGGCCGGGATTCCAAACTACATTCTGCATCTTCTGGAAGCCTTTGCTGAATTGGATGATGACACCGAATTCTTTCTGTATACGAACCGCCCGATTGAGTCGGAACTTAACCTGCCGGATAGATTCAGGATTGTTCAGGTGACATTTCCCTCTTCTCATCTTCAGTTATGGTACCAGCTCGGGCTGCCTGTACAGATGAAAAAAGATGGAATCCAGCTTTTTCATGATCCGGTATATCCTCTGCCTTTTGTAATGCCTGTGCCTGGCGTTATTACCGTACACGATCTCTCAAATTATACGAATCCGCGAGTTCATACTTTTCGGTCCGTTCTAGCCGGCAGACTTTTTCCGGCACACCTCCGGAAAACCCGTCAGATAATAACGGATTCTTTTTTCACCGCCTGGGAACTTAAGAGACTCTTTCCGTGGACAGCCCCTAAGATCAATGTGATACATCTGGGAGTTTCATACAAATTCAGACGTGTAACAAGTACCGCTGACCTCGAATCCGTAATAAAACTGTACGGCTTACCCCCTCTTTTTATGCTCTTTCTCGGCACTCTGGAACCAAGAAAAAATCTGGATCGACTCCTTGAAGCGTTTGCTCTTTCCTCTTCAGATATTCCGCACTCCCTTGTGATTACCGGAGGATTGGGGTGGAAGTACGAAAAACTGCTTAATCTGATATCCGAACATCCCAACAGAGATCGAATACACTTGTTGGGATATGTTGAAGACAAACACTTACCCGCACTGCTTTCCCTTGCGGAGTTTCTTGTGTACCCGTCCATACTTGAGGGCTTCGGTATTCCTGTACTGGAGGCAATGGCCTGCGGAACCCCGGTAATAACCTCGAATGTTTCCTCAATGCCGGAGATTGCCGGAAAAGCAGCCCGTCTTATAGATCCTCTTTCTGTCAAATCAATTACCGATGGAATTCGCGAGATTGCAACCTGCGCGAACTTAAGAATGAAACTGTCGGAAATGGGGTTAAACAGAGTAAAACAATTCTCCTGGAATAAAACCGCGCTGGAAACTATGAAGGTTTATCATAAAGCTGTTGATTAACGACACTTACCCGCTGAAAGTTTGATTTGCTCGAACTCCGGTCTTTGAAGAAAACCTCTATCGATAATTCGGAAAAGTGTGTTTGAGAATCTTTTCAAATTTCGCTCTTGGTTTTTCCACGGAATAATTTTCCATTACCCATTCTCTTGCTTTCTTTCTTCTCTCCTCAAGTTCCCTCCATCTTCCCGTAATTTCGTCAAGTCTGTCTGCAAGCTCTCGCGGAGTGGAGAAAATATCAACAAGTTCCGGAGCCTCTTTGGCAATATGGGTAAAGGGTTTAACGACAGTATGCATACCGCAGGCAAGGTACATGTTAACCTTCATCTGGTATACAGATTTAGCATAACTCTTCAAAGTTGCAACACCTATCTGATATTGACCCGATAACTGTCCTAACTTCAGCCTTGGGACGGGATCCAGTACCCGAACTCTTCCTCCGGTCTGTCTGCAGACTTTTTCAATTCTTTTTTTTGCGGGACCCGTTCCGATAATATCACCTCTTAAGCTTTTCGAAAGGGATATCCCCTCCACGAAAAGGTCGGGTTCGTGAATATCATTTATGCAGGTAAGAAGCAGTACTCTCTCCGGTTTTACTGCCGGAGCGTAATTAAAACGTGAAAGGTCCTGGTTATGTAAAATTTCCTCAACCCCGGGAATCGACGCTCCATGGCACACGGTAGAGAAAAGAGCCCCTTTGAGCAAACCTTCTATCTTTTTGTTGTTGACCCCCGGATCAATTCTGGTATGAAATCTCATAGCGTATGGTAATCCGGTTTTTTTAGCTGAGAAACCTATATCCTCATCCAGGCAAAGGACAAAATCCGCGTTGAACCTTCTGAAAGTCCATTTCAGGGCAAGTGGTGAAATAACTTTCCTTAGCAACAGAATCAATCTGACAGGAGGGACGAATTTTCTTTTTTTTGCCAACCCGAGCCCTAAATATTCAACTCCTTCCATACTGTGAATTCCAGGCTGAGTTTCAACTATAAGATACATGGCTTCATGCCTGTCTCCCAACATATCCAGAGTTGTTGTCCAACCCCCGGAATAACCTGGTATTGTACTGGAAGAAGCTATTAGAATTCTCATTTGACACCTTTTCGTAAAATCTAAAATCACTTTCGATGCAGCGAAACTCTTTGTTCAGGAAGGAGAATTACTGTACTTGATTTCCCGTGCAGACAACTCCCTGAAGAAGAACGATACCAAATTAACCTGTTTTTGCAACCGCTGTAGAACAGAAAAAGTTGTTTTTTTCAGAAAATCCGTGATGGTTCAGAAAATCAAAATGAACTGGAGCAGGCTGCAGAAGCTCGCTGGATGAATATGAAGCTTCAGCACTAAGTATAGCAATGCAGTAAAGTGCTTTACTGAATATCCTGATATCTGTTCAATAAGCCTGAGATTCCCGAGAAACCTTAATCAATCCATCAGAACCGGGTCCCTCTCTGGATTATCCCCCGTTAGTGGAAATCAGAAAGATCGGATGAGCAGATAT
>CAZOQQ010000007.1:0-27652 GCA_964582075.1 uncultured bacterium | reverse complement strand
TGTCCAGAGATAGCCGTCCAGTCCCCTGGTTTCCCACTCATCTCCCGCGAGGTAGTTCAATGGATACTCCGCGTCATCTGGTGCGAGATGACCCCACGGGTACTGTCCCGCGATATCTCCCGAAACATCAAGTGAAGCCGCATATTCCCACTCATACTTCGTTGGAAGCCTTCCTCCAAGTACTGTCGCTGCCAGTACAGCTTCTTTCATACTTACGTTTACTGCAGGATAATCGGGGTATTCAAAAATGTAACGTTCCATCCCTGGGAATTCAGGATCGGGAGGCAGCTCAATATTTTTTTCCCCTGCCATGTAATAGTAAAGCCTGTTGGTGACTTCATATCTTCCCAGTCGAAAATTCGATATTTCCACGGTATCACCGGCGGGTGTAATGAAAATCCCTCCGGTAACGTTAACGAATGCTGTATCAATCTCAATCAGCGGAGCGGGGGCGGGCAGTGATACCTGCTCGTTGCTTTCACCACAGGCGAGAAACATGGAGAGCGCGATGACAGCGAATATGTACTTCACTCTAACCTTTTTCAGGATGCCTGCTTCTGAACATAATGGCAAGAGGGATGATAACGCAGTAACCCGCGATCAGCATTACGGGGGCGATAGTAATGTGCCCTCCACGCAGAAGAAACCAGCCGATAATGATATCAAGCAGTCCTGCGGCAAACAGGATGTAGTTAATTATTGTAAATGGTGCTGCGCCCTCTGAATCCGACTTGTGACCGGTCTTTTCGGGAATGGTTGCTGTCTTTTCCGTCATTTGAATATCTCCTCCGCTGTATTGTATGATTAATCGTATAAGGAATATTACTTATACATCGGAACTGTCAACATCTCCGGTATCCGAAAACAGCTGGTTCTGTTCCTCTTCCTCGCCCGGTTTCTCTATCCAGTCATTTTCCCATGCCCTGATCATCGCTTCACCGACAACAAAGAAAGAGCCTGTTACAACCAGTAGATCCTTCGCAAGTGACCTGCCCTTTTTCATCGCCATACCGATATCATCCTCCCGGAAAGCATCAACACCGTTTCTCTTGAATTCTTCACGAAGAGTTTCAGCGGGCAGATACCTCTCGTTCAAGGGTGTTGTGGTTACCACCGGACTGATAATTCCTTTTAGCTGATGTGTCATTTCACGCCAGAATTTATCCTTGAGAAAACCTACAACCGCCGGCACGGGAAGCTGCTGGTTTTTCTTCAGATATTTCACAAGGAAAGAAATGGAACCCGGGTTGTGCGCAACGTCAAACAGAATGGATGGAGAACCTTCCCGTAAATCGACGCGACCCGCCCATTTTAATGTAGCGCAGGCTTTTTCGTAAGCACACATGACTGAATCCATATCGTTACCGGTTATTTGAAGAGCTGCTGAAATAGCCAGACCCGCGTTACGCTTCTGATGATCTCCGGATAAAGAAGCTTCTTTCGCGGGTTCAGGGATTACGCGAACCAGGTTCTTCAGCCTGATCGCATCTTCGATTACTTTTTCGACCTCTGATTTCTGTCTGTACGCGATAAGCGCGGAATTCTTTCGCGAGATAGCTATTTTTTCCGCGGTTATGGCGGATTCGGTGGGACCCAGAATCCTTCTGTGCTCAATCTCGACCCCGGTAAAAACAGTACATTCACCATCAAGCAGCCTTGTCGCGTCAAGCCTTCCTCCCAGACCGGCTTCGGCTACGACGATGTCGACTCCGCGGTTCATGAAATACCAGGCAGACATTACAGTTGTTATCTCGAAAAAAGTGGCGCTGTACTCCTCTATTCTGTCTCGGAAGAGTTCAACGAATCTCACCACTTCCTCTTCCGGTATCCATCTGTGATCAACAGCGGTCCTTTCCCGGTAGTGCAGGAGATGCGGAGAGGTTATTCTTCCGGTTCGAAACTCCATATGCGTAAGTATCTCCGATAACAGGGCTGTTGTGCTGCCTTTCCCGTTGGAGCCTACAACATGAACCGTTCTGAAAGTTTTTTGAGGGTTGCCAGCATCCAGCATGAGTTTTCTAACCCGGCCAAGACCGAATTTCATCCCCATCCTTCTCCTGCTGAAAAGGTACTTTTCCACATCACTGTAGTTCAATTGAAACAGCTTTCGTTATAAAGGATGAAAGAAATGCTCCCTGCATTTCTCTTATTTTCTCCTGTGAAGAAAGCACTTCGCTATGATCCAGCACCGCTCCGGGAGTTACGGCATTTGTCACAAGTGATACGGCCGCAACTTCGAACCCCCGTGAAGAAAGCAGAAGAGCTGTAGGTACCGTAGACATGGATACGGTTGAAAAACCCTTGTTTCTGAGATATTCTATCTCAGCGGATGTTTCGTAAGCAGGGCCGGAAACACACGCGAATACTCCCTTTTTCAGCGTGGTACCGCTTTCGATTGCGGCTTTCTCCGCTACCCGTGCAAGCATCGAGGAATATGCCGATCTTCTTATCCTTCCAACATCACTTTTCGGTACACATCCACTGAAATTCGCATGATCAGTGAAAAGAACTGAATCACCTGGCCGAAGTCCGGGATCAACAGCTCCCGACGATGTTGTAAGAATCCATATCGAAACACCCAGATCCGCAAGCACCCCGGGAAGCATCGATATTTCATCTCCTGAATATCCCTGGTAATAATGCCGCCTTCCCAGCATGAAATCAAAACGGCCGCAACCGCTGAAAATCAGCTTTCCGGGGTGTCCCGGAATTTCTGGCGCTGAATCTCCAAGTAATTCTTCATAAGTGAATTCACAGGCGGTTTCAAATTCATCGGCAAGCCATGACAGTCCGGAACCGAGTACAACTCCAACGGAAGGTACAGTGCGACACCTGCTGACAATTTTCTCCGCGATAACCGATGAAACAACATTATGATGAAGCTGTTTTTTTAACTCCAGGCCGCTTTCCCCATCGGGGTAGTAGTTTTCTATCTTACGGGTTTCAGCGTAACCTGTTTTGAAATAAAGAGACAGGGCGGGCAAAGCGCTTTCTCTAACCTCAAGGTACGAAATCGTGGCACCGAGTCGTTGCCCCCAGTGCTCGGTATTTCTGAGAAGATCCATAGCTATACCCTGATTTCTGAATACATCGCGAACCGCGAGGTTCAAGATATGAAGGGTCCCTGCATCCAGTTCCGCTGTAATGTATCCTGTGACTTTTCCTTTATTCCTTGAAACCCAGGTTCGGTAGGAAGGAGACTCCACACACGCAGCAATAGTTTCAATGTCCCATGGAAATGCAAAAGAACTCCGTTCAATATCCATGATTCCTGGAATATCCCGCGAGAATGCAGGACGAACCTCATGGAACATGACTGTTTGCCTTCTCGTTGAACCCACGCAGATATACGGGAACGGGATACTTATCGGAACCCTGTGATTCCACCTTCATGGAACCTATCAATGCGACAATTGACGGCCTTGGTGTATCCCATAGCGCGGGCGTTACCAATACATCTCCGGGAAATGCAATCATGTGTTTTCCGCTGCCTACAGCCGTCAACTTATCGAGTTCCGATATTTTCCGTTCGATGGCTGAAGCGATGTAAACACCGGGAGGAACAATCGCATAAGCTTCATGGGAGCTGCTTTCGTAAATTGCTGCAAATACCTCATTATTTCTTGCCCTGATACACGATAATACGGGATGATCCGATGTAACCGATGCTGCGAGTACTCTCAATGTTTCCACTCCGACCGCGCCGATACCCCATCCAGCGGACAACCCATTGGCAGTCGCGATTCCGATACGGATTCCCGTATAGGACCCGGGACCGGCTGATACGGCAATTCCCGCTATCTCTTCAGCTTCCATATCGGCCTCTTTTAAAAGTCTGGATATACCTGGAAGAATTTTCTCCGAATGTGTTTTATTGATCGGAAAATACTCCTCTGCCAGAAGCATTCCGTCTCTGACCAAAGCGGCTCCGCCCGTGGAGGTTGTTGTTTCAATTCCCAGCCATACCCCTGTCATCCACAATCACCTTCCTCATCATTGAATCACCGGTGAAACTGATATTCACGAATATCCCTTTCGAAAGCGTATCTGTATCCAGGCGTTCAGCCCATTCCACAATTACAACGGCATCACTTTCAAGTACTTCGTAAATCCCGTAGAATTCCATCTCCTCCGTATTTCCCTCAAGCCTGTACAGGTCAATATGATGAATTTCCAGACCCGAGGATCTGTAAACGGCATCTACAATAAAACTTGGACTCGGAATGCTGCCCGTTACTCCAAGTTCCCTTAAAACTGCGCGTGCGAACACGGATTTTCCCGCGCCAAGATCACCCGAAAGAAACAGTTTGCTTCCGGGAGTAACAGTGCGGGCTATCTTCCTCGCCAGCTCTTCGAGAGCGGCCTGATTCATCATACCGTGTTCTTGGGCTTCAGAACTATACTGGGAACAATCATCTCCTCAAGTGATACCCCGCCATGCTGGAACGTATTTTTGAATTTGTACATCTCCTCCCTGGGTACATTCTGGAACATCATGAAATAATCGTGCCTTGCGAAAAGATATTTCTTTGACGGTCTGTCATCCGGCAAACCCCATTCGGCGGGCTTTTCAACTGAAATAACCGTTTTGGGATTTGCTGTAAGGGAGTTTCCGAATCGGAACCTGAGACTGCCGGATACTCCCCTGCCGTTTATTCTTGTCTCCCTGGAAGTTAAAACGGAACCATGATCACTTGTTATTACAACGGTAGCACCCCTTGCCGCGAGTGTGTGGAAGAGATCCTTCAGGAATGAGGATTTGAACCATGTTTCGGCAAGTTTCCTGAAACTGGAAACATCAGGCGCCAGGTCCCTTATCAGATCCAGCTCCGATCGACCGTGCGTCAGATGATCGATGTAATTAATCACTACTGCCAGAAATCCGTTCTGAAGAGATCGGGACAGGGAATGTATAAGCGATTCTCCTTCTCTCCTGTTGCTAATCTTCATGTATTCCGGTTGAATGTTCCTGCCCTGTCCCAGCCTTCTTAAAGCTTCGGTGAGGAAATACTCCTCGTGCTGGTTCAGTCCGGCTTCACCGTAGTTCTCGTTCCATTTATGCCTGTGAAATCTCCATATATCACGCGGCAGGAGACCAGCGAAAATGGAATTTCTACTGTAGGGTGTAGCGGAGGGAAGCACTGTAAGCATGAAATTGGTTTCAATATGAAACCATTTCTCGAGAACAGTCGCCATCACAAGCCACTGATCGTATCTCATACAGTCGATCACCATCATGACCAGTTCGTGGGAAGTATTCATGAGCGGAACTACAACCCTGTCAAGATAATTGTGTGACATTAAAGGTGAATCCGGTCCTGTCCCGGATATCCAATCGGGGTATTTTAGTTCAACGTGTTTCGAAAAATCAAGCTCTATATCACTGAACCTGTTCTTCTCCATACTCTGCATTTCATCGGCAAGAGAACCTTCCGAAGCAACATCCTTCTCAATCCATGAACGGTAAATATTCACCCATTTCTGCCAGTCCATCTCTTGACTTCGCATTTCAAGAACCATGTTTGTCTGGTCCAGAATTTCTTTCGCTGCTCTCCTTGTTTTCAGGCGTCTTCCCATCAGCAGCCTTTTGATAACCAGAAGAACCTGGCTTGGATTAACAGGCTTTGTCAGATAATCATCGACATCTCCCGCAAGAGCATTATCCATCAGTTCTTCTTCCTCGCTTTGCGTGACCATTACAATCGGGAGCGCGTGATAACTTTTCCGGATGCTCGATACGGTTTCCATACCATCCATGCCAACCATCATCTGGTCCATCAGGACAATGTCGATCTGGTTCGAACTCAGTATATCAAGAGCCTGCTGACCGCTGCGTGCCGTCAGTACTGCATATTCGTGTCTCTCCAGAAACCTGATATGACTTGTCAGGTGGTGAATCTCATCATCAACCCAGAGAACAGTGATCATTCAATATCCTCCAGTGATGCGGGAAGCCTTATTAAAAAAGTTGTTCCTTTATCAGGTGAGCTGGCTTTCAAACGAAGTGTTCCTCCATGGTACTGCTCTACAATACGTTTACTGAGAGAAAGGCCCAGTCCCCATCCGCCCCGCCGGGTACTGAATCCCGCCTTGAAGACTTTTTTCTGATCATTGAACGGAATTCCCTTACCGTTATCGGCTATTTCCACTTCTACCAGCCCCTGTCCTTCCTGTATATCTCTGGTGCTTATCCTGACTATTCCGTTACGGGTGTCTTTCAGGGAAGCAATTGAATTTTTCAAAAGATTCTCTATTACCCAGCTGAAGAGAATTACATTCAGTTCAACAGTGTACTGCGATTTAAGACTGGTTTCCATCTCCATGTTGTCAGCCAGGAAACCCTGACGCCCGCAGAAATAATGCACTATGTCAAGAATGACAGGGTTAACCATGCAATTCTCAAGTTTCGGTTTTTTACCTATCTGACCGTACCTGCTGGCAATCTGTCTCAATCGAACTATATCATTCTCCATAAACTCCAGGGCTTCAGCAAATTCTTTATCCGTTCCGGCATCAGGTCTCTCCCTGAGAAGTTCGATCCAGCCCATAAGCGAAGACAGTGGAGTGCTTATCTGATGAGCAGTTTCCTTGGCAAAACCTATCCATGACAATTCCTTTTCCTTCTTCATTTCGATTCTGACAAAGTGAAGAAAGAGAAGAATCAGTAAAAAGAATACACCCAGTTCAATATATGGAACCAGAAGGAGTTCCTTTGTCAGATCACCGGAACCGTAATGGAGGTATCCGATTGTTCTTCCCTCGATATCTGTTATCGGAACAGGTGAGTTCTCTTTATCCAGTTCCTCTGAAAGAAGGGTAATCGTTTTGATTTCATCTATATCGACACTATCGCCGACTGCTTCCCCGTTAACGACCTGCGGCACCATATCAGTATCGGAAAGAATGGTTGTATAATCCAGTCTTTCAACAAGTTCACTGAACAGTCTTCGGGTTCTCTGAAAAGCCTGCTCCCGTTCCTCCAACCCCCCAAGAGAAACCAGATACCACGTGGTGAATTCACCGCACTTATGACAGAAATTCGTTACGACGGTATCCGACTCGAAACCGAACGCGGGCATGGTTGAACCGCATCCCGAGCAAACATACATCATACCGAGTTCCGAAACTCTGCTCATGGGGACCTGGGATCCGGCCCAGAACCAGGCGATGGTTTCGTTTGCATTCTCTCTTGCCTCTGTGAGACGTGAAACCATGTTAAAGCTGTAATAAAAAAATACCCATACAAGAACGATAACGGCAAGCAGGGGCAGGAAGCGGGTTCTGAAACTCCACATATCAATTCTCCTGAAAAACCGGTATTACAAAACCAGCTTCCGGAATGAACACGGGTCTGTCGCTATCTTTAGTTCTGATCCACGATTCAATATCATGAACAGGTTCAATTCCCATAGCTTCCACAATACTGTCCGGCAGACTGCTTGAAAGGGCAAGATTGATTCTCTTTCTAAGGTTCTTCAGCCTGACTATGGTATGATCACCAAGATTGTACCGGTGTTTTTCGGGGGGTGTCCAGCTCTCATCCATTGAGATTTTGAACACCTTTTCCAGCTGATCAGCACCTATGCCTTCATCGCAGGAACTGACAAGCAGAAGATGTCCACCATCTTTGACAACCGAAGCACAGTTATAAATCGCCTTCCCGGATTGATAAAAGTTCATATCCAGGGGCTTTCCAGGGTGAAGAACTACAACCGAAGATTTCCGTGGAACGGTCAGGCTGGACAGCTCTGATGAAATTCGACTAGCTTTATCGAAAGAATCTCTACATGAACCCGCATTGAAATGTACAATTCTTCCCTTATGTACAACCCCGTTTCCCTGCACTATCTCCACTCTGTTCTCCAGTATGTTCAGAGCATTCATCATGTCCGCGTGAACCGGGTTACCATCGAGTTTTCCGGCAGTCGTACCCGGCAGACAGGCCAGGTAATGATTCTTCACGATGGAATCTCTCGATGAGACACCCGGAAGAAATGATTTTCTCCCTCCTGTAAATCCCGCGAAATAATGTGGCTCCACGGAAGTAACGGCCACGACAGGGTTCCCGTCCAGAAGCCATGGATCCATACTTACGGGAGTTCCATCCGGAGTTTCGCCTATGTAAACCATTTCGGGAGAATCGCAGTCACTGCTTTTCCATTCCGCTTTCCGGAAAGCATTTCCAAGCAGCTCTGATTTTTCCATACTGGTAACGGGCCTGTGCGTTCCGGCAGCGAACAGTACTCTTACCTTGTCGCCAAGTATATCCTCCAGGGGAGAAATCATCGAAGCGGAAGGCGGTCTTGTGGCATCGTTGACAACAAGCGTAACAGATTCGCTTTTTCTGAACCTGGTCAGTTCCGGCATAACATCCAGCCACGCATCCTTCATCTGCTGTTCCGTCAGCGCGGGAAGATCAACCCGGTTTGAAACTTCCAGTTCATGAAGCATATCGGGTATCCGGTTCGCATCATTCATAAAGTTCAGATTCTGCTTCCATTCCAGACAAGTTCCGTCCCGGAAACATCTTCGATGCCCGTGAAAGAGTTAAATTCATTCTCAAACGTGAACGAGCCGTTTCCCGATAGAGAAGCTTCCGAATAAGTGAATTCAAGGACATTGCCAGTCAGTGTTCCTTCGATGGTTCCCAGGGGGTATTCTCCCGTTACGTGACCGGAACCATCAACTGACAGATCCATCTTACCCATTGTCGTATCCCAGGAACCTTCAGGACCCGCATTAACCGAGGTTATTTCCCCGGTTTCCTGCTGGTGCTCCGCTTCGTCAGGTACAACTGGCTCTTCAAGAACGGTGGAATCAGAAGATACTTCCTCCCGGGGGGATTCCGCAGTTGCCTGACCTGAATCACCTCCACAGGAAACACTGAAAACGATAAACACCATAAAAACGGCAACGATCACTGATGTGCGCATAAAAGTTTTCCTTTCAATAATTTACAAAAGAATCAAAACAACAAGTAAATCATACTATACAACGAAGACCGGCAAAACTGTTTCTTCCGCTATGGACACATTGAACATAAAAATATACACTATAGCTATCCAGTTTTCATAAGGGGGTATTTGTGCTCAGATTCAACTGCAAGCGAAGAAGTCTGTTATTCCTGATTTTAACCGCTGTTCTCCTTGTTCTTTCGTCCGCCGCTTTTGCCAGGGCCGGCGGGGGAGGGAGTTATGGAGGATCCGGCGGAGGAGGAGGCGGGGGAGGAGGCAGTGGTGCCGGGTATATCTTCTACCTTCTGATCAGGCTTGCAATAGAAAAACCCCTTATTGGTGTTCCGCTTCTTGTCGTGGTAATCATACTGATGATAAAATTCGGCAGGAACGCTAAAGGAGGATACGAAACCCATACGATCACCAGGGCCGGAAAACTCAGAAGAGAACAGGAACAGCAGGAGATGCAGGAAGCTCTTGATGCTTTGAAACGGAGGGATCCCGGATTTACCCGGGAAAAATTCCTCCAGAAAGCGAATAAAGCCTTTATAGCTCTTCAGGAAGCCTGGTCCAATCAGGACCTCTCATCTGTTACTCCCTTCATCTCTGACGGAATAGATGAACGCTTCAGCCTTCAGATTGAAATGCAGAAGGCCGAAGGCTACCGGAACAAAATGGAAAACATCAACGTGCAGAGTTCAAGGATAGTCGGTGTTTTCAGTGATTCTCACTTCGATACGATACATGTTGAGATAGTTGCCAGAGCTGACGATACGGATGTTGACCTTAAAACCGGCAAACGAATACGGAAAAATACCTCCTCTTCATTCACCGAGTACTGGAGTTTCTTAAGAAAACCGGGAGTACAGACACTCGAAGGAAAAGGTCTTGTAGAAGGATTCTGCCCGAACTGCGGCGCTCCCATCGAACTCAGTGACACCGGGAAATGTGAAAACTGTGATTCTGTTCTTACAAGCGGCGATTACGACTGGGTAATTGCCGAGATAACCCAGTCGATGGAATGGAACGTCGTAACTGACAAATCCCTGATTTCGGGACTTGAGGATATGGAATCGGCAGATCCCGGCTTCAACCTGCAGCATATCGAAGACAGAACCTCCGTTATTTTCTGGCGCCTGATAAAATCATGGTTCAACAACGATGTTTCGAACGCGACGAAGGTCAGTCTTCCATCGTTCATTCTGGAATTCGGACGACAGCTGTCGAATACAAGGGGGGACAAAGACTGGCTCTTCTTCAAGGATGCAGCCGTTGGCACGGTCGAAGTTCAGAGTATTGCGCAGGGAACGAAGAACCGTATGGACAGAATCGAGGTTCTCGTAAAATGGTCCGGTATTAACGCAAGAAGAAGCGAAGATGGCAAAGTGCATGTAACTGGACGAAAAATAATTCGACCACAGATATACACGCTGGTTCGAAAACACGGTATCAGAACCGCCGTTGATCAAAGTTTCAGATCGTCTCACTGCCCCGGCTGCGGAGCACCTTACGAAGGCGACAGTACAGGATCGTGCGCATACTGCGGAAGACCCCTGAACGATGGAAGCCAGGACTGGGTACTGGAATCGGTCCAGCGTTTCTCCGCATCCAGAATTACAGCCCAGGCCGTAAACGGAATAGAGAGGGCAGCTCTGGTCTCCCCCGAACTGCTCCTCTCGGCCATGGTCAAAGCCATGTACGCTGATGGTGAAGTTGATGAAAAGGAAATGAAGACTCTCTATTCCTTTGCCTCTGAACGTAATATCCCGAAAGAACGGGTAAACGAAATTATCGAAACGCTAAAATCCGATCAGGATACTCTTCCGACTCCGGCTAACCAGAACGAAGCAAGGGAAATTCTGGCGGCCATGTCACGGATGGTACTCGCGGACGGAAGACTGTCAGGTGATGAGAAGAACCTTCTCCAGACGTTTGGAGAATCACAGGGACTTGTCTGGGCCGATGTAAAGCTCATCATCTCGCAGCAGAAAGCGAAACTGTACATCGAAGCCAAAAGAGCTATCAGGAACAGTAAACAGCAGAACTGATGAGAACCTGTAATCCGGAGTGGAGTATCTACCAGGGTTTACTGAACGGAGGAAGGGCCCGCATATTATCCCCGGGCAGACTGTCGGTGTACATGAATCCCTCCGGCACAGGTTCATACATTTCGTATACGATAGATTTTCCGGATTCGCTTCGGTAAACCTCCCGCAGGAAACCCGGCGGATTGTTCACCTGCCAGGCGGTGTCGTCCGGGGTTCTGAGCCAGCGGCTCTGCAGACGCGGTCTTAATACAGGCAGGTAGCCGTCAACCACAATATAACGCACCCCGAACTCTTCAAGGCAGGGCCACAGAAGCATCTCGTAATCGTTCGGCATCGTAAGTGTGGGACGCCTGTATTGCCAGATAAGCAATTCAACATTCGGAAACGTCACAACACGGTCATCCGGATTTGTGTTGTTTTGAAGCCACGTTGAAATTTCCTGCGCTTCCGAGGCTCTTTCGGTGGAATTCTCCGAGAGAATTTTACCCAGCGGATAAACAAAGGGCAGCAGCAGTAATCCACCGGCCAGAATGGCAGTCTTTTTCCCGGTAATCCTTCTAAGTGACAGCAGCCCTTCAGAACCCAGCCCGATGATTATCACAATGAAAAACGCAAGGTACCTGCTGCTGTGTTCATGAAACACCAGGGCGGCCATCATGGGAATTGAGGCTGCGGCCGGAAGCATCATCTTTCTCCGCAGTTTCTTTGATCTGAGCGCCAGGAGAGCAAGTAATGCGAATCCAATCAATGACGGTTGTCCGAAAACCTCCCCTCTGTGAAGAGAACCGGTTGTAACGGGTTCAATGACCCTGAGCACTCCCCTTGCAAGATAGGCTGCAACCGCGCCGGTTCCACTGTGCCTTAGCATGTCGAAAGGTTCAGGCGGTGTATCCCTTACACTCCATGCGGCCCAGTGGTTCTCGTTCAGAAGGAACTGCCCTCCCTGTGTATATGCTGGAGATCCAAACGCCTGAGTATTCCGAATGAACCACGGCATGCAGGTGAGGATGAAAACAGCAGTAAAAAGAAGAGTCTTGAAAATTCTTTTTTTCTCTCCTTTCAGGACTATCCAGAATCCTATGGAGAAGGCGAGGAGCATACCCTGCGTTCTAACCAGATACGCGAAACCGGTCAGAATACCCAGCATCACTACCCTTCTGAATGAAATATCCGCTTTGTCGGCTGCGATCAGAATGGCAAAGAACAGTGCTGTAAAAAGCATCAGACTGTCAGGCTGGGTAGAATACCAGACGAAAAGCGGTGTTACGGAAAGAACCAGAAGAGCGAATAAAGCCGGCAGTTTCCCGAAATGTCTCCTTACCCAGAGCCAGCACATGAAAAGGCAGAACATTCCTGTGAGCAAGGAAAGAACCCGGGCAGCCATGAATCCCGGGCCTGTTATCATAAACAGCGCACAGAGGAGAATTATCATCACCGGCTGCCTGTTACCTTCGGGCCGGTAATCTTCCATCGATTTATCGTAGAGGGTCCATTTTCTCATGGTTGAGAAGCCGTACCCGGCTCCAAGGTTTTCGGCAACTTCCAGGTTGGATGCTATGCCGTCTCCCGCCGGAATCGGGTTTCTTATAAGTACGGGGATACGTATCACAAAGGCCAGAAGCATGATAACAAGAAAAAGCATCGACTCTCTTGCATTGAACCGGGAGGATATTTTAAACATGAGTTAAAGTGCGGTATGTATCATTGATTGTCTTCAATCAGTTCAACCAGTTTATCCGGATCAATATCAAGCAGTCTTGCGGCATCCTTCATGTTTCCGCCGCAATATTCCAGGGTTTCTCTTACAAAATCGGCAGTCTTCTCCCGTAGTTTCATGGGAACAAAATTCCCGGATATTTCACCGGGGATTATTCTTTCCCTGATGTACGGTGACAGAGATTCTCTGTTAAGTATCTCCCCGTTAGTGTTGACAACCGCGCAGGCGATAATGTTCTTCAGTTCCTGGATATTGTCCGGATAACTGTACTGCTTGAGTAAATCCAGAAGCTCACCGGAAAATCCGGTGATTTTCTTACCCGTCCTTTTAACTTCCTCTTTCAGAAAATGCTCCGCGAGCAGCGGGATATCGTCAGCCCTGTCCCGGAGCGGAGGAATGCGGATGGAATTCACCATGAGGTGATACAGAAGATCCCTTGAGAAGGATTCCCTGTACCTTGAACTCGTAAGATCCTGCGTGGATGCGACAACGAACCTTACGTCACACTTTAGAATCTCCGTGGAAGTGTCCCGGTAGTATTCGTTTGTCTGAATAACCCTTTTCAATCGAACCTGAACGGGCAGGCTCATGTTCTCTATATTATCGATAAACAGGGTTCCTCCCGAAGCGGTTTCAAGAAAACCGGGTATCTCCTTGCTTCTGCCGCTCCAGTCCCTTACCCTTCCGAACAGTTCCGAAGAAAATTCCTCCGGAGTATGAGAGGCGCTGTCTACCGCAATAAACGGACCTGAAGCCCTTGAGGAAATGTTGTGAATCGCTTTGGCCAGTGATTCTTTACCGGTTCCCCTTTCTCCCCATATAAATACACTGAGATCCCCTTCCGCCATCTGATCCGCCTGGAGGTACAATCGGATGACCGAGGGGTCCTGCGTGGGAAGATGTTTAAAAGCGACCTTGTTTTCCAGATCTTTCCTGGACAGTATCCCGGGCATCCTGTCTATAGTGTTATTTACAGCTCCGTGTTCTATGGCACTGTCAAGAACCTCTAAAAGGTGTTCATCATCAACAGGTTTTGTAAGATAATCGAACGCGCCTCTTTTCATGCTCTTTACAGCCAGATCAACATCGTTCACCCCGGTCAGAATAAGAACCGGAACGTTGATTTCTTTAGCCATCATCATTCCCAGTATCTCCATGCCAGTTACGTTGGGCATATCCAGATCCAGCATAATTACATCGAAGTGTTCTTTCTCAATGAGTTCCTCAACCAGTCTTGAATCGTTAATAACGGTTGGTTCGAACATCTCCGTCTGCATGAGGAACACCATGAAATAGTTGGTTACCGCAACATCATCGTCTACAATAAGTACTTTCTTCACCTGGTTACCTTCCCGTCCCCTGATGTCTCCTTTTTAGCGGGAATCCTGATTGTGAACTTGGTTCCGAGTCCAGGTCTGCTGCTGACCGAAATGCTGCCGCTGTGTTCCTCTACTATCCGGAAGGCAATGGCAAGGCCCAGGCCCGTACCGCCCTTTGCCCTTTTTGTTGTAAAGAAAGGGTCAAATATCTGTTTCTGTGTTTTCTCGTCCATTCCCTTTCCGTTATCCTCTATCTCTATAAGCACATTATCACTATCGTCCATATACGTTCGAACGGTGATGAGACCTTTTCTGTCATCGGGAATTGCCTGTGCCGAATTAACTATGAGGTTAACGAATATCTGCTCTATCTTCTGGGAATTCCCGGAAAACGTTTGCACATCGTCCCCCAGCTCCAGTTCTATTTCAGCATGCTTGTGAACCTCATTCTGAACAAGCCTTGTAGTGGCTTCCAGGAGAGTATTGACATCAACCGTATCAACAAGAAGCCCCTCATCTTTTCTCGCGAAACCCCGAAGCCCTTCCACTATTCCCTTTATTCGCTCGGAACCATGTGCCATATCGTCTATAAGGGTCATGATATGTTCACGGAAGAAGTCGTACTTTAGACGGGCTATTTTCAAATCGGGATGGGCTTTGTAGTAATCATCAACGATGGGCAGCATGTCTGTTACCGCCTGCCTGATTATCTTGATATTACCCCGAATGAACTGATTGGGATTGTTGATTTCATGGCCGATACCGCTGACAAGCTGTCCGAGTGAAGCCAGTTTGTCAGCCTGCTGGATCTGCTGTTCGTAGGTCTTTTCCAGGGTAACATCCCTGTAGAACTCAAGAATTCCTTCTACTTCATCCTCCTGGTTGTATACGGGAAGCGTGTGCACTTCAAGGAACCGATCTTCATCGTTCATTGTATTTGTTATGGGTGTTTTGTCACGCTTGATTCTATCCAGCCTGCAGTCTCTGCAGGGTATATCACGGTGAAAATACGTCCTGTAGCATTTGTCACCCGGCTCGATATCAGCCTTGTTGCTCATGACCACATTCCTGTTGAGATCGATAAGCATAACTTCACCGGGGATCACTTGAAACATGGTTTCAAGACGATGCCTGGTTTCTTCCCAGCTTCTGTTGACCCGATCAAGGTAGGAATCAGCGGTACTGAGTTTCTGCTTCTGTTCCTCCAGCTCCCTTTCCCTTGTAACTATTTCTGACTCCAGCCGCTTCAGACGGTTGTTCAGCTCCGCTTCTTCCTCTTCGTTCAAGGCCATCCTCTCGGAAAGCTCTTTGCGCTCAAGGGCAAGGCTCAGCATTCTTCCGATTTCATTCAGCATTTTCTGCTCTTCGGGAAGAAGCTCGTGAGTCCCGATGATGTACCCTACCCTGATCTCACCTTTAAGCTCGCCGCTTACTACAAGATTCACACTTATGTAATCGTCACCCAGCGGTTTCTGACCGTATTCCTCTTTCTGATACATTGAGTAGACAACCGCTTCATCCGGAAAACGCATGCCTCGGGACAGGTATTCGGGCAGTTTTGTGAAGAATTCCCGTATGGATGCTGAAACCTCTATCCATTCCGCAACCGAATAGAGACATGAAAGTTCTTTGACCCTTTCCTCCTTCTCCCAGTCTCTTATACTCCGCAGTGCATCAACCTGTGCGCCGAAAAAGAGATAAATACCTCCCTGCACACTGTCTATAAATCCAACTTTCATCGGTATCAGTGATGGCTTTTCTTTTTTCGAGGCAAACAGCGCGATTATTCCGCCGGAACCGTTACGAACTTTTTCAATGGCACTATGGAAAGATTCCAGGGATTCACCGTCAAGAATATCTTCAAGGCGCTTCCCCTCGTAATCACCTTTTCCCGGACAGCAGGTACGCTCCAGAAGCGGACTTACGTAAATTATGTTCTCGTTTGCATCAACGACCAGAAGGAAATCGAAGTTGCCTTCAATAAGAGAATAAAGACTTTCAAGACGAATCATCCTTTTCCCTTCAATCAGCAAATCAGTAAATTGGAATTAAGCCCATTAGAAGTAAAATAAAAAACATTCCCGCCAAGCACCAGCCGACTTCAATTATACGCATGTACTATCGGGATTTCCAATACCGGAGTGATGCGGTCGTGATTCCTCCGGGCGCAATACTCCCACCGGAACTTACATCATCCGGGGCATCGTTGAGGATAGATCAGCTGCGGTGAGGTTCGTGAAGCCGTAAGATCATGAATATTTTTTATTTTCCACTCTCCGGAAGTCAGCCTCACAAGTATCGCCGCATGAACTGACACTATATCCTGAAGAGAATCTTCTCGCTGCTGAACATCTTCAGGGTCAGATAAATTAATATGGCGGAAAGCACGATGCTTGACAGAGACGCGGTTACTATCGTACTCCAGTTTGCGGTCTGCATGAATATATCCTTAAGAACCAGCAGAGAATTGAAAACGGGAGTGGACATCATCCACTTTGGAGGCATGTCGCCGGTCTGCATTGTTACCATGCCCATAACCATGACCACGAAGTAAACGGGCATGATTATTCCCTGTCCCTCCTTCGTATTCCTTGCAACAGTGGACACGATAAGAACAAGGCTTGCCACAAGAACAGCAAGGGGAATAATGACAATGGTGAACTGGAGAATATGAACTGAACTCATACTGTAGTTCGATATTACGGCTCCGGAATCGTCGAATATTCCCATAAAATATTTTGATGATACGATAAGACCTATTACCGAACTTGCTGCACCTACAATCGCGGCTATCATAACCGATACCATTTTCCCGATAACAATTGATAATCTATCGACCTGATTCACAAGCGTTACAGCAAGGGTTCCCCTCTCCTTTTCACCCGCAACTGTATCAAGCCCCACTTTCATGGAGTTTACGAAGAGGTAGATGATTATGAAGAATGGAAGCATGATGCTGATTATTTTCCCTGTTACGCTGCCTTCCTTCGCGAGATCGTACTGCTGCATCTCTTCATTTACAGTGAATACACTGAGTATCTCCTCGGACATATCACTTGACTGAATTCTGCCTCTGACAAAATCTTCGCTGAGATCCGTGAGGGTCTCGTTAACGCTGTCATAAGCGTAGTCGGAGTAATCGGCAGTGGAATTGAAATAGATTTTGATATCGAAAGTGTCGTACGAAGCAAGGTTATCCTGAAAATTATCGGGCATTACAATCAGGAGTTCTTTTTCCTTATCGGTAATGGCCTGTTTTACCGCGTCAATTTCATCGGCCCGCACTACCTGCAGACGCGTATTCAAAGTTGACAGAGCATCAATGAACGGTTCAATGGAATCTTCGTTACCGGCCCCCTCGTAAATGCAGATGGTCGATCTGAACGAAGCGATTTCCGATTCCTTCTCCCGGGCAACCCGCGCCATAATCGAGTACATCGCGGGGAGCATGATAAGGGGAAGTAAAACCAGCATAATAACCATGCGCCTGTCTGTGAAAATACGCTTCAATTCTTTTTTGAGAATTATTAGGCTGTCTCTAAACATGGTTCACCTCCTCCTTCCGGGGAAGGATGTAACTGAAGAATACATCCTCGAGATTGTCCGAGGAATTTTTCCGGAGTATCTCCTCCAGTGTACCAAGTTCCTTCAATTCTCCATCGATCAGGATCCCGAATCTGTCACAGAGTTTTTCCGCCACATTCATTATGTGGGTTGAAATAACTATAGTCTTTCCCTCTTTTGCGTACTTCTTCAGGAAATCCGTCACAGACTTCGATGTTATTACATCAAGCCCGTTGGTTGGCTCATCGAATACGATGACTTCGGGATCATGAATAAGGCTTATGGCAATGGATGTTTTCTGTTTCATACCTGTGGAAAGTTTATCTATTTTTTTGTGGATGAATTCGTTCATCTGCAGTTCCTTGAAAAGGTATTCCTTCCTCTTCCTGATATTTTCCTCGCTCATTTTGTTAAGTCGGCCGAAATACCCCACCATGTAATCGGGCGTGAAAAATCCGTCGAGCTTCATATCCGAAGTCAGGAAACCTATCATGGATCTGATGGTTTTCTCATCCTCAATAACATTGTAACTGTCTATGAAGACGTTTCCGCCGGATGGTTTCAACAGCGTGGAAATACATCTGAGGGTAGTGGTTTTCCCGGCTCCGTTCGGCCCGAGCAGTCCGAAAATATCACCAGGATTGCATTCAAAGGAAACATTATTAACGGCTTCAACCGTTTCCACCTTACGTTTTTTTTTGTTCGTGAATACTTTGCAGAGGTTTTCAACACTTAACAACTCGTCCTCCTTCGCTGTTACTTCAGGAACCAGCTTGAATAGAGAATAATAAGGACGGAGCCATTTTAATGCAAATTTATAAATAATTCAGCATTGAAAACGGGAACGGAGGTATTTAGAAATTCCAATTACCTCTGTCCCCGATTGTTTAAATTACTCGGAAACGTTCGGTGCCGACTTCCCGTATTTCCTTCCGGTATTCCTGAGAATGTGTCATGGGAGGCTGTATGGTTGATGCTTTCGCGTCCGCTGAAACCGGTACGAGCGTTCCTTTTCCGTCCCAGTTCCTGTCCTCTCCGGTGTTCCAGTAAAAACGCGCAAGATCTCCGAGATTCTCTCTTACAAGGCTGTCAATTACACCGATTGAAACATCTATGCCGAAAGCTTCCGCAAGAGCTTCCAGAACCTCTACCCCGGATTTCCCCGATGGAGGCGCTACCGCTTCACTGAATTCCGTTACTTTCCCTTCGAAATTGCATCTTGATCCCGCTGTTTCCAGGAAAGTGGATCCGGGAAGCGTAACATCCGCGAACCTGGTGGTTTCCGTATCCGTCCAGTCCATCGCCGCCAGAAATTCAACGTTTTGAAACCAGGATCCGGTTCTATTGTATTCGAGCGGATTCTCCCCGATTATCAATGCGGCTTTTATCTTTCCATCGTCGAGAATCTGCCTTAGCTCCTGGCTCGTTAAGGCTCCCGGCAGTTCGTTCCCTGCCGGCAGTTTTCCGGGCAGAAACGCCGGGTCAACACCCATTACCTCAAGCCCGGCACTGTTGGCGATGAGCCTTGGAAGCAGGATATCGGTAACTTTACCGGCATTTCTAAGCAGAAGGACCAGATCTGCGAATATCTCCATGTCTTCGGGTGAGGCATCCTGCGCTCTGTCAGGGCTGTGGATGAAAACAACGTTACCCGAATAACGGATAAGTTCAGCAGTTTCGTACATGTCGGATTCCGAAACTCCGGCTCTGGAAGCCGCCGCTTCAAGGGAGATATCCCTGTCGGTCATAAATTCCACGTTTCCGTCCATATTCGACGCTGAAACATCACCATCGCTCAGCAGTACCTGCATTACCGCATTCCAGAAAATTGACGCTCTGCCTCTCATGGGATCGATTGCGAGGGTGGCAAGATGTTGATCCGTAGTGTCCAGAGTTGAATTTGAAACTATTAACTTCGCCCCGTTTCTGACCGCCCGGATGACATCAACAGCCAGTATCAGATGGTCCGATTCCAGGGAAGTATTGCTGCAGATTATCAGGTCGGCTTCTTCAAGACAGCTTCGATCGGATGTCGAGGCCGTAAAACCGAAGGATCGATCAAGCACTCCGGAACGGCCTCCTCCGGAGAGAATGGTTAAAGAACCTATATTATTGGTTCCGATACCCTCCCTGGATATCCTCGCGGCAATGTAAAGTTCCTCGTTCGTAGCTTCGGGAGAAACGAACACGGCAACACTCTCGGGACCATGTTCTTTTGCCACATTCCTGAGCGAATCCACAATCTTTGAATTCGCTTCCGGGAAACTTACCGGGCTGTAGGAATAGCCGTCTTTCACAACCGGGCCGGTAAACCTGTCCTGCTTGATAAACAGTTCGGAACCGAACCTGCCGTACCTGCAGAGGTAATCTCCTGGGATACCCGAAGATGTTATATAGTATCTGCCGTCACCAAAAGATCTTACGGATATCTCACATCCGAGGGAACAGAAACCGCAGTGTGTTTTAATGTCGACTGTTGTAAGGCATGCCCTTCCCGGGAAGGCGTATTTCACTGTCAGGGCTCCGGTAGGACAGGCATCCACGCAGTTTCCACAGCTTACGCAGCTTGTCGCGACAAGCGGATCGTTCATGGCAGGGCGCATTTCCGTTCTGAAACCCCTGCCGACAAGTCCGATTGCCGGCACGGGCAGAACCTTCTCGCAAGTCCTGATACATCTTGCGCAGAGTATGCATTTGTTAGGATCGTAAGAGATGTAAGGGTGGCGGTCATCCACCTTGTGCTTTCTCACATAACCTTTGAAATGCTCCATATCAACGCCGTACTCCTCAGCGTATAACCTGAGGTCGCAATCATCAAACCTTACGCAGCCGCATGAAAGACAGCGGTCACATTCATGATTGTTGTCCTCCAGTTCAAATCCTGTCGACACTTCCAGGAAACTGTTTCTGCGGTCTTCAACATCGATAAGATGCACTTCGTGGCGCGGTGATTCTTTAATTTCACCGAGTTCTGCCGTACCCGGTTTGGACCAGAACTGTTTGTTCACAACAAAAGGTTCTACTTCAAGCTTTTCATTAAGAAGCCAGGCTTTTATTCCCTTCGCCGCTTTCTGACCATCCCTGATGGCGTCAATGGCAACCGTAGGTCCGTCGTCCGCAGCGTCACCCCCCGCGAAAACACCCTCTACGTTGGTTTCCATCGTTCTGTGATCAATGATGTACGTGTTCCATCTTGTGAGATCCAGTTTTTTCTTGTCCGTTTCCACCAGACCGCTCAGAACCGTATTCTGACCGATAGCCGAAATCGCAAGATCACATGGAAGATCAAATTCGGCGCCTTCTATAGGCACTGGGCGGCGCCTTCCCGAATCGTCAGGCTCACCGAGCTTCATCCTCTGGCAATGGAGAGCGCTTAACCTGCCATTCTTTTTGACCAGACCCGTGGGAACCGCCAGCTCCATTATTTCTATTCCCTCTTCAAGCAGGTCTTCTATTTCCATTTTGTCAGCAGGCATTTCCGCTCTGGTCCTTCTATAAAGAACTATGACCTTGTCGGCATCAAGCCTCCATGCCGTGCGGGCGGCATCCATCGCTGTATTCCCTCCGCCCACAACAACCACTGTTCCGGATATAGGCTCTCGATTATCAGCCTTCTCGACAAGAAAATCCGCGCCGGTTACCACGCCTTCGGTATCGTATTCTCCTTCAACACGCATGGATTTGCCTGTCCAGGCTCCCGGGCCGATGAAAATCGCGTCGTGCTTCTCCCTCAGCTCATCAAGTGAAATATCCTCTCCCACCCGTACACCGCATTTAACTTCGACACCGGTCCGGCAGATATATTCCACCTCTCTATCGAGGATTTCATCGGGAAGCCTGTATTCGGGAATACCGTATCGAAGCATTCCGCCCGTACGTTCCTTTGATTCGTAAATGACAGATTTTATCCCGCTTTTTCCAAGGAACCAGGCGGCGGTGAGACCAGCGGGTCCGGAACCTATAATTCCAACCGTTTTCCCCGTATCCGGTTCACATTCAGGTTCGGTTGCGTACGCTTCGGGGGAATCGGAAATAAACCTTTTTATATTGTTGATAGCAACGGGAGCATCGATATCGGTTCTTCTGCATTCGTCCTCACATTTGCGGACACAGACGCGCGCGCATACAGCGGGGAGGGGATTTTTCTCCCGGATAAGGTCAATTGCCTTCCGGTACTGACCCATTGCAGACAGCGCGATGTACCCCTGAGCATCAACACCGGCGGGACATCCCTCCATGCAAGGCGATACGCAATCGGCATAATGGTTGGAAAGCAGCAGCTCCAGGGCTGTTTTCCGGGAGTCCATGACTCTTTTGTTCCGGGTTTCGATTTCCATATCAGGTGCAATTCGGGTAGCGCATGAAGGAACAAGGTTACGTCTGCCCTTTACCTCAACGACACAGACAAAACAGGAACCGTAAGGTTCAAGTTCCGGTGAGTGGCAGAGTGTAGGGATATTATCCAGCTCATTTTCCCGAACCACTTCGAGGATAGTCTTCCCGGGAGTGGCCTCAATTTCCTCTCCGTTAATCTTTACTCTGATCTTATCCATTGGCCGCCCCTACCTTGTCTTTACCGCGCCGAAATTACAGCTCGTAAGGCACTTGCCGCATTTAACGCAGGTTTCACTGTCAATTACATGAACTTCCTTCAGTTTACCGGAAATCGCGTCCACCGGACAGTTCCCGGCACAGATTGTACAGCCGACACATTTATCCGGTTCTATGTAGAATTCAACCAGGGCCTGACACTCCCCGGCGGGACAGCTTTTATCGTAAATATGAGCCTTGTATTCATCAAGGTAGTAACGAATTGTTGTCTGTACCGGATTCGGAGCGGTCTGTCCAAGCCCGCAGAGACTTGCCTCCTTTATCTGTACAGACAATTTTTCCAGTTTATCAATATCTTCCGGTACGCCCTCTCCCCTGGTTATCCGTTCAAGTATTTCCAGCATTCTGAGAGTTCCTATTCTGCAGAACGTACATTTTCCGCAGGATTCCTTCTGAGTAAAATCCAGAAAGAACTTCGCTATTCCAACCATGCAGGTATCTTCATCCATTACGACCATTCCGCCGGAACCCATGATTGCTCCTGTCGCGGGAATGGATTCGAAATCCACGGGAGTATTCTTCATTCCGGCGGGAATGCAACCTCCCGATGGACCGCCCATCTGAACGGCCTTGAATTTCTTCCCCTCCTTGATACCTCCACCGATTTTAAAAACAAGATCTTCGATAGTCGTCCCCATGGGAACTTCCGCAAGCCCTCCGTGAACCACTTTGCCGGCAAGCGCGAATACTTTTGTCCCCGGGCTCTTTTCCGTTCCGAACGCTGAGTAAGCTTCCGCTCCGTTACAGATTATCCATGGTACGTTCGCAAAGGTTTCAACATTGTTATTGTTCGTTGGCTTCTGCCACAGCCCTTTTTCCGCGGGGAACGGGGGACGTATTCGCGGCATTCCCCTCTCTCCCTCTATGGACGCGAACAGCGCGGTCTCCTCGCCGCAGACAAACGCTCCCGCGCCCTGTTTGATCTTCAGGTCGAAGTCGAACCCGGAATCGTAAATATCCGTTCCGAGATACCCCCGTTCCCTGGCTTCAGACAGGGCTATTTCAAGCCTGTATATCGCAAGCGGATACTCTGCCCGGCAGTAGATATATCCGAACGTCGCTCCAATCGCCTTCGCGCAGATTATCATACCTTCAAGAACCGAGTGCGGGTCACCTTCAAGGACAGATCTATCCATGAACGCGCCGGGATCACCTTCATCGGCATTGCAGATCACGTATTTCTGCTCTCCCTCGTTCGCGGCAGCAAAAGACCATTTTAATCCTGTGGGAAATCCCGCGCCACCGCGCCCCCTCAATCCGGATTTCTTAACCGTTTCGATTATTTCTTCGGATGTCATTTCCACCAGAGCTTTTCTTGCTCCCTCATATCCTCCGGCATCTTCGTACTCCTCTATCGATTCCGGATCTATAACACCACAGTTGCGTAGCACTATTCTTTCCTGCTGATCAAGAAAATCACATTCGGAACCGTAGGTTTTCCCGTCGGCTCCGGTTCCGAAAACAAGATTCTCATCATCTATTACCGTGTTCCCGATAACATGCCTTCTGAAAATCTCATCCGCGGAATCCGGGGTTACTCCACCGTAGATTACCCTTTTGTCGTCTTCTCTTATTTCAACAAGAGGTTCCCGGTAGCACATACCGATGCAGCCGGTTCGTGACAGTCTGCATACACCCGGATTTGTCTTCGCAAGTTCCTCCAGCCTGTCGTACGTAGCCTGAGCCCCTGCGGACAAACCACAGGTTCCCATTCCAACAATAATTCTCTTCATATACTGCTCCATATATTTTTCACAGAGAAATTCTCATCATGTTACAAGGCTCCTCAGGAGTTGCTTGCAACGGGATCGGTTATTTTAGCGGCCTTTTTTCTGTAATCGCGAATAATTTTCCGAACCGAAGTAGGGTCAAGCCGTCCGTGGGTATCGTCATTTACCATTATTACGGGAGCAAGTGAACAGCACCCGATACAGGCTACCGTATTCAAAGTAAACAATCCATCCTGTGTGGTATCACCAACTTCGATTCCAAGCTCATCTTCGATCGTCTCCCTTATGAGCCTGGCACCGGATACATGGCATGCGGTTCCGGCACAGGCCCTGATAACGTACCTGCCCATGGGTTGAAGGCGAAACTGACTGTAAAAGGTAATAACACCATAAATATCGGATTCCGGGATACCGGTCACGCCTGCTATGTAGTTTATTGCGCGTCTTGGAATGTATCCGAAATGTTCCTGGGCAGACTGCAGAAGAGGTATGAGTTCTCCCGGCTCTCCGTCGTATTTCCAAAGTCTGTAACTGAAATCCTCATGTTTTGCAGCCGTTTTCATCACTCCCTTCCCAGATTCATCTTCCGCCGAACGATCAGCGGATTTAACGTGAACAACGAGGTGAATTTTCCGTAAATCAAGTATCCGGGGATCAGTCTTCTATAAGCTTAATTACTTTTGCTTCGCGTACTCTCAGAACGCCGTCTATCTGACTGAGCTTCTCTATGATACGCGGTGTTTTCCCCATGGCGCCATGACCGGTTATCATTCCAACGAGCTTGCTTCCATCGTCGATAACATCGCAGAAAACAACTTCATCGATGAAAAACACTGTCGTAAATATCTGCTGAATCGCGTCCGGATCAATATCAACGATAATATAACTCATGGTTCCCGGCTGTCTTCTTGCTTCCGCATGAGCGTCCTGCTTCACCGCCTGCTGGTATGTTTCGATGAACTGGTCAACATCTCTATCCAGTTTGGGGCGTTCAACCTCCGACATGGAAACAATTTCAATTCCGTCCATACCCTTGATCCTGTCGAAAATTTCCTGGATTTCAGCGGTAGAGGATGCCTGGGCGAGCAGAATAATATCAAAATCTCCCCTTACGGCATCACATGATTGAATACCTTCCATTTTATACAGGGAGTCATATATCTCCATGCTTCTGTCCGGATCCGTTATTTTGACCGTAAGATAGGCGCTTACAGATTCCCGCATTCCTTCGTAGGTGGAGTCATCTGACAGATCGGTTGCCGTCTTTCCGGGTGAGAGCTCTTCCAGCGCGGCAACAAGTTCCGGAATCTCAAACGGTTTGTCAAGATAACCGGTATTACGCTCGGAAAGAGCTGTCAGCATAAGTCTTTCATCACCAAATCCGGTTATGACAAGAACCGGCAGATCGGGATACTGATTCTTTATTACCTTCAGTATTTTAAGCCCATCGATATCCGGCATGAAGATATCCGTAACAAGATAATCGTAGGCGATTCCTTTTTCCCTGGCCTGATTCAGTTCGTGAATTGCAGAAATCCCGTCAGGACACGCGACTACAGAGTAATCTTCCTGTGTAAGCCCTATCGTAAGGTTACGGCGAATCTCCGCTTCGTCATCGAGAATAAGTACTCGGCCTTTCAATTGATGCCTCCTCTACTGAATTGTTGCTATAGAACGGTGGAACGCTACGCACCACTGTCATTAAAGTCAAGAACATCACCGCGTCTTCAGGCTTCGGCTCTATACCGGTCCCAGTACCTTTTCAAGGTCTACCCATCGCCCGGAACTCAGATACAGGTTCATGGCCCGGGCCGCTCTTCTTCCATGCCCCATGGCCAGGATTACCGTGGCCGCGCCAAGTACTATATCACCTCCCGCAAACACACCGGGTACCGAAGTCTGGCCGGTTACCTCGTTTACTACTATCCCTCCCCACCTTGTTACTTCAAGGTCGGGGAAAGAAACTGGAATCAGCGGGTTGGGGCTGTTGCCGATAGCGACTATCAGAGCATCGGTATCTTCAATGAATTCACTTCCTTCTATTGGAACAGGTCTTCTTCGTCCGGATGAATCAGGTTTGCCAAGTTCCATCTTTATAAGTTCCGCACCACTGATCCAGCCTTTTTCATTTCCAACCAGCCGCACCGGGTTCTGAAGAAGATGAAATTCCACACCCTCCTGTCTGGCATGATGGATTTCCTCCAGCCTGGCCGGCATCTGTTCTTCAGCCCTGCGGTAAACTATCAGTGATCTTTCCGCTCCCATTCTCAGGGCGGTTCTGGCACAGTCCATGGCAACATTTCCACCACCGACAGTAATTACTTTTTTTCCCTTGACTATCGGTGTGTCAGTCCTTGGAAAACTGTAAGCCTTCATCAGATTCGCCCGGGTAAGGTATTCGTTTGCTGACAGAACTCCCAGCAGATTTTCCCCTTCCACTCTCATGAACCTCGGGAGGCCTGCGCCTGTTCCTATGAAAACAGCATCGAAATCGTTTATCACTTCCCTGACGGGAATGGTTTTCCCGATAACGTAGTTGTACCGGAACTCAACTCCGATTTTTTCCAGGTAATCAACTTCACTCTGTACTATTTTCTTGGGCAGTCTGAACTCCGGGATTCCATAGACAAGTACCCCTCCAGCCTTATGAAGCGCTTCGAAAACAATTACTTCGTGCCCGAACCTTATAAGATCTCCAGCAACGGTAAGACCCGCAGGGCCCGCTCCAATTATCGCAACTCTTTTACCCGAACGTTTAACGGACGGAGGTATTGAGTATTCTCCGTTATTCCTTTCCCAGTCCGCGATGAAACGTTCAAGCTTACCTATCATGACCGATTTACCAGGATCTTTCCTGGCTTTGCCGACCGTACAGAAAAGCTGGCACTGCTCTTCCTGTGGACATACCCTTCCGCATACGGCAGGGAGCAGGTTCTTCTCTTTCATCTTACCGATTGCGCCTTTAAAATCACCATCTTCGATGAATTTAATAAAACCGGGAATATCGATTCCTACAGGGCAGCCTTCGATACAGAATGGAGTTTTGCACTGAAGACATCTCTTGGCCTCCAGCATGGCCATTTCCGGCGTGTACCCGAGAGGAACTTCATCAACATTCGTTACCCTTGCTGCCGGATCCTGTTCGGGCATCTCAACCGGCGGTATTTTAAGGCGGTCTTTCAGGTTCATCTTGAACCCCCTTCCAGCATGCTGTCCAGCATGCAACCGGACTCAGCCGAATAGGATTCCAGTGCTTCCTTTTCCTCTGACCTGTAAGTTGAAAGCCGCATCATGAGTTCATCAAAATCAACTTTGTGTCCATCGAATTCGGGCCCGTCAACACAGGCGAATTTAGTCTCGCCACCTACGGTTACTCTGCAGCAGCCACACATTCCGGTACCGTCGACCATGATGGGGTTCAAACTGACAATCGTGGGAATGTTCAGTTCCTCCGTCAGGATACAAACGAATTTCATCATAATGGGCGGTCCCATCGTTACGCACTGGTCGTAGTTCTCACCTTCATCAACAAGGTCTCTGACAGCGTCGGTGACAAGGCCTTTCTTCCCTTCCGTTCCGTCGTCCGTTGTCAGTATCAGTTCATGGCTGACTTCCCTCATTTTGTCGACAAGTATGAACAGGTTCGATGATCTGGCACCCAGAATAGTGGTAACATGGTTTCCCGCATCCTTCATCGCTTTCGCGACCG
>CAZOQQ010000006.1:18168-30263 GCA_964582075.1 uncultured bacterium | reverse complement strand
TCGCGGAGGTTTCCCTCGGTGAGAAACCGGTTACCGAATGGGCGAGTTTTAACGGTCAGCGCTGCCTTATTATCCGCGTAAGAAAGATGGCCGAATCAAATACCGTGGAGGTGGCGGGTGAGGTTGAACAGCTCGTTGATGAACTCGGCGGAGAATACGAAGCCCTCCAGCTCGATATAATACAGAACGATGCCGAGTTCATAAAAGATTCTATAGGTGAAGTTATCACTGCTCTGATTCTTGGTGGTCTTCTTGCTTTCGGAGTTCTCTTTTTCTTCCTGAGAGACTGGAGAAGTCCCCTGATACTAGGTCTTTCACTTCCACTGAGTATAGCGATAGCGTTATTCTTTCTATTCCTTTCGGGCGTTACACTTAACATCATGTCACTTGGAGGACTCGCTCTGGGAACCGGGTTACTTGTTGACAACGCGGTCGTTGTGCTTGAGGCTATTTACCGCCGAAGGGAAAACGGAGAAGAAGCTTTCAGCGGAGCAAATTCGGGAACATCCGAGGTTGGCAAGGCAATCACGGCGAGCACACTTACAACACTTATAGTTTTTTTCCCGGTTGTATACATGGAAGGTATAACAAGCCAGCTGTTTCGTGATCAGGCGCTGGCGGTGGGATTTGCGTTGATTGCCAGCCTTCTGGTGGCGGTTACCGTTATTCCCGCCCTTACAGCCAGAATAAGGAAAATTAAAGCAGGTACCGATGTAACCACAAGAATGAAGGAATGGTACGCCGGGATAATGGAGAAAGCTCTCCGGCACTCTCCGACTGTTGTTATCGGGGTTATCGCGGCATTTATAATCGCGCTTCTGGCGGGTCTGGGGCTTCCCATGCAGCTTCTTCCCAGCACACCGGTTGATCAGCTGGATATTTCCTACTCCGCTCCCAGGGGTACTTCAATGCAGCAGATGGTTGAATTGTCCGCCGAGGTTACCGGACTGGCCGCGTCGTCCGGTGCAGACTGGGTCTCCGGGCGCAGCGGAGTTCGTTCGGAAGAGGGAGTTGACGCGGTTCTTACCGCCTCGTACGCTTCTCCCGCAGATGCTTCAGCTGCCATAATGGTTCTAAGGAATGCATGGGATTCGATGTTCAGTTTCCCCATTACAGTAGAAAAACGTGAAACTCTCCTCGGAGAGATTCTTGGCGGAGGAAGCTCTTTCACAGTTTATCTCGAAGGAGAGAATATCGACGCCGATCTTGTCGCGGCAGAAGGTCTTTCCGATCTGATGTCGAACTACGAAGGTGTGGAATCAACTGATATTCAGTACCTTCAGGGTAAACCTGAAGTGGTTCTTGATCTTGACCAGGAACTGCTGAATCTGTACGGGCTTACCGCTGGCGATATCGCCGATTTTGTCGAGAGTCTTTCAAGGGGAATTACCGCGACAACATACTACAGGCAGGATGAGAGAGTGGATGTTGTTCTGCTTGCCGGAAGAGGTGAGGGAATATCCATCGATTCACTTCTTGCCAGATCGATATCTACATCATCAGGATTATTACCCCTGAACAGGATCGCGGAGCTTGTAAGACAACAGACTCCGGGTTTTATAGAACACAATCAGGGTAACCGTGCCGTGGGTGTTAAAGTGCTGGGCTCCGGAAGTAACCTTGCAAGAGTATACGGGGAAGTAGCACAAGCCGCCGATTCTCTTCTCAGTGGAGTTCCCGTCCAACTCCGGCAGGGGGATGAAATAGAGGAGATGCACAGAACCACTTCCAGTCTTGTACTGGCGGCTCTGCTTGCCATAGGGCTTGTTTACGTTCTGCTTGCGGCCCAGTTCGAGTCTTTCCGCGAACCCTTTGTAATCATGTTCACAGTGCCGCTTGGAATTATAGGTGTCGTAATAGCTCTCGGACTCTTTGGTCAGAGCTGGAACGCACTCTCCGGGATAGGGCTTGTAGTTCTGTCGGGTATTGTTGTGAACGACGGTATACTCCTGGTCGACAGGATTGGGCAGCTTCGCAGGCAGGGGTATCCCAAGAACAGCGCTATTATACAGGCGGGAAGAGACAGGTTCAGGCCCGTACTTATGACCACCGTAACAACCGTTCTGGGACTCCTTCCGATGGCCATCGGGTTTGGTTCCGGAGCCAGCCTTCGTCAACCGCTCGCGATCGCGGTGATAGGAGGTATATCTGTGGCTACCGCCCTTACACTGGTCGTTGTTCCGGTTCTGTACAGGTTACTCTCCGGAAAGAAGGATACTGTTGTCGATGGTTGATATGGTTCTCCGCAAACCGCGGGGAACAGCAGTCATCTTCGCAGCCCTCATTGTTCTCGCAGTTGTCTCTTTCAACAGGGTACCGATAGAAGGGACACCTGACGCTACTCTGCCGACTCTTAACGTATCCGCTTCCTGGATGGGAGCCGATCCCGAAGCTGTATGCGAGCAGGTTACCCGACCAATCGAAGATGTAGCCCGCGAAATTGAAGGTGTTATTGAGGTATCTTCCACGTCCAGAAACGGTTCCGCTAACGTAAAAGTATCGTTCGAAAAAGGGACCGATATGGACGTTGCTGCAATGGAACTTACCGAGAGGATTTCGTTCCTTAAGGATAATCTTCCCGACGCGGTAAGCACGGGAAGCGTTACTCAGGCGGTTCCCAGGGAACTTTCGAGCGAAGGATTCCTGATTTACGCCATTACGGGAGCCGAACCTTCGGTTCTGAAGCAGATAGCCGATGATATTATCGTTCCAAGAATCGAGCGTATCGAGGGAGTCAGTTCGGTAATTGTCGAGGGACTGGGGCAGCAGAAAATTGTAATAGATATAGATCGTGATGCCCTAAATTCTTTGAACCTAACACTTTCAGAAGTAGCCGGCGCGGTAAGTTCAGGCATTCTGGACAGAAATGCCGGTGTGGCGGTAGACACTTCGGGACTCGAGGCAGTTATTCGTCTTTCCACTGTACCCGGGAATGTTGCCGAGCTGAAGGACATAGTTATTTCTAACCGGGGCGGAAGGTTCATTAAACTGTCCGATGTTACCAGCAGAATACTGGTGGATTACAGTACCGGTGATAATTACATTTTCAGGTACAACGGCATGGAGCAGGTCAGCCTGCAGATTGATCGGAACGCGTCCAGTAACGCTGTCCGCGTGGCCGGGATGGTGAAAGATGAGGTTGAGAAACTTGAAGCCGACCTGCCGGATGGTATAGAACTCAATCTTACCGAAGATGGCACGGAGGGGATAACCAGCGATCTTAAAGATCTATCCTGGAGAGCACTCATTTCGCTTATTTCAATAGTTCTTGTTCTCCTTCTTCTTAACCACAGCCCGCTTTCGACACCGCTTATATTGAGTTCGATTCTGTTCTCCGCCGCCATGGCGGTAACAGCGGTGTACCTTGCGGGTTACAGTATCAATGTTCTTACGATCAGTGCCCTGGCGATAGCGTTCGGGCTTCTCGTTGACGGTGCCGTTGTCGTGCTTGAGGCCATAGGCTTTCGAAGAAGACAGGGGATGTCTCCGATGGAAGCCGCCGGTATCGGTGCGAAGGAAGTTGCCATGCCCATACTGGGAGGCATACTTACCACTATGGTCGCCCTTGTTCCTCTTCTTGCCAGTGAAGGTATTCTGAAGCTTTATTACCGGCCATTCGCTTTCACCATAGCAGCCACGCTTACCGCTTCCTTTTTCATCTGCCTGACTCTGGTTCCATCCATTGCCGGAAGATGGAAATCAACGAACTGGTACAGGGAGAGGAAGTGGGATGTTCATCTCGCGAAGATGATAGCCGTTCTGCATCACCGTCCTCTCATAGCCGTTCTGCTTGCCGTGCTGCTTGTCGGTGGAGCGGTTTTCGTGTTCATTGCAAAGATTGAGAAGGGAGAGGAGTGGGGTTTCAGTTTCGAATACGATTATATAATGGTCTGGATCCAGTTCCCGCCGGGAACGCCCCAGGATGTTGTGGATGAAGCGGCAAAGGGTTTTGAGGATATTCTGGCTGACCGGGAAGGTATTAAATCTACAAGAACCTCCATTTACGGTGAGAGCGCGTCTGTTTACTCGGTTCTTACCGATGAGGCTGTAGAGACCGGGTACGGTCTTCAGATCGAGGCCGAAGCCGTTGCCTACGCGACCACGGTTGGAGGGATACAGACCATATACGTAAAGGGTATGAATCCCGAGCCGTACTGGAGAAGCAACAGAAGCGCCGGGATGATGCAGTCCATTGAACTCAGGGGTTACGATTACGAAGGACTCAAGGATATTGCTCTTGCCATGCAGACCATGCTGGAACGCCATCCAAGAGTCGGCGAAGTGAATATCAACTGGGACCCCGGGAACCCGGAGCGCAGCCAGCTTGCCGTGGTTTTCGACAGACAGGAACTCGCTGATCTTGGTGTTAACCCCTTTCAGATTTTCCAGGCTTTCAGGTACAATCTTTCCGGCGGATACGGAGCCGAAGTTCAGATTGGAGATGAGAGCATGGACATGACTTTCCGTGTAAACGGTATGGAAAATCCCGAGTTGTCCGATGTGCTTGAGAGCCGCATCGTAACAAATGGCGGAACCATGGAGCTTGGTGATATCGTTCAAATCGATACGCTTGAAGTTCAGGGTTCCGTTGAAAGGAAGAACGGTGAGTACATTCGTACGGTTGCCTATTCGTTCATGGGCGCGGAAAGAATGGCTTCCCGTTTCAGGGTCTCACTGCTCGACAATCTTGATCTGCCACCGGGATACAGGGTTTACGAAGAGGAGTACGTTCCTTTCTGGCTCAAGGATGACAACACCAATATGAACCTGATTGTGCTTCTGGCCATAGTAGCCGTATTTGCCGTTACATCTATTCTGTTCGAGTCATTTACAGCCCCTCTTTACATACTTGCAGTGATTCCCATGGCCCTTGTCGGAGTTGTTGCGGGTTTCTGGATATTTGACAAGATATTTACTCCGCAGGCTTACGTAGGGAGTGTTTTCCTCGTTGGAATTGCGGTTAATAATTCGATACTTCTGGTAGACAGTTTTCAGAAAAAAAAGAAAGCCGGTATGGATATTAAAGAAGCCGCGGATGTTGTGGTTTCGGAAAGACTGAGGCCGATCCTGCAGACCAGCGCCACGACAATTCTCGGACTGCTTCCGCTGGTGTTGTGGCCTATGCAGCAGTCAAACGATCTCTGGGAGAATCTGTCCTTCACGGTTGTGTGCGGCATGGTCATCTCCACTCCCCTGGTGCTGATATCTCTACCCGCGATGATTCAGTTGACTTCCCGGAAAGGGAGGAAGAAAAAGTGATCAACAAAATATTTTTTACGGTCAGCGTTCTCATTCTCGCCGCCTGTGGAACAAGTGAGGAAGAAGCCGAAAGAGAAACCCTTGAACCTTCACCCCTGCCGGTAGCGGCATCTGCGGCTGTCGTTGACACTCTTTTTGAGGTTGTCGGTTCGACCGGAAGAGTAGCCTCGGCAAGAACCCAGTCCCTTTCCGCCCAGATACAGGGTGAAATCGTTCAGGCTCCCGATAATGTCGGAATGGAAGTCTCCGACGGAGAAGTGGTTTTCCGGATAGCCTCGGGCGAGAGTGCCTCCAGGCTTGCGGGTTCCAGCAGTTCCTATCGGAACGCACAGGCTCTATACGAATTTGAATGCGAAAATTACAGGGGTGAACTAACGAACGATGTGAAGAATATGCTCCGACAGACTACCGGGCTTGCAGATGCACAGACAAACCTTGCTTCAGCGCGGACACAGTACAGTAACGCTGCAATTACAGCACGCTTCAGTGGAGTGGTATCGGATATATCCGCCAGGGAAGGCATGGTGGTTTATCCCGGCACTGTCCTTGGTGAGATAATAGACCCATGGAACCTCCAGGTTAAAGTAAACCTGGATGAACGCGAACTTGTGAAATGTGCCCGTGGACAGAGGGTATACGTGACAATTCCCTCCCTGAACGACACGACACTTGTCGGGACAGTCGCTTCCGTTTCACCTGTTGTCGATCCTTCTATGAGAGCCGGTGAAGTAACAATGGATCTTCCGGCAACTCCCGGACTTCGAACCGGAGCCACCGCCAGGGTTGAAATAGTAACGGCCGTTTATCCCGATCAGCTTGTGATTCCGCAGGAAGCTGTTCTGATAAGGGATAACCGCGACATGGTTTTCGTTGTCCTTGATGGTTATGCTGACTGGCGCTACGTTACACTGGGCCCCGAAGGCAGAGGAATTGTTGTGGTGGAGGAAGGCGTGGAAGAGGGTGAACAGGTTATTACTTCCGGTCACTACTCACTTGCCCATAAAGCTCCGGTAGCAGTGGTGAACTAGCTGAATATCCAGGGGGTATTCCGGAGGATGCTTACCGGCTGATGCAGATCCCCGCGCGGCAGAATATTACCAGTTCTGCCGTTTTTTCCGCGGAAATGATTAGAGCATTACAGAATTAATGCAATTCAGTACAAACGAACCCCGCCATAATGTTTCAACACGTGTCGAGTGGTTCTAATAAGTGCTGAACAGCGCTTTTATCTTGCCGAATGTTTCATTCTGGAGGCTCAGGATGCCCGAAAGCAGGATGTGAGGACAATCCTGTTCGGTATAACCTGTGGTCGCTCCCCATGGACCCGGCAGGCCCCTGGCCACGGTTCCCGTCCAGTTGTAATTGTATATGGCGTCGTGTCCCGACGGCCAGGTGTATTCAATTATAAGGTTTCCGGTGCCATCGTAGAAGAACGGAGTTTCAAGATTGATCTGGAACCATTCGTTGGCATTGGGAGCATTTATGGTACAGTTCTCTTCCCAGAACACCAGCAGCCTGGATCCGGCCAAGTAGTTATCATTAAAGTTGTTTCCGAGTTCGGCACCGCTCGAGTAACCCATGTAAATTGCGAGCGTGTCAAGTGTAACGTGGGATTCACCCTGCGGTGTTCTCATAAGTGAAATAGACTGGATGTTTATGGCGCCTCCGATTTCTCCTTCAAGGTAGAGAGTCTGATATCTCAGGCTGAGCGCGCAGCTGCCGCAGAACGGAATGTTCTTTGGAATTTCGTTGCTGCCGATCTCAATACTGCTGCCGATAGCGCTGATGGTAATAAGAAACAATAATGCCAGTTGTCTGTACATAAGTTTTATCCTTTCACTGTGAATACAGGTATACATATTACATAAGAAAATACTATGAAGCCGAACTGCATCTCTGTCAACATCGTTGTTTCATTTGTCGTTCCGGCTGGCAGTATTATTGCCGGAGATTTTACAGATCGTTTTGGAGCCATTGACCGCAAGCCTGTTTGGCTTAAGAAAACGGCCTGCCGCGGAATGGAATATTCCAGACAGGACTGTACTGACCGGAAGGGGGATTCTTCAGAGAATCCCCCTGACATGGATAGTAAGGTTTTATCTGATAACTGCGATCTGTTTTCTTACAATTTCGCCGGTACTTGTGGTAAGCTGCAGGAAGTAAACCCCGGCTTCTTCAATTGTCATGCTGTGAATACTTCCAGCGTCGAACCGTCCTACGGAACGGCCGGCTATATCGAAAACTTCTACCGTTCCGGTAGTTCCGTCGGGAACAAGGCTGGATACGGTGAAAGTACTGCTTGTCGGGTTGGGCCAGACGGTAAGGACTCCGCTTGATACTACAGCAGATCCAGACTCTCCTTCGATATAAACACCCGTGTTGGTGTCGGGTACATCCATGAAGTGTGCGTTCATTGCCTCTTTGGTACTTGTATCAAGAACGAAGGAAGCAAGATCGAGGTTATCGAAAATATTCACGACAGGATTAAGGGTGTACGTTTTAACTACCTGGATTGTCTGGGGATACGGCCCCGTAAACGAAATGGGCGTTCCGGTACTACCGCAGGGTATAGCTACCGGGATATGATGCAGGACTTTCCCGTCGAACAGTCCCCAGCCGGTTCCACCTATCTGGTTTGACTGAAGAATAGCGCTGTAAAGCTTCAGAGTGTCTCCGAGTGCCTGTTCAGCAGTAAGGGTGTAGGTAACCGTTCCGCCGGACGCGTCGCCAACAATCTCAGCTTCGATTTTAAGATACGCGGGTACTGCGAGACGGGCGTCAACATGATTTTTCCAGACCGATTGATTCCAGCCAGCGGATACGTACACGCCGTCAGCAACGAAAGTGGGCACATATCCTGTAGTCCAGTACGTATTCCAGAGATGCGTATTCAATCCCTTGGCACCCGGTCCATTTAAAAACCAGGTAAAGGGAGACATCTGGTCATTCGCGAGATAGCCTTCGACGAAGTTATTCACCGAAGCTGCACTACCTGCGCAGGCGCTACACAGGACCGTTGAGAAGTCTCCGAACAGCACAACTCTATCAGCCGCGAAAACTGACAGAGCCAGAAAAATCAAGACAAATGCAGAAATTCTCATACTTCACTCCTTACTGTTGGGAACAATTTGACGGAAAAACCACTTTACACTAACACATTATCAATCAGCTAATAATTTTAATAAAAAACAACGTAATCAACCTACCAGCATGTACGGGTATTATTAACATGTTTCCAGAAACAAACCTGTATACTTAGTTTCAATTATAATTTATGTACAGGATAATTCATAATGTCAATAGCTTTGGAAGTGTAAATTCAGGAAGTTATCAGTATCGCTTCCAGAACCGTTTCAGAGATTTCCTGCAGCGAGAACGATTCCGCCGATACTCCTTTTTTATTCCATTGCGGATATTTAGCATGAATGCGATCGATCATCTCTTCAAGATCGTTTGATCTGTCTTCAACTAACAGGTGTTTGTACTTCATGATATAGCATATGGCTGATGAGGCCGGTCCGGGTTTATTGTCTTCTATCAAATCATCAGCGATTTCAAGAAGCACAGAGAGGGCAAGGGGAACAAGGCCCAGCGATATGGAGGTACGAAGAGCTGCAGTGTAATGTTTAACAGATTCCTCCCTGTATCCCAGCTTTCGCGTGTCCTGTCCAAGATTAAGGTTGCAGATTACCGCCCCTTCACAGTCGCCTATCCGCCTGGATATGGCAAGGCTTTCTTCGTGAAGCTTTCTGGAAGCGTTGTAATCTTCCTTCAGCATCGAGATGTTACCCAGGTTTCCCAGGCAGTTGGCTATTCCCCATTGATTTCCGAGTGATTCGTATGCTTTCAGACTTTTCCTGTAAAAGCCCTCCGCTTCTTCTGGACGATCGAAAGTCAGGGATTCATTTCCCATGTCAAGCAGCGTGATGGCTATCCCGTTGATATCATTCAGTTCATTGTAAATTTCGTAGCTTTTCTTGTAATAGGAGATAATATTATCGTAATTCCTTTCCTCCTCGAAATCGGCCATTCTCATTACGGCCCTTGCCAGAATAGATCTGTCTCCGGAAATCTTCGCCCTTTCAAAAGCTTTGAAACCAAGTTCTTTCGAGAGATCCGGCTCACCCCTGAGAGAGGCTATCCACGTAAGAGCAAGCAGTGATCTGGCAGCGATATCATGTTCCTTTCTCTCATCTGCAATTCGCAGCGCCCGCTCCAGGTGTTCGAGCGCGTCATCGTATCTTGAGAGCTTTTCAAGAGTACTTCCGGCGTAAAAATGGAGCTGTGATAAATCGGGGGATGTTTCCGGAACCATGTCCAGACATCTCAGGAAGGCAGTCAGAGCCTCCGCGTAGGAACTTGTCTGATATGCGGATCTGCCGGATACTGAAAGCCAGTGGACAGCGTTCTCCCGATCGGCACCCCTGTCGAAGTGTTCGGCGATCAGACCCGAGAATTCCCTGGTGCGGTCTCCGCAGTTATTTACCAGCCATTCCGCGATGTTACGGTGGTAAGCTTTTCTCAGCTCCAGAAGAACAGTATCGTAAGTTACATCTCTCAGTATCGCGTGCTTGAACAGGTATTCCCTTGTGTTCGCGAACGTTGAATCGGAGTTTTCATATATCAGATCCCTGGACTCCGCGAAGGACAGCATGGAATCGATATCTGTATTATTTCCGTACAGACTTTCTACCGCGCGGTCCCAGAAGAGTCTTCCTATCACGGATGCTTTCTGAAGCATTTCCTTTTGCCCGGGGGGAAGGCTGTCAAGTCTTGCCTGCAGAACACCTGTAAGAGTTGAGGGTATCGTTTTTGCGATAATTGCGTCCGGTTCCGTTGTCCATTTATCTTCTTCCCGGATAATCACCCCGTTTTCCACAAGCATAGCTATAAGTTCTTCAACGTAAAACGGGTTACCATCGGAATTTGAAAGAATCAGATCTGTGACAGCCGATGGAAGGTCTTGTGCATTCCTGAGGATTTCCTTTATCAAGTCACCGATGAATTTTCCTGACAGCGGCTTGAGCTCAACGAACGTATGGGGAAGTCCTACACCCCATTCCGGATGTGTTTCCATAAGCGAAGGTCTTGAAAGAGAAAGTATTAACAGCCTGGCATCGCTGGTATCCGCTGCAAGCCGTTCTATCGTTTCCAGTGATGTATTATCCGCCCAGTGAAGATCTTCAAGGTATACAAGGGTTCTGTTTTCAGCTGCGATGCTCCGGAAGTAGTTAATAAGAGAGGATTGACCGATGTCAGCGAGAGCCGTTGTTCCCAGGAGTTTTTTGACCGGTTCGGATTCGGAAAAATCGAATCCGGCGTAGTAGCAGGCCGTATGGATTTCATTCTCTGTCAGATACTGCCCCATTCCCGTTTTGAGTTTTCTCCATGCAGCTTCAGTGGAATCGGTTTCCATGACGTTCATCCTGTATTTCAGAATATCCCTGAATACGGAGCAGGGAGTATTTCGCATCTCGGGAGTGCATCGCGCGTTGAAGAAAACCATATCTTCGTTTTCACGTTCGATCCTCTTTCTGAATTCATGAAGAAGTCTGGATTTTCCGATGCCGGCCTCGCCGATAATGGTAACCATTCGGGGAGTTCTTTCAAGCATGGTTCTGTTCATGGTGTCGATAAGAGTCCGGAGTTCTTTATCCCTTCCAATCATTTCAGTTTCAAGACCGGGTATTCCGGTGTTAATTTGCCGGATTCCTTCCGGATTTACCGATACCGCGATGTAGGTCTTCAAAGGGGAGGCAATACCCTTGAGTTTAACCGGATCTCTGGATTGAAAGAGAAATGTACCGCTGACATTTCTGTAAGCTTCGCGGGAAATTACCACACTGCCAAGCGGAGCGGAAGATTGAAGCCTTGACGCGAGGTTAACAGTGTCACCCATCGCGGTATACTCACCTTTGAGCCCGACTTTTCCAAGAAAAACAGGACCGGAATGCACGCCTATTCTCATTCTGAATTTCGGAATTCCTTTTTCCTTGTCCGGAAGGATATTTTCCGCCGAAGCCTGCATTTCAAGAGCTGATTTAATTGCTCTTTCCGTGTCATTCTCCCGAACGGTTTCCGTTCCCCAGAGAGCCATTACCGCATCACCTATGTGCTTGTCTATAACACCGCCATGTCTGATTATGATTGAATCGAGAGCGGACCAGAGGTAGTTAAGCGCCTCTGTCACATATTCAGCATCGTGTGATTCGCATATTTTTGTAAAATCCGATATGTCGGCGAAGAGGACGGTGACGTATTTTCTGAGTTTTCTGCTTTCACCCTCACCGATTTTTTTCAGCTCATCACGGAGAGGAGCTGCTGCCATATCAACGATATCGCTTCCAAACTCATCCCTCTTCGCCTCAAGAACTGCGATGGCTTTTCTGAGTCGGTTTATTCTGTTTTCGGACATCTCTTCAGACATGCAATACGTTTTCACAAAGCCTTAGTTACAGGATATGTTTCAGCGAAAACCCTCAATCAAGTGGTAAACATAAGCAGGTTTCCGGCATTGAACATCCTGCCCGGCATGTATATGCTCCTGTTCTGTGAATATATTATGGACAATATGAAATCTCATTATATGATAGATACAAAAATATCGGGGGAAAAGTACCCCTGTATACCCGTACGGCAAGGATAAAATCAACAACATGGAACTGCGTTATAGATTATTGTTCTGCCTTATTTCTGTGATTTAATCAAAACATTATTCCGGGAAGGAAGTGCGAAATGAAAAGCAGGTCGCGGTTCAGTACGATAATTCTTCTGACGGGTCTTGCTCTGCTGATTGCGTGCGGTCAGAGCGGTACCCCCCCGCTGCCACAGGATAC
>CAZOQQ010000006.1:0-18068 GCA_964582075.1 uncultured bacterium | reverse complement strand
TTGCTCTGCTGATTGCGTGCGGTCAGAGCGGTACCCCCCCGCTGCCACAGGATACTCAGGATTCAGATGTGGTGATTGAACATGTCGAATCCGAAGGAGCGGGTGGGCTCATTCCGCGTGATATTCTGTTTGGAAATCCCGAAAGAATGGTACCCCAGTTGTCTCCCGATGGTGAGCAGATAGCTTTTATAGCGCCTGTTGACAGCGTTCTGAATCTGTGGGTTATGAACAGGGACGGTTCGGAAGCCAGGCAGCTCACATACGATACGAACCGTGGTGTGACGAATTATTTCTGGGCGGAAAACGGTAGAGATATTCTTTACATGCAGGATCAGGCGGGTGAAGAGAATACGCATGTGTACAGGCTTGATGTTGAAACTGAAGAAGTGACGGATCTTACCCCGTTCGAAGATGTCAAAGCCTATGTAAGCGCTACCGATCGCGATCAGCCTGAAACGGTTCTTATCGAAATGAACAGGAACAATCCGATGTTCTTCGATGTCTATTCGTGTAATCTTCAAACCGGTGAGCTTACACTGCTTCAGGAGAATCCCGGGACGACTGAAGACGGCAGCCTTGTTCTCGGTTACATGACGGACGAAGACCTGAATATTCGCGGAATGGCTACTATCGATCCTGAAGTCGGTACGATAATCTTTTTTCTGAAAGATGCCGGAGCGGACGAATGGAATGAATTCATCAGGTTCTCTCCACTTGACACGGTCAGCCCGGAACGTTTCAGTGAGGATGGAAGAGGTATTTATTACCAGTCTAACCTTGAATCAAATACGACAGAATTATTCTACCAGGATCTTGACACGGGAGAGATAACTGAAATTACCCATGACTCTCTTGCCGATATAGGCAGCGTTTCCTTTGACCCGTTTACCGGTATTCCAAGGGCGGTCAGTTTCCATTACCTCAGGCGGAACGTCAAGGTACTTGATCCCTCAATTCAGGATGATTACGATTTTCTTGCCGGATTCCATGCCGGGGATTTTGGAATTACTTCCATGGATAACGCGGACAGTACCTGGATAGTCGTCTATTTCACTCCTCAGAGCCCGGCAATATACTATGTCTACGACAGAACAACCCGGGGAATGGAGTACCTCTTCAACGCTATTCCGGCACTCGATGATTACGATCTTGCCGAAGTCGAGCCGGTTCTGATTCCCGCCCGTGATGGATTTGTACTGCCGAGTTATCTGACTCTGCCCCTCAATGCCGCCGATGAACCCCTGCCGATGGTTCTATACGTACATGGCGGACCATGGGCCAGGGATTATTACGGATACGAACCATTTGCCCAGATGCTCGCCAACAGGGGTTTTGCGGTTCTGCAGGTGAACTACAGGGCATCATCAGGTTTCGGTAAGGAGCATCTCAACGCAGGTAACAAACAATGGGGCGCTCTTATGCAGGATGACCTTACGGACGCAGTTGGATGGGCGATTGACCAGGGGATAGCCGACCCGGAGAGGGTTGTGATAATGGGAGGTTCGTACGGTGGTTACGCGACGCTTGCCGGAGTGACCTTTACCCCTGATCTATACTGCGCGGGAGTGGATTTCTTCGGTCCGTCCGATTTGATAACCTTCAGAAAAACAGTTCCGCCGTACTGGAAACCGATGAATGTTCTGATGGACATAAGAGTGGGTGATATGGCGGAAGATTCCCTTATGCTCGAGGAACGCTCTCCGCTTAATTACGTTGAAAATGTCAAGGTTCCCATGCTGATAGTTCAGGGTGTGAACGATCCGAGAGTTGTTCAGGCTGAATCCGATCAGATGGTTGAAGCTCTCAGGAACAACGGCAACGAAGTTTATTATGTGGTTTACGGTAACGAAGGGCATGGTTTCGCTATTGAAGCCAACAGACTTGAATTTGCCGGCAGGGTGGAGGAATTCCTCTACAACAACGTGCCGGGTGTTGAATGCCAGATGTTCGAAGAGATACCGAACTCCACAGCCGAAGTCAGATAAATCTTCTGTGCCGGGGGCGGAAACGCCCCCGGCACAACTCAAGGAATATCATTCCGCCGAGCCGCGCGTAATCAGTACGCTCTTGCGAGGATAACCTTCGTTTTCGTTTCTCTGCCTGTCATTATGCATTTCCCGGACCCGTCGAGCTGATCGAGCGGTATGCACCTTACCGTGGCTTTTGTTTCCTGCTGCAGCCTTGCCTCATCTTCTCTGTCACCATCCCACCATACCTTGTAGAAACCGGGGTTGTTTACAATGGCCTTACGGAAATCATCAAGACTGTCAATCGAATAGGTCTTTTCGTTCATTTTCCCGAGAGCTTCCCGGAACATTTCATCCTGTATTTGATCAAGGAGTTCCGGAATTCTGTCCGCAATGGATTGGATGGAGATTGTGAATTTTCCCTCTTTACCGGGTCTGTTTCTGGGACTGACCATCACAAGGCCTTCTTCCAGATCGCGCGGCCCTATTTCAAGTCTCAGAGGCACTCCGCGGACTTCCCAGTAGTTGAATTTGAAGCCCGGACTGGATCCCTCGCGACTGTCCACCTCAACCCGGATCTGTTTCTGTTCAAGGTTCTTGGTGATACCGTCGACAACCCGCATAACCTCGGCCCTCGCGGAGTCGTCCCTTGCTATCGGAACTATAACCACCTGAACCGGCGCGAGTCTGGGGGGCAGGCGAAGACCGTTCTTATCACCATGAACCATTATGACACCGCCTACAAGCCTGGTAGAGACGCCCCAGCTGGTTTGATGCACGTACTGCTGTTCGTTGTTGCTGTCGAGGTACATCGTATCGAATGCCCTGGCGAAGTTGGTTCCGAGATAATGGCTTGTTCCGCTCTGAAGAGCCCAGCCGTTGCCCATCATGGCTTCTATCGAGAAACTGTCAACGGCTCCGGCGAATTTTTCGCGTTCCGTTTTCTTCCCCGGTATGACGGGTATTGCCGCCACATTCTCCGCGAATTCGGTGTACACGCGAAGCATTCTCAGGGTTTCCTCCCTGGCTTCCCTTTCGGTCGCGTGGGCTGTATGTCCTTCCTGCCAGAGGAATTCCGTGGTTCTGAGGAATGCCCTTGGACGCATCTCCCATCGAACAACGTTTGCCCATTGATTAAGCAGCATGGGGAGGTCTCGGTAACTGTTTATCCATTTAGAGAACATGTGGTTTATTATGGTTTCCGAAGTAGGTCTCACGATCAGGGGTTCCTCCAGTTTTTTGCCTCCCCCGATTGTGACAATTGCCAGTTCCGGCGCGAAACCTTCCACATGTTCTGCTTCCTTTTTAATGAAGCTCTCCGGTATTAACAGGGGGAAGTACGCGTTCTTATGCCCGGTATCTTTGAAACTCCTGTCCAGACTTGCCCTGATATTTTCCCATATGGAGTAACCGTAAGGGCGAATTATCATGCATCCCCGTACCGGGGCAGAATCGGCAAGTTCAGCTTCGCGGATAATATCCTGGTACCATTTCGCGAAATCCTTTAGCGGATCTGTAATATTTCTGGCCATTTGAAAGCACTTTCCGTTAGAGTGTTGCTGAAATCCACGGGGGAAAAATAATCCGGATCAACCTGTTCTACAAGTACGGCATTTGACACTTACGGTACAGGGTATTAACTTTTTAGTTAGGGGGCCAGTTACTGAGAGTGGCAAATGAAACCGATGAAGGCGGCGCCCTGATGTTTTGCTGATGCGTGACCTTTATAAGGTAGACAGATGCAACAACAGGCCGTTGTAAGCCCTTTAACCCTGTTCAAGAGACATTCTTCAGGGATATGGCCCCCGCATTTGTAATCAGGCTTGCGCCAAAGTTTACGGAAGGTATTAAATTGTTTTTACTCAGAACGATATACTCTTCTGTACAGGACAGGAACTACCGTTTTATCCTTCTTTTCTTCACCGTTTACACGGCAATCCTGCTGATCGTTCCACTGGTACGACTTGTTCCGAGAATACCGGTTCCCCTGTTCTCTTTCGTACTGTGCGTTTTGCTGTACAAATGGAAGAAGCTGCCCGGAATTTTCAGACCTTGGATATTCTACCCCCTGCTGGTGATTTCCTACTGGCAGCTTCAGTTCGTCGTTTCCTCGAATTTCCAGGAATTCCATGGTGCCGGTATTATAGCCTTTGAAACCAGCCTGTTCGGAGAATTGCCCGTAGTATGGCTCCAGGAACACCTGTACCGGGGTGGCCTTTCATGGTACGATTACATTTTCGCTGTTTTTCATTCCTCACTTTTTTTTATCCCCATCATTTTTCCGTTCGTACTTAGCCTGAGAAGAGGCGTGGAAAGAATGAAAAGGGCTACGGTAGCTATTACCCTGATTTCTCTTGCGGGTTACGCTACATATGTACTGTTTCCACTTACACCCCCATGGATAGCTTCAATCGAAAATATGATTCCACATGTTGAAAGGATAACCATCAGGGCTCTTGGAGAACTGGCACCTGGTGGAATTATCTCCGCGTTCAGCCCCAGTCCCAGGGGAGCCATGCCTTCGCTTCATGCCGGTGTGCCCATACTCGTTCTGCTGATAGCTGTTCGGGAATTTCGATGGAAAGCTCTCTGGTTCTCAATAGTGGTAGCGGGTATCTGTTTCGAAATATCGTACGGTGCCGAGCACTATATTATCGATATTGTTGCCGGTTTATTGTATGCTGTAATATCTTATATTGTTGTTTATAAATGGCTGATCCCTGACAACCGCCTGAAACCCGGTACCCTCAAACTGGAGTCATCGTTATGAAAAAGGATATTAACTTACTGTCTCTTAAAAAAAGTCAGCGGGAGAAGATAGTGTCACTGACCGCGTACGATTTCATGACGGCCAGGCTGGAAGAGGAGTCAGGAGTAGATTTTATACTTGTGGGTGATTCCATGGCCATGGCGGTATTCGGTGAGGAGAACACCCTGGCGGCGGATATTGATGTCATGATAGCGCACACAAAAGCTGTTTCAAAAGGTGCGCCACACACGCTCGTTATCGGTGACATGCCATTCGGGTCCTACGAAGAATCCGATTCGCTGGCAGTAAGAAACGCCGCGAGATTCGTTTCGGAAGGTGGAGCCGACGCGGTTAAACTTGAGGGAGGCGACAGCCGTTCGGTCTCCCGGGTAAGGGCGATAACAGCTTCGGGAATTCCCGTTATGGGGCATGTGGGTTTACTTCCGCAGTCAATCGCTGAAACCGGTGGATACCGGGTTGTGTACGGCGACAAACGCGCAGAGCTTTTTGAAGAGGCTTTTGCCCTGGAAGAGGCGGGTGTATTCTCGATGGTGCTCGAGGGTATAGAAGAGGAACTTGCCCGTGAGCTTACCCTTGAACTGGAAGTGCCCGCCATTGGTATTGGTGCCGGAAGGTACACCGACGGGCAGATACTCGTGGTGAACGATTTGCTTGGTCTTTCGGGCGGGTTCAATCCGAAATTCATCAAGAAATACGTCAGGCTGGACGGAATAATTCTCGAAGCTTTCCGGGAATTTTCGCGGGAAGTCAGAAACGGAGAATTTCCAGCCGAAAACAACGTTTACCACTCGAAGGAGAAGAAGTGAAAATTCTGGTTATTGGCAGCGGGGGCAGGGAACACGCGCTCGCGTGGGCATTGTCAAGATCGGGTGAACATTCTTTGATCTGTGCCCCGGGAAATCCCGGAATGGCGGATACAGGGAAAATCTATCCTGTGGAAGCGGGTGATACCGAAGGTATTGTGACCCTCGCCGGGAAAGAAAAAGTTGATCTCGTGGTAGTCGGACCTGAAGCGCCGCTTGTAGCCGGACTGGCGGATGAGTTAAGAAAGGAAGGCTTTCCCTGCTTTGGCCCGGGAAAGGATGCCGCGATGCTCGAGGGCAGTAAGTGGTTCGCGAAGGAGATAATGGAATCGGCGGGTGTACCGACCGCGAAGGGAAGGATATTTACCGATAAATCCTCAGCTTTGAAGTATCTGGGAAGGGACGCGAACAGGTACGTTCTGAAAGCGGATGGTCTGGCGGCGGGGAAAGGCGTGTTTCTGCCGGATGATTCCGGGGAGGCCGCTACTATACTGGAACATCTATTCGCGGAAAAACCGGGCGAACCCGAAACTCGTGTTGTTGTAGAAGACCGGCTTTCGGGCAGCGAAGTAAGCGTACTCGCTATCTGCAGCGGAACGGAATGTGTAGTTCTTCCCCCAAGTCGGGATCATAAGAGGCTGGGAGATGGTGATACCGGCCCAAATACAGGGGGGATGGGCGCTGTCTGCCCGCCGCCCGGAATCGACAGCGATTTTGGTGAGATAGCGCGGGTTCGAATCGTGCAGCCTGTCCTGGCGGAACTTGCGTCAAGGGGAATTGACTACAGGGGCATACTCTACGCGGGGCTGATGATTACGGATGAAGGCCCACGCGTACTGGAGTTCAATGTAAGGTTCGGTGATCCGGAAACCCAGGCTGTGCTTCCGCTGCTCGAATCCGATCTGGCGCAGTTATGCTACTCGGCAGCCCTCGGCGGTTCACTTCCCGCTTCGCTTGAAGTCAGGGATGGGGCATGTACCTGTGTTGTTCTGGCTTCTGGAGGTTATCCGCTTTCCTACGAAAAAGGTTACACTGTAGAAGGTATTGAAGACGTGAACGACGCTTACGTATTTCAGGCGGGAACATCCCTTTCTGACAATGGAATAGTAACATCGGGAGGCAGAGTGCTCAGCGTATCAGCTGTTGGTGAATCTCTTGAGGAATCGATAGATACAGCTTACCGTGAGCTTGGAAAAATCAGTTTCACTGACAGTATTTTCAGAAAGGATATTGGAGGATAGTTCTATGCTTGTAGGTGTAGTTATGGGCAGTGAGAGCGATAGAGAGGTCATGGGAAAAACGGTCGCGGTTCTTGAGGATATCGGTATTCCCTGCGAGGTTAATGTAATGTCTGCACACAGAACTCCTGATAAGGTCAGGGAATATGCCTCTGCGGCATCGAAGCGGGGAATAAAGGTATTGATTGCGGGCGCGGGCCTTTCGGCTCACCTTGCCGGAGCCATTGCGGCTCATACGATTCTTCCCGTAATAGGAGTTCCCCTTGCCGCGGGTCCGCTCAATGGAATTGATTCGCTTCTTTCAACCGTTCAGATGCCCAGAGGCGTTCCTGTCGCGACAGTTGCCATAGGGTCACATGGCGCAAGCAACGCGGCCTATCTCGCGGCACAGATAATAGCGGTCGAAAATCCGGAAATCGCTGCAAAACTCAGAAAATTGCGCGGTTGGTGAAAACACCTGAACTGTCCGTTAACATCGCTGATCCTTCCGATGCGATTGTTGAGCGGGTTGCTTCACTGCTTCTGGCCGGAGGCGTAGTTATTTACCCTTCGGATACAGTCTACGGCATGCTTTGCCGGGCTGACAGAAGGGATTCGGTGGAAAGACTCGCGAGAATCAAGGGGTACAAAAATCTCCGTGCATTCATTCTCATCGTTAGCGGTCTCAGGATGGCCGAAAGTCTGACTTCGCTCATTGATTACGAGGTAATGGAGATTCTGAAGCTGAGGTGGCCCGGGAAACTTACGGTGGTTCTTCCATCCGGAAACGATTGCCCGGCGTGGGTAAGAGAAAAGGATAACACGGTCGCGCTTCGTTACCCCGCCGATCCGCTGAGCGGACAGCTTCTGAAGAGATGCGATGTACCGCTGGTTTCCACCAGCGCGAACCGTGCGGGTGAAGAAAACTCACTGAGCGTGTCGACCATTCCCGAAAGCATCATAGCGGGCGCGGATATTATCCTCAATGGAGGAAATTTGCCCCCGTCATCCCCTTCAACTGTCATAAAAGTTGTTCGGCAGGGGTAGTTTCATGTAATATTCCGGTCCGTCACCGGTTGCAGATGGATTGTTGTTCGCTGAAAGCCTGTGACAGAATCATTTCCCTCTGAACGCTGTCCATACGGTTTTCAGCAGACTTGGCGGATGAAGCAGAATGTTTGAATAGGCCTGGTTGGCGAGAGGGCAGTAGCATTCCTTTCTTTTTATGGATTTTCTGATTTTCCTGGCTTTCCTTGAATTCCAGATATCCTGGAAATCCGTATCTTCATCGAGCTTTCCCATCTGTCCCCTGTACGCAAGTACGGCGCATGGCCAGATCCCTCCGTCCGAATTGATATGAACATTCATCAAGCCCGCGGAACATGGAATAACCTGTCTTTTTTCGTTCAGTATTCTGACAACAAGGTCGTAGTAGACTACCCTGAGCGCTGTCGTAATCCTGGGGAGAAGCTTCATATCTTTCATCTTCTCCAGTACCGAGGTCTTGAAGACACTCATTATTTGATCGTAGCGGTCACCGTCAGGTGTAATACCTGAACCGAGGTTGAAGAATTCTTCTCTTTCTTCGGCGATTTCGTTTATATAGGAGTCAACCCCCATGCTTTTCGAATATTCGATTATCTCTCCCAGACGATCGGCATTGAACCTGGATATTACAGTGCCGACTCCGACATGAAGGTTACTGTGAGTATCCCGCAGCTTTTTGAGCTGTTCCACCGTATCGAGTAACTTTTTAAAATTGCCTGGGATTCCCCTTATCTCGTCATGAAGTTGTCCGATACCGTCGAACGAGGGCTTGACAGTCAGAACGGTTCCGGGAGCTTCTTTTTCGATCACGTCAAGGATTTCGTTTGTCATTCGTATTATTCTGTCTGTAGCTATGGCGTTGGTCGGTATGTGAATAACTGCGGGAGTCATGAATCGGCAGGCGAGCTTAACTATTTCCGGAAGATCGTTCCTCAAGAAGGGCTCCCCGCCTGATACATTGAAGAAATATGTCCATCCTATGGAGCGGAACAGCCTTTCAATAGTATGTATATCAAGATCATCATCTGAATCATGTTTCCAGATGTAGCAGGTTTTGCATCTTGACTGGCATTTCCTTGTTACGGAAAAAGTAACATTGATGGGATGTGGTGCCTTCGCGAGTCCGTACATAGCCAGTTTACTTCTTATAACACTTCCGGCAAGATGAAAGATCTGTTCTATATGATTCATTGACTTTGTGAACCTGTGTCGAAGGGAACCGTACACGATTCCCTGAAGAGCGTACAATCCTTCAACCATGATCAGCATCAATCGCTGTCCCAGGGCTATTACGGTCGCTACCTGCACGCCACCCTGGACGAAACCGGAGAGTAGGAGACCCTGGACACCTTCCCTGATTCCGATTCCACCTGGTATGAAGACCATTGCGAGCGCGATGAACCAGGAAACCGGACCCGCCAGCATACAGATCGCTATCATCGCGAAAGGATGGAAAGGTTGAACTCCGAATCCCCGGAACCAGAAGTACAGAGCCATGCTGCGAAGACTCCATGATAATAGATGGTATCCTATGAATATCGCCTGATGTTTGTGTGAAATGTGCGGCAGACTGTCAATATTCATGCCGAACCTGTGGCTCAGTCTGAGTGTGAGTTTCTTCTGAATTTTCGGGGCGAAAAGCATGACAACACCAATACCGGCCGATACCCAGAGAGCGATGACCACCGGAAAAGGAACGCTTGCCAGACTGAGAAAAGGCAAAGCTATTAGCGCCATGATGGTAAGAGCAACCATCATGTAAATATTCTCAAGTATAAAGGAAGTTATTGCCTTAACCGGCCCAATGCCGTTCGCCTTCAGAAAAGTTATCCTTCCAACGACCATCCAGAGTTTTCCGGGAACGTATTGTCCCATCTGCGTGGTGTACCAGTTCCTTCTGACTTCGCCCTTATCGATTTTCGGGATGTTCAAGGCGTTCAGTATTTTGCGCCAGGGAGCAGGTGCGAAATAGTAGCCAAGCATCAGAGAAACAAAGGAAAGAACTACCATGGGCAGACTGGCACTTTCCTTTGATGACTCCCAGAAACGTAATATTTCAGGCTGCCATTTCGGCCAGAGATTAAAAATGAAATACAGAATGGCTGCTGTCAGGAGGATTACGCCACCCCAGGTGGAAAGCATCTGGAACAGCCTTTTGCGGTCTCTGGTCATTTTACCGCTTTCTTCTTTGAATTACCGAATTTCATATCAAGCGCGACGATAATAAGAGCGGAGAGTAAACCCGCAACAGATATAACGAGTCCGATGGTTACGTCTGACGAATCGAATCTGAATTCTACTTCATGATGCCCTGAAGGGACAACAACTCCCCGTTGCCAGTGATTCGCCCTCATTATTGCTGCGGGATTTCCATCGATGGATACCCGCCACCTTGGATACCATGTATCGGCCAGGACAAGAAGACCATTTTCAGGGTTGTCGGTACGAATTGTAACGACTTGAGGGTCATCCGTTTCAATCGAAGCTTCCGCTTCCGAAATATTAAGCGTTTCGGGCAGTTCGGGACTTTCGTAAAGTATTGTAACTTCCTGAGGATCAAGACCGCTGGATAAAAGGTTCATACATTGTTCTTCGGACAGTTTCATCCAGGATTCAGCGAACCAGACCCTTGGAAGCGGTTCTACCGGGAGCAGATTCTCAAGTGTGTCAACGTACGATGGATTTGAAGATAATGTCTGTTCGATAAGGTAATCTCTGAACTGCGCGTATGTGAGGCAGCCGTCCTGAGTCTGAAGGACGGTAAATGCGGTCTGGCGGGCTGCCAGAACACCGCCCGTCGAAAGCATTGATTGCAGGTCTTCGGCAGCGGCAGGTTTTGCGGCATGGTAACCGCCTGTCGATCTGATATGCAGGGGGACGTACTCGTTCCCACCCGGAAGAAGCCTGCCCGACCCTGTCTGTGAGACCAGATCACTGTCATTTCCGTATAGTTCTCTGACACTTGATTCGTTCAGGTAGACCTGAAAATCCTTGTCCAGCGGTATCAGTTCCACGGCAATCAGAACCGAAAGAACCGAACCGGGTACAAGCAGTCCCTTTTTCCCGTTTTTTCTGAAATAGATGAAGCCGGCGAGGATCAGAGCGCCGGCCGCTGCTTTAAGAAAATCCGGTGAAGCGATATCGACTCTTCTATTTACAACGGACGCGTAACCTGAAGCCCCTGGAATCTGCATCCTTTCCCACCATCCTGATTGCAGGCCGGGGAGTACGGAATGGGCGAAAAAGAAAATCAGCAGGCAGATAGCGGCAAAAGAGGTAATTCCAATCAGAAACTTTCTTCGGGAGAAATGACTGTTCCTGAAAATTGAATCGAAGCCCGGCCCCGCGGACAGCGCGATAGCCGAAGTTGCAAGAAATGCGGCCATATGCGGAGCCCTGAGTTTGCGGAAGAACGGAATTATTTTGTAAAGTACTGAGAATACAGGTGTATACCCGCCCCATGATATGAGAATTCCCGTTGCCATGATGGTCAGGAGAGGCCATCTGTATTTCTTTTTGAAACCGATAAAAGCCGCGAATGCCAGCAGGAAGACCAGAACACCGGTGAATTCACTGCTCAACCGGAGTCCGAGTCTGCCGAAATAAAGAGGAATGCCGGAGAATGTGCTGTCAGGGAATCCATGGCGGTAGCCGAACAGATGAGGAAAGAGCATAGTGACTGTTTCTTCAGGAGGGAGTGAATAACTCGAGGCCTGGTCGAGTGACAGATCCGCGCCCCTTGTTGAATAGCGGGAAAAGTTGTAACCGGGCAGCAATTGCACAGCTCCTATAGCTGCCGCGAGAAGGGTGATAACAAGTATTCCCAGTGCCGCGTTGCCAAGGTTCTTTCCCGTGGAACCGTTTCGCGAGAAAGCGCGGAATCCAAGCCAGATTAAAGCTGCTCCAATTGAATAGAGAACCATCTGGGGATGGCTGGCAAGAGTCTGCATGCCCAGGGCCATGCCCCCGATCGCGATGTACTTTCCCCTGTTGGTCTGTATCCACTTTTCGCACGCGTACAGCAGCAGCGGTAAAAAGCTCCAGCAGATGATCTTGCTGCCGTGTCCCGCGTAGAAAAGTGTGTTCGACCAGGCTGTCATGGCAAACGCCAGGGAACCGATAATTCTGCCCCATCTGCTGACACCGATCGCTCCGAGAAAGAGCCACGCGAAAATTCCTCCGATCAGCATCTGCAAGGGAAAAAGAAAACGTACCATGCTTTCTACTCCGCCGAGCAGGAGAAGCAGGCCTCGAACAGGATAAAAAACCGGAGCTGAGAATGAAGAGTAGAACGGGATACCGCAGAAAACGTAAGGGTTCCAGTGCGGAAGGCCGCCATTCTGAAGAGATTCGACAGTGTAGGTGAAAAAGGGATAACCCTGAGATACGGTATCGCTTAGTTCGCCTCCGGGAAGTTTAGAGGATGTAAACACAGTTGAATAAGTTACAAGCACGACAGGAACTAAAAATAACAGGAATCCAGTTTTTTTCGGAAATGAAATCAAGACCGCTTCCCCTCTCCGAACAGTTTAATCCTTCTTGCGGATACAAGTGTAAAAAATACTTCAATAACCGATAATATCAAACGCTGCCCGGCCACGACGGCAAGAACGGGACCTGTTCCCCCCGAGGGAGCAAGAAGGGCAACGGCCGCGGCCTCCCTTATCCCTATTCCTCCGGGAATAAGAAATACAAGGTAACCCGCCAGCCAGGACAGAGGGGCAGCCGCACAGCAGAGAAGGAAACTGGAATCCGAAGTTCCGAAGCCTCTCAGCCAGAGAAAAAGTGCCAGGCCACGAAGCCACCACAGTGAAAGGTAGAGGATCAGCAGCTTGAGTGAACCCGTCAGCCCGGGTACCGGCAATTCCTCGGGAGCGTGTCCGTACTTCAGCCTGTACAGCAGTTTGTGAATAGGGGTGAGAAACGGTACGATCAGAAGTGAAATGCCTGCAGCGAGAACAGCGTACTTCAATCCCGGATTGGAGAATATCGAATTACCGGCTATCGCCACTGGTATTGAAGCCGCGAGACCAGCGCCGGCGGATGTGTACAGGAGCTCAAGAAACGGAACACTCGCAGCCCTGTACCCTGTCATTCCCCGAGATTTCAGGAAAGCGGTTCTGCCAGCGAAAAGCCATATCTTTCCGGGTATGTAACGACCGAGCTGAGACATGAACCAGGCCGCGCGAAGTTCGCTGGGGCGTACGGTGCTTCCAGCGCTGTGAGAGAGGATTATCCAGCCGGTGGGGATCAGGAAGTAGGATATTCCAAGCAGTAGCGTGGAAAGAGATATAAGACGCCAGTCGAGTTTCCAGTCGAACCTGTTCATCTGTTCGAACCATTTTCCCCCGTTAACCGTAATAATCCAGACGGCAGCCAGGAGAAGAAGCAGTACGAAGATTCTCATCAGCCATTTGACCAGTGTATTTTTCGGGTTCACAGTCTCAAAGCTCCGTTACTAAGATACCAGGATACCGTTTCGTTGATACCGCTGCCAATATCCCATTCGGGATGAAATCCGGCCTTCTCAGCTTTTGCGGTAGATACGAAGTGATCCTTACCGAACAGGCGGAACCTGCTTTCCGAAAGTGCTTCCGGACACAGCGCTCCGAGATTGAGAGCCATCTTGAAAAATATTCTTGGCAGAGGAATGATTCTGAGGGTTCGTTCCAGGGCGGATGCTATCACACCGGATAGTTCCCTGATGGTTACCGTTTCGGGGCCGGCAATATTGAAAAGCCCTCCGGATAATATTCCTGCCGGGAGAGAACACTCAACAGCGCGGCAGACATCTTCCGCGAAAGTTGGCCGGATTCTTGCCCCGTTTTTTCCTATCAGGGGTATCCATCCTTTTGAAATCTGTTTGAAGAGAGCAAGTTTATGGAAGTCACCGGGTCCGTAAACAAAATCTGGACGAAGAATGGTTAAAAGGTCGGAACGCGGATATTCATGTTTACGCAGTATTGTTTCTCCTGCGAGTTTAGATAATTCGTAATCGCCCGCTGGATTGTATTCCGAATCCTCCGAAGCGTTCGTTGAAAGTCCAGTAACGCCTGGTGTACTGATATGGATAAGATGTATATCCATTCGGGAACAGTAGTCGGCAAGCATCCCGGGAAGTGTCGCGTTGGACAGTGTTAACTCACTGATGTGAACGCCCGTGATACCGAGGCGACCAGCCGCGTTAATGATTACATCTATATTTCCGGGTATTTTATCCGGAGAGAGGTCTCCATCCCTCGATCTTACGTGATCAAGGATCTCATGGCCATTGCGCGCCAGGTACTCCGAAATGCGTGAACCAATGAACCCGCCGGCTCCGGTTATGAATATCCTCATTGAATTTTCTCCATTAATCTTTCAGCGTAGACCTGCCAGCTGAATGAGGCTGCTTTAGCGTGAATTCTGTGCTTTGTTTCAGGGTCGGACTGAAGCTCAAAGGCGGAAAGAATGGATTCCGCTATACCCGATGGTGACCAGGCCTGTGCAAGAAAACCCGTGGAGCCCTGATCTACAAGTTCAGTCAGGCCGCCGGTATCGGTCAGTACCAGTACTTTACCGAACGACAAAGCAATCTGGGCAACGCCGCTCTGACTGGCACTGCGGTAAGGCAGGGCAACAATATCTGCTGCGTTGAAGTATGTGGCGACATCTCTGTCGGGAACGAATTTATCTATCCACCTGATTCTTGATGTCAGGTTCAAAGAAGAAATTGATGAAGTTATTTCGTGCCTGTCCGAGTAACATTCACCCACAATGAGAAGCGAAATATCGTCCGGCAGGAAGTTCATGGAGCGAACAAGATCCAGTACTCCCTTGTACGACCGTACAAGACCGAAAAAGAGAATCAGCCGCGCTTCCTCGGAGTAACCAAGCTTTCTTCTTGAATTCTCCCGCGTTACCTCCGGATTGTTGTACTGATCGTACAGAGGGTGATAAAGCCTGAGAAGCTCCGCGTTAAGATCAAGTGTTTCAGCTGCCAGACAGTCAGTTTCGCTGTGCACTACTACCGTATCCATACTGTTAAGAAATTTCTTTGAAAGCTTACCGGCGAAGGGGAAGGATTCATGGGGAATAACATTGTGGCAGACAGCAGTTCGCGGGATATTCCCTGGGATTGATGCAAGAAGAGAAGGCGCGAAAAAGGGATGCCACCATTGAACGATAAAATTGTCGAAGCCGGAATTCAGCAAGTATTTTCTTGTCGATATCCAGCGAAAAGGATTACACGAATCGATAAGTCGCTGAGTATCATCGTGAACGCTGTTAACGACTGGTTCAAGCTGTGATGTACCGGGAAACAGTATGGACGGGTAAAGCCTTCTGTAGGAAATGGGAACGAAATCATGTTCCGGAAAACAGGATTTCAGGGTTTCAAGCAAACGACTTGAAAACTGAGCGATACCACCACGATAGGGAGGGAAGGGTCCTATAACACCTGTTTTCATTCTTCTACCGATTTTGAAATCGTTGTTTCCTGTATATCAAATGATTTTCTTCCCGAGAGTTTCAGAAGCATTTCACCGAGGAGACCGAGAGATATGAACTGAAATCCTACTACCAGAAGAAGTACGCCAAGCAGCAGCAGTGGTCTTTTACCAATGGATTCACCGCCAAACCAGAGGACGGTCATGTATAGTGAGATTCCGAATCCTGTCAGTGCTATAAATGTACCGATACCTCCAAAGAAATGCAGTGGTCTGTAGGAATACCTGTGAAGGAACAGGATGGTCAGCAGATCGGAGAATCCGCGGAAGAAACGAGCCATCCCGTACTTCGTCTTTCCGTATTTTCTTGGTCGATGGTGTACTTCCTTTTCTCCCACGGAGAAGCCCTGCTGAGCTGCCAGTACGGGAGTATACCTGTGCATCTCTCCGTACAGTTCCAGGTTATCGATGACTTTTTTTCTGTAAATCTTCAGTCCGCAGTTGAAATCATGAAGCTTTACGTTTGTCGTCAGCCTGACGGTTAAATTGAATAATCTGGAAGGTATCGTTTTATCCAGAGGATCCTTGCGGTGTTTTTTCCAACCGCTTACAAGATCGTAATTTCTTTCCTCCATAAGCCTTATCATCTCCGGAATCTCCGAAGGGTCATCCTGAAGGTCCGCGTCCATCGTTACAATATAATTTCCGGTTGATTCCCGAAAACCGGCTGCCAGAGCCGCGGCTTTTCCCTGGTTGCTGCTCAGTTTGAGTCCTTTCAGGGGAAACCGGGAAGATAATTCCACGATCTTTTCCCAGGTTCCGTCAGTGCTGCCGTCATCTACGATCAGGATTTCATAGGTTCTGTCGTGCATGCAGTCAGCGATTTCCTTAACAAGTTCGGTAATGCTTTCGGCTTCATTAAACGCCGGGATTACAATTGAAATATCCGTACCGGTTTTCATCAACTACCGCCCCTCATATTCCCCTGATCCCCGGAATATTCATATGTAAGCAGTTCGGGTTCTTCCGCTCCATCTTTCAACCTGCAGTAAGTGAACCTCGTCAGCCAGTCTCCAAGGGAAACATATACACCTTTCCCGTTTCTGCTGACAGTGTCAATATGCGAGTGCCCCATAATAATAATATCGGCAGCACCGTCATCGAACTTGCCGTTAACCCATTCCCGCAGCCCTTTCGGAATGTCGTTGAGGTTATTCCTGAGGATTCTTTTACTTGTATCCGAGAATTTCCTTGCCAGGAAGGTACCGAGATCAGGGTGAATAAGGCTGAAAAGAAATCTGCTTATCACCGATCTTAAAATCGGCTTAATGAGCCTGTAACCGATATCACCTGGTCCGAGTCCGTCGCCATGAGCGAGAAGCACCCGTTTTCCATTCATGTCCCGCAGCAGATAATCATCGAAATGAATTACAGCTCCGGTTGCTTCACTGAAATGTTTTCCTACCCAGAAGTCATGGTTACCGGGCAGAAAATGAACTTCCCATCCTTCATCGGACAGCCTTTCAAGCGCGGACAGACATTTCTCGTATCCGGAGGGAATGACGCTTCTGTATTCAAACCAGAAATCGAACAGATCGCCCAGAATCCAGAGTTCTCCGTAATCCTCGGAATCACGTAGATATTCAAGAAAGGAAATGAACTTTGCGCGACCGGGATGGGTTTCCGGCTCCGGGAAAAGATGGACATCGCTCAGGAAGAATCTGTTCATTATTCTCCGCTGCCAAAGGAAGACAGAAGCCTTGAAGGCGATCCGAAACCGCTTTCGGAAAACTCTTCACCTTCGGGAGTCAGAAGCAGGCAGAACGGCAGTATATCGGTATCGATTTTTGACATCACTGTGGAGTCCGCCAGGTACACGGGTAAAGATATTCCCATATTGTTAATAACCCGTTGAGCATGATTTCTGGAATCAAAATCCGGTTGAACGGGCAGTACGAGACAGGTGGAATCATCGAGCGAAGCAAGAAAGAGAAGATCGCTCGCCATCTCATCGTACCTGTCAAGAGGAAGCCAGTAGTATAAAATAACATCGGTCTTCGGTGGAACTGATACTGTATCTCCTGTTGGAGCAACAAGAATACCGGACAGGCTTACAGTGGCGACGGATACCGAATCATTGTCGCCGGAAACAACATCTTCCGTTCCGCGGTCGCAACCTAAGACAAGAATAAAAGAAGCCACGAAAAACATTACCGTATTTCTCATACTAATATCTCTCTATTCATGAAGATAACTTCTTCAGGAAACTAGTCAGTAATAATCGAAAACAGTCTGGCCGGCCAGGAATTGGAGTCCCGGTTCCGTATAAGGACTGTTGCGTCAGTATTCCGTACAACGGCAGAAATTTGAAAATTACTTTCGTTCATTCTTTCGGTATTCGACTGAAGATCAAATGGTGACAGAATTCTTACAAGAACGTCTCCGGTTCCTGTGTCTCTTACCGTTATTAACCTGTACGGAAAAAGGTTATGTGTTCCAAACGCTGCTTCACCCGGAAGAGGAGGGTCAATTTCCCTAAAAAGCCACAGGTTGCCGGTCCAGACCGAGTCAGTAGATGAAAGAGCCTGCGCGTAGAGAGCTATCTCTTCGATATCTGAGATTGTGGAAGCGGATTTTCTGAAAACCAACGGCATCAGTAACAGAAGCAGAACTCCGGTGATGATTGCCGGGACAATGGCTGCTTTCGATGAATCATGCATTTGTCAGCAAGCTGGCGATAGTGTTATGAAGTTCTGCCGGGGCATCGTAGTGCATGGAATCCTGCATGGTTTTTTGAATGTACTCTGTTTGTCTGAAGAGTTCTCTACAGACAAACA
>CAZOQQ010000005.1:0-30554 GCA_964582075.1 uncultured bacterium | reverse complement strand
GATAGAATGTTTGATTCGAACGCTATGAAACATCGGGATTCCCTGCTTCACATTAAAGGAAAATCCATGTTCGTAGACGATTTCAAGCTCCCAAACAATCTTTTGCACGCCGCAGTACTGGTTTCTCCGGTTTCGCATGGTAAAATAGAATCGATGGAAATCGATGAAGCGTTACTGATATCGGGAGTGAATGCTATTATCACGGCAGAGGATATCCCGGGTGAAAATCAGATCGGTAACATCATCATGGATGAACCTCTTCTTGCCGGGAACGAAGTGCATTTCGCAGGTGAACCCGTTGCGGTTGTACTGGCGGATACGCCGGAGACTGCAAGGAAAGCTGTAAATACCGTGAGGCTGAAAATCAGAGAACTACCGTCGGTTACCGATCCGCGGGATGCTTTCAGTAAAGGTATGCTTATCGCCCCTCCCAGAACTTTCTCGATGGGCAACGTAGACGAAGCGTGGGATGAGTGTGACTGTATCGTACACGGTCTGGCGGATTCGGGCGGCCAGGAACATCTGTACCTCGAAACGCAGGGTGCTTTTGCCCTGCCGATGGAAAACGGCTGCGTAAGAATAACCTCCGGAACCCAGGGGCCTACATTCGTTCAGAAGGTTGCCGCCAGGATTCTGAACATGCCTATGAATAAAATCGAAGTCGATGTTGGCAGACTGGGAGGCGCGTTCGGTGGCAAGGAGGACCAGGCTACACCATGGGCGGTACTGGCGGCACTGGGCACGTACCTGACCGGCAAACCGGTAAAATTAGTACTGGACCGCAGGGAAGACATGACATGGACGGGTAAGAGGCATCCCTACAGTTCCGATTACAGACTTGGTCTTCTAAGCGATGGTACAATAGTCGCCTGGGAAGTTACATACTACCAGAACGGAGGGGCGGTATCGGATCTTTCAACTGCAATTCTCGAACGAACCCTCTTTCATTCAACGAACGCCTATTTTATTCCAAACGTGAAGGCTACCGGTATATGCTGCAGAACCAATCTTCCTCCGAACACGGCTTTCAGAGGCTTCGGGGCACCCCAGGCCATGTTCGTTATCGAGTCCGCGATTTACTGCGCTTCCCGCGAGCTTGGAATCAGCCCCCAGGAGATACAGGAGAAGAACCTTTTGATAAATGGAGACATGTTCCCTTTCGGAATGACCTACGAGGGCACTGAAATCAGACGATCGTGGATGAAGACACTCACGGATTACAAATCCTCGAAAACAGATGGAAGGATCAGGAGCTTCAACAGTACTCATTCATTGTACAAAAAAGGTGTTTCTTTCATGCCGGTCTGCTTCGGGATTTCTTTCACGAATACTTCTCTGAATCAGGCAAGCGCTCTTGTACATGTCTACACCGATGGAAGTGTTGGAATCAGCACGGGGGCTGTTGAGATGGGACAGGGAGTCAATACCAAAATCGCACAGGTGGCGGCAAGAGCCTTCGGAATAGACCTGAACAGAATCAAGGTTGAATCCACAAACACTACCAGGGCGGCCAACACTTCACCCACCGCGGCAAGTTCGGCAGCGGATATGAACGGTAACGCCACAAGGATAGCCTGCGAGAATATTCTTAAGCGCCTGCTTGATCAAGCAGTAGTTCATCTTGGTAAACCACGGGGCTGTAAGGCGGAGATATCCGACGAGACCGTGTTTATCAACGGCAGCAGGACAGCCCTCGGATGGGATAAACTGGTTAACCTTGCCTACCTTGAAAGGATAAGTCTTTCAAGTCAGGTACATTACGCAACACCGGGGTTGTACTTCGATAAATCCATCGAGAAGGGTCATCCTTTCGCTTACCATGTGGCCGGAACGGCACTTACCGAAGTTACTCTGGACAGGCTACGGGGTACTTTCTCGGTGGATTCGGTCAAAATCGTTCACGATATTGGCGAGAGCATAAACCCCCTTCTGGACAAGGGACAGATTGAAGGCGGACTCCTGCAGGGGATCGGCTGGGTTACCCTTGAAGAACTGAAATATCATCCGGACACAAACGAGCTGCTGTCGAATTCCCTGACTGCCTACAAGATACCCGATATTCACTTTACTCCCGGAGAGGTTGAAATCGAATTTCTGGAATGTCTTTCGGACAATGCCGGTGTATACAACTCGAAAGCGGTGGGGGAACCTCCATTCATGTACGGAATCGGTACCTATTTCGCCATTCTTGAGGCTATACGTTCCTGTGACCGGAATATCACGCCGATCTATTCGGCTCCGATGAGCAACGAGAAAATTCTACTGCTCCTTCGTAAGGACCGGCAGAAAGCTGAGCGTTGAAACTCAGTTACAGAGCCTCCGATGTTTTACGGGGACTGCTTGTTTACTCGACCGGGGATACGATAGCATCTATCCTTCTATCTGACTTCTCTCTCCCGAGAGTTCTTGGAATGATGCTCATCGGTGGAACCGTCTACGCCTTCGAGATTCCGAATTACTTCAGATGGATTGAAGCTGAAACAGACGGCATCAGCGGACTCCGTGGTTCACTTTCAAAAGCGGGTCTGGCGATTCTTTATTTCAATCCTTTATGGATTTCACGCCACCTTTTATTCATTCAGATTTTTACAGGCAAGTGGGATTGCATTAACTGGAATCTTCTGAGCCTGGGACTTTACTCGTTTACGGCAAACGTACCTGTGGCGTTTACCGCTAATTATGTAATCCAGAATAGGATATCTTTAAAGCGGCGATTCCTTTCGAGTGCGGTATTTTCCTCAGTGATGGCCATTTACTATGCTTTAAGCCAGACCATCTTTACCTGATACCGAAGAAATCCCTGATTCGGCTGAGCAGGTGTTCCTTTCTATCAGGGTGTTTCGCGTTCTTCTTTCTGGCAGTCTCTACCGTAACTCTTCCCGACAGTTCTTCCAGTCTTTTCTCGAGCATAGCCGAAAGCGGCTCTATAATAGAGGCTTCATTTTCAAGCAGTTCAGCCATTCCTCTTTTCTCCACAACAATAACTTCCGTTTCCGAAACAGCAGTAGCAGAGGCTGAACGAGGCTCACCGGTAAGCAGGCTCATCTCACCGAAGTAATCTCCCGATTCCAGGTTCGCGAGGCGGGTTCTGTTTCCGGTACCATCCGAAATGTATATCTCCACCTCACCGTCCGCGATTATGAAAAGAGAGTCGCCGGAATCCCCCTGTTTCACAAGAAGCTCCCCTTTGGAAAACATAAGCTTGGACGAATTCAGCGCGAGTTCTTCTATCTGTTCGTAAGACAGAGGTTTAAAGAGCCTGACGTTCTTAAGCTCCCGGATAATATCCTGCTTGATGTTCTCCTTCACTTTATTTTCCTGCTCCGTGGAAACATCCCTGATTGTAACATCCCTGACAGGGAAAGGAATGGAGAGGTCATTACGTTTCAGGTTATACCAGATTCTTGTTCTTACAGTGTTCTCGATTTCAAGTTTCCGGTGATATTCATTTATCCAGAACCTGACATCGTAAACTACCGAATAGTCATCGAATTTTTTCAGGAATACCCTGGGAGACGGTGTGTCAAGAATACCATCTATTCTTTCCAGAATAGATGTAACAATCTTCTTGATCTTTCCAGGCTGATGATCGTACGACATCCCGAGGTTTATCCTGCAAAGATGATTCCTGTCGGGACGCGAGTAATTTGTTACGATATCCTTGGATACGGTAGCGTTTGGAATTGTAACATGGTCGCCGGATCTTGTTCGTATACTGAGAGTCCTCCAGTTCATCTGAACAACGATTCCCTCTTCTTCTCCCACGCCAATCCACTCTCCAAGTTTGTAAGGACGTTCCATCTGAAGGGCGAGTCCGGCAAAGAGGTTACCGAGAATATCCTGGAGGGAAAGACCAATCACCGCTGAAAGAACTGTGGATGTTACCAGGAACGCGGTAAGTCTCACACCGAATATCCCGTTAAGAACTGCAACGGCTACTATAGCGAGAACGATAAAATTGATAATATCGATTACAAGCCTGGGAATATGAACATCCACCTGTTTCTTAAGAAGATAGTCCCAGAACAGCAGGTTCAGAATCTGAAGGACGATGTTCGAAGAAAGCATGATAGTAGCCGCAAGGGCTATTTTTGAGAATGAGGATTCTCCGGAAACACCGAACATTTCCATGATAAGGTATGCCGCGCCCGCTATTCCCGCAAGAAATACCCACAGCCTTAATCTGCTGCCCGGAGCATGTTTCCGGATAATCAGGAGAATAAGTCCAACGGATAGCCCAAGAACCACAGCCTGGATACCATGTATGACTATCGCACTGTTCAAAATGTACCTCCCGATTACTAATATAAACACAACAACCGAAAAATACAGTGAATGAAATACCGTAGTGTTTATAACATCATACTTCGGAAACTATCGGTTGGTGTATGCGGGTCGGATATCATGGTCTCTGTTTAGTGTCTTCCGTACTTTTAACTTCGATAACACATTTCACAGCCAGTGCGGTTATTGCCGCGACAGCAGCATATACCGGTATAAGAGCGACTCCCAGGATTCCAAATGTAAGGGGGATCTCAAGGAGAATTTTTCCCGATTCATTTTTAATCACTATATGCCTGACGTTTCCCTGATGTATCAGTTCTTTAACGCTGGCAAAAAGATCGCTGCCGGTAACTTTGAATTCTTTCGATCCGGTTGAATCTGTCATATTTCAAACCTCCAGATGATCGTATCCCGTTTTTTCAATATTTACGGTTTCTCCATTAATATTCACTGTCACTTCGCTTCTTCCCGATTCGGCCCGTCCCGCCAGGAAACATCCTTCAGCAGAAAAATCAAGTCCGGGAGATGCTCCGAACAGAAGAATATAATCCTCTCCCGATGCGGATGCGGCCAGGGGTCTGTCCTTAACGGAATCGTAGAACAGAGAATCTCTGATGTCCAGCGTAACACTGACTCCGCTTTCAACAGAAAGGTGTACGGCTTCGGAAATAAGACCGTCTGAAATATCTATCGCGCATTTAACTCCCGATTCTCTAAGCTTTCTTCCAAGCTCGAGTTCAGCCCTGGGCTGAAGAAAAGCCCGTAGCTGCTCCAGTTCCGCACTGGAAATACTTCCTCCGCGGGGACTGAGATCGTTTCCTTCAAAGCCTCCAATTTCCTGCAGCATCAAAGGCGCATCCAGCGCGCGACCGACATGACCGCTTATCCATAGATTATCCCCCGGAAGAAGGGAAGATCTTCTTAACAGAGTTTCCGGTTCCTTTCCCTCCCCGATAACGGTGATTGTAATTCCCATAAGTTTACCGCTGACAGTCTCACCGCCGGCAAGAGTAATATCATCACGCTCGGTTAATCCCCGGTAGAAATCTTCGATCCAGTCCACTCTCATTTCAGGATCAAGTGCCAGGGCCACAAATACCCATTCCGCTTTCGCGCCCATCGCCGCTATATCGGAAAGCGCCGCTTCAATCAGCCTTCTTCCCAGAATCCCGGGCGGTGCCCACCAGCGATGGAAGTGGGTTCCTTCAAAAAAACTGTCAGTGGTAACAACAGGGCAATGAATTTCCGGTAAAACAGCGCTGTCGTCACCAATAAAGGATAGACGTGGAGACATGTTCCGGAGTTTCCGAATAAGTCCCCGCTCTCCTATATCTGAAATATTTGCTGTCATCGACAAATTATCTTTCCAGAACAACTCTCAGATGTTCCTTTGCCAGATAACCCCTGTGTTCCGGGGCGGTCATAATAGCTCCATCAATCACACTCTGCCCGCCGGAGCAGGAACAGATGGTTTTGTTAACATCCATTGCCAGCAGAGCGTTCTTAATTGTTTTCCTTGCTCTGACCAGGTTTACTCTGACGTTCGCCATTACAGTCTCTACGGATACGTCCTCTTCCGTTTCATGCCAAACATCATAATCCGTTATCATGCAAAGCGCTGCGTAGCATATACCGGCTTCCCTGGCAAGTTTCGCCTCGGGTATGGTCGTCATTCCTATTATCGCATGCCCCTGGTTTCTATATACTTTGCTCTCAGCCCTCGTCGAGAACGCAGGGCCTTCCATACATACCAGAGTACCACCTTTATGAACTGTCGCGTCGGCTTCTTTCGCAGCCTTGAAGAGAATGTCCGATAGTTTACCGCAGAACGGATCTCCAAACCCGATATGCCCGACTACTCCCTCACCAAAGAAAGTGGATGTCCTGATTCCTTTTGTGCGATCGTATATCTGATCCGGAATTACCAGGTGTCTGGGATGAAACTTTTCCTGAAGGCTGCCAACAGCTGAAACGGAAATCAGTTGACGAACTCCCGCATGCTTCAGCGCGTAGATATTTGCCGCATACGGTATCTCGGAAGGAGAAAAGATGTGCCCCTCTCCGTGACGTGGCAGAAATACCAGAGGGATACCATCAAAATCAGCCATAATAAGGGGAGCAGATGGTTTTCCAAAGGGGGTTTCAGTTTTAAGCCGCTGCTCTATTCTAACGCCTTCAAAAGAATATACGCCCGATCCCCCGATAATACCGATTCGATTTTTCATCCTCATCTCCTCATGTTTCAGCAACAAAAGTACAGTGTTATATATATACTGTAATTTAATCGTCGAAAGGGAAAATCCGCCAGTCCATGAAAAAAGATTCAAACAGGGTCCGTGTAACCGGCCTGACATACAGTGATCTGGTAAACTGGGTTACGGATGAACTTGAGATGAAGCCTTACAGAGCCCGGCAGATATTTACGTGGGTACACCGGAACAGAGCGGCATCGTTTGATCAGATGAGCAATATTTCCCTTGCTGCAAGAAAAGAACTTAACCTCGCCGGGAAGATAACCGTCTTCGAAACAATCAATTCTGTTACGGCAGAGGATGGAACGGTAAAATACTCTTTTTTTCTGGAAGACGGAAACACGATAGAATCGGTTCTTATACCCGAATCAAGAAGATTGACCGCGTGCCTGTCGACACAGGCAGGATGCAGATGCGGCTGCACATTCTGTCAAACCGGAAGGGGAGGTTTCAGGCGTAATTTGCGAACCGATGAAATAACAGCCCAGCTGTACGGTCTGCAGAACAGAACCGGCAGGCGAATAAGCAACGTCGTGTTTATGGGAATGGGAGAACCGATGGATAATTTTCCTGCTGTCAGAGATGCCCTGTCCATAATAACCGATGATCGCGGAATATGCATCGGCAGCAGGAAGATAACAGTTTCTACGGTCGGTATACCCGGTGGAATCGACAAACTTGCAAATCTGGATGGCCAGTATAAACTGGCGGTTTCACTTCATAGCGCGGTTGAAAGCACAAGGTTGAAACTTGTACCCGTTGCGAAAGTCATGTCTCTTTCTCAACTGAAGAGGGATATGCTGAATTACATCGGCAGAAAGGGTAGAAGAATAACTCTGGAATACTGCCTGATAGCTGGAATCAACGACACTCGGGAGGAAGCCGATGCGCTTGTAAAGTTCGCATCAGATATTGAGTGCAAGATAAATTTACTCGTCTACAATACGATAGACGGAGTTCCCTACAGGAGACCGGATATCGAATCGGTAGACAGATTCATGCACTACCTGTACCCCAGGTGTCAGGCGGTAACACTCAGGCGTTCAAGGGGAAGTGATATTGCCGCCGCCTGCGGCCAGCTTGGTCCCGGAAGAAGATCAGACTCTTTTAATTTATCCTCAGTGTACAGCTAGAACGAAACTGACGCGGTCACTTCAAGACCGGACAGATCCTTTCCCGTTTCCCCTGCAAGCGATGATCCAGCCGATACCCATTCAGGAGATACAACAAGATCAATAGAGGTTGATTCGCTGATATGAACCCGAGCTCCAAGCTCTGCGCCTATTATACCCGCACCGGTACTGGTTTTATCCTGGTTACTTTCCGGGCTGTCCCATAGAAGCATTCCTCCACCGTAAACACCAATCAACGGCTCTATTCCACGAGGACCCGCGAACCTTCTGTAAAAAGGGTACATCCTGTACCCGATAGTAACCGGAATACCACCGATGCCGGTGTAATTTTCATCGTTTGAGGCAGCGCTCATATATCCGCTTCTGATCATGAAGCAATGCCCAAGTGATGGAGGTATCTGAAGTGAAGCGATAATCATGGGTCCGGGTGTAAGATTCGCATCGGAATCCATGAGGGAAGGCATCCAGACTCCTCCGCCGAGAGAGAATTCAAGATCGTTTCTTTCCGAAGCCATCGCAAACGTGGTAAGCAGCATCAGAAACATTACAACAGTTTTCATAACAACTCCCTAAACAGTATCAGTGAAAATATTTACAAATGCCATTCTAGAATTCGATACCCTTACGGGCTAACAGGTTTTCGGTTGCGTAGTAATGTTTGATTTCCTTCATCTCCGTCACAAGGTCGGCAATTTCAATAAAACTATCAGGGGCGTAACGTCCTGTCAGAACTAACTCTACATCATGCGGGCGCTGACCGATAAATTCCACGACATCGTCCTCTTTCAGAAGTCCCATGTAGACCGTAACATTCAGTTCATCGGCAACAATAATGTCGTATTCCCCCGAAATCATCGCTGCTCTGGTTTTCTCCAGACCCGACCAGGCGAACTGCAAATCCTCTTCCGATGGCATTTCTCCTTTGCATATAAGCTTCGGAGTTCCGAATTGTTCCATAACTATCAGTTCTGAGAAATGATCAGGAAGGCAAAGCTCCGAATATTCCCGTCCCTTCATGAACTGTCCGAAATAAACCTTAAGACCGTTGCATGCAGCTCTTACCGAGAGGCCTAGTGCGGCTGTAGTTTTACCTTTGCCATTTCCAGTATACAGCTGAAATTTCCCATTCATGGCATTTCCTCCAGCATTAAGATAACATATTATCGGCTGAGAAGAACGCTGTTCACGTTTTCATGAAGTATGTCAGTAAATCAAGCTCGGTGGATACTTCTATGTATCGCAGTTCAACACCGTCCGGTACATTAAGAGGCTCCAGATTGAAACTCAATATTGCCCTGAAGCCGGAATCGATCAGCCTGTCGACAACCTTCTGTCCTTCTCCTTCTGAAACCGCTACTATCGCTATGAAGTTTTCATGACCTGAGACTGTATTTTGAATTTCATCCATGGATTTAACGGTGAGCCCCGCACATTCCATGCCGACAAGACGCGGATCAATGTCAAAAATCGCCGCGTAGGAATGCCCTCCCGTACCTTCAAGTCCGGATTCAAGCAGTGCTCTCCCGATATTACCCGCGCCGACAATAATTACAAATGGAGGATCACATGTTCCCAGAATGTTCTCAATCTGTTCCAGCAGCTCGATTACATTGTAGCCTGATCCCTGCTTTCCGAATTCCCCGAACATGGTCAGATCCTTCCTGACAGCAGCTGAAGAAATCCCGCATCGCCTGGAAAAATAACCCGATGTGACAGTTATCTCCCCTTTTGACTTCGCATCACGAAGGCAGCGAGCGTAATGACTCAAACGCCTGATCGTTATTTCGGATACTTTTCTGCCTTTCATGTTACCCCTCCATGATTGATATGCCCTTATCCCTGATTTATTATTATATGCTTCCTGAGCAAAGTATGGAATAGTATTTTCTCTTGACACCGGTATGAAATATACTTCCAGTCTGTTAAACAGGAGGTACCTGAACATCAATAAAGGAACAGCGATTTGAATCCGTACATCCCGGACGATATAGCTCTGATAATGAGGGAAAAGTATATCTACAGCGGTTCTCTGCTGCTTGCTGACATTTCAGGTTTCACTGAACTGACAGAAAAACTGGCCCTGCAGGGTAAGAAAGGTACCGAAGATTTAACGGAGATTCTTAACAGATACTTCTGCGCGATGTACGAAATCGTCAGAAAACACGGTGGCATAGTTATTTCTTCTGCGGGAGATTCCATTCTTGTCCGTTTTCCTCCCGGAAAATCCCCGGAAATATGCGCTGATCAGATGATGCGGGAAATGGAGAACTTCGAAAATCTGAAGAGCAGCCCGGACATTTCCAGTTTCAGTATAAAGATTATTCTTGGATACGGTTCATGGGCGGAGTTTATCATAGGAAACCGGGAAACCGCCCATATTTTCCTGAGCGGTATGCTTATCGAGAAACTGGCTCGAGCTGAGGACGCAGCTGAAAAGGATGAGATAAGAATTATTCACTCAGATATTCCCGTTTCTCTTGACGATTACAACTCCCCGGATTTACCTGATAGTTCCTTTTACTTACCCGGAACAGCTGATTTGCACGGTGAGCATCGATCGATAACTTCCATATTCGTCAACCTCGAGGGTTACGATAAAAATTCTCCTCCCCACCGCCGGATCCGAAAACTGTATCTTAAAATCTTGGATATTGTTCGTAAATACAATGGTATTATTCAGATGATCGATAATGTTCTTGTAGGAGGAAGCAGGATTTTTTTACTGTTCGGAGCACCTGTCTCCTACGGGAACGACCTTATTCACGCGGTTGGAGCAAGCCTGGAGATCAGCTGCCTTCTATCGGCTGAAGATAGCCTTCAGATAAAGGCCGGGATTGATGAAGGTTTCGCTTTTGCCGGAGTAATAGGTGATGAGAGAAACCGGCAGTACACAGTTATCGGTGATGTCGTAAATACAGCTGCACGTCTCGCGGATTCTGCTGCTCCCGGAGAAATCATTGTATCCGAGAGAGTGTACAGAATGTCGAGAAATCACTTCGAGTACAGGGTTCTGGACAGCATTCCTCTGAAGGGAAAAAAAGGTCTAATCAAACGATTCTCACCGATTGTGAAACGAAACAGTATCAAAGACAGATATCGCTTCGTTGGAAGAAAAAAAGAACTTTCAAGGATACTGTCAGCAATATCCGGAAAAAAATCAATCATTGAAATCGAAGGTGATGCCGGAGTAGGTAAGACAAGCCTTCTCATCAAGCTCATTGAACAACTTGAAGACGCTGGCTATTACGTACTTTATGGAGCCTCTCCGGAACATGGTGAGACAAACGGCCTGTTCGCGTCTCTGATCGGAAATATGTCCGGAATGTTCGATTATGACTCTCTCGATATCAGGAAAGAAAAGCTCCTGAACCTTCTCCTCAAACTCGATAATTCCGCTGGGAACCTTCTGGAACGGGAAGTATTCTTCGGTAAGATGCTTTTTTCTCTCAACTACCCTGATTCGGATTATGATACGCTGCCACCAAAGTTGAGAAGGGAAAATCTTCTCGATGGAATCTGCGAAGTATTCAGATCTCACAAAAAGCCTTTATGCGTAATTCTTGAAGATATTCACCAGGCCTCGGATGAAGATATTGAAGCGATCGAATACATTACCAGGCAGCTGCATGCCGACGAAAAGACTATTTTCGTTCTGTCAAAAAGACTGGAAGGCCGTAAACCGTTTCTGGAAGATGATTCCCATGTTGAAAGGATGTTACTGGAGGGCCTGGAGAATGAAGCTTCCAATGAACTCATGATCGAAATCCTCGGAGGTAAACCCCTCGAAAAAGATATCGAGATTCTTGTAAGAGACAGGGCAAATGGCAACCCGTTCTATCTTATGCAGTTCCTGCTATATCTAATTGAAGAGAACCTTTTATCCAATAAGAACGGCGTATGGGTAAGGACGGAGCTTTACAGTGACGATAAACTGCCCGGGAATATTTTCTCGATGATAATGGCAAGGGTGGACAGGCTCGAAGTACAGGCAAAGGAAAGCCTGATGATCGGTAGTGTCGCGGGTGTTAGATTTGAGGAAGAAATCGTGAGAATGGTCCTGAAAAGGGAAGTCCATGGAAACCTGATGGATTGTACAGAAGCCGGACTTACGTTCCAGTCTGAGCTGAAGGACCTGGAATTCGTTTTCTCACATACACTGATAAGAGATGTATCGTACGATTCAATTCTTCGAAAACGCAGGAAGGAAATACACGGCACAATCGGTTCGATACTTGAGGATCTTCACCGGGGAAAACTGGAATCCATATGCTCCGTTCTGGCTTATCATTTTCTCACAGCGGAAAAATGGGATAAAGCTCTTGAATACAGCGTCATGGCCGGTGAAAAAGCCTGGTCGGAATATAGAAATCTTAACGCAATACGATTTTTTCTGGATGGCGTTTCCATCATTGAAAATCACATGGAAAATAACCATGACCGGCTGACCAACTGCTTCAATTATCTGGGAAAGATCCATGACAGGCTGGGCAATTACGACAGAGCGCTGGAATATTACAACAGAGCCTTGAATTCCTCAGATAATCTGAAACTGACGGGTGAAATTTCTCTTTCAATCGCAGATATTTTCTATACCCGCGGAGAAATCGACCGATCATTCAAGCTTCTTGATACTCTTGAGGACAAGCTGTCCCGAAACACTGATGGAAACGATGTTCTCAGCATGCGAATTGAATGTTTTCGGGCATGGACATTCTGCGTTGTGGGGAAAATAGACCTTGCCATGAAGAGAGCTCAAAAGGGTATCGAACTTGCTGAAAATCTTACTGACTGCGAGAAGATTGAATGTTCCCGTCTGCGCGGTTTCTCGTACAACACCATCGCCACCGTTTACTGGGCGGAAGACAATTACATGAAAGCAAAAGAGTATTACCTGAGAGCTCTTAACATAGCTTTGAGCAACAATATGAAAAGGGAGATTGCCGTCACCTACGGCAACATCGGCCTGATTTCTGACAAACTGGGTGACTTTGCCGAAGCGATCAATTCCTTCAAAAAACAGCTTTCATTTTCAAGGATAATTGGTGATAAGCTTTTAATTCTCTCTTCACAAGGTGCAATCTCATCGGTTTACTCTACCATGGGACTCTTCGGTGAAGCTCTTGAATCATCCATGCAGCACAGGCAACTCGCTGAAGAACTTCCCTCACTTCAGGATTTGCTCACCGCCCACAATCAGATTGGCATGCTTCACCTTGTAATGGGCAAGTCAGAAATAGCCCGCGCTCTTGGAAATAAAGGTCTGGGCTATTTGAAAACATCATCGTACGAACGTGAAGAAGCCCTGTTGCTCCTGCTTCTTGCTCTTGTTTCAACAGAAGAGGAGGACATGGATACAGCGGAAAGCAGAATCGCTGAAGCCGAAAAGCTTGCAAGAAAAGTACAATCCAAAACCCTCCTGTATTCCGTGCTTGTCTCCCGCGCCGATCTCCTTTTAAGAACTGGTAAATCTGCCGGATTCAGGGAACTGATCGAAGAGGCTGAGAATCTCGTTTCGGAAATGGGTACCGCTACCGGTATGGCGAAAATTCATCATCTCTACGGAAAATGGTATTTCTCCGTTGGAGAACCTGAGAACGGAAGTCTGGAACTGGATAAAGCAGCGGAGATTTCAAAGATGTACGGTATGAAACCGGCTCTCGCGGACACACTGAAAACACACTGCGCTCTGCTGGATATGAACAATTCTCCTGTCGAAAAACAGAACAGTATGATGATGAGGGTACGTGAACTGGAAAAAGAGATGGGTATCTCTGTCAGAATGCGCAGCACAGTTCTGCAGATTATCTGATGTGTCCGCGCGTACAGGTAAATATCCCCTCAGGAAAGAAGCTATCCGGATCTGTTAGCAACCAAACCGCGGCTCCGATTAACATGGTTCAGTATCTGTTCAGATACCTCTCTATTTCCCAGTGGTGAATGACCTTTATGTAGTCCTCCCACTCCTTTCTTTTGTTGAAAATGAAGTGTTCGTATATATGTTTTCCCAGGGCTTCGATTACCACATTATCCTTCTCAAGATGATTGAGAGCCTCAAACAGGCTGGAAGGAAGACGTTTTATTCTTAACCTTTTCTTTTCCCGCTTGCTCATTTTAAAAATATTCCTGTTTACAGGGCTGCCGCAATCCAGTCCTTTCTCTATTCCGTCAAGACCGGCAGCAAGAAGTACCGTAAGCGCCAGGTATGGATTACACGAAGGATCAGGCACTCTGACTTCACATCTTGTTTCTTCTCCCTTTTTCGCGGGAACACGTATCAGTGGAGAACGATTCTTTTCCGACCAGGCAACGTTTATTGGAGCTTCGTGACCGGGGACAAGCCTTTTGTACGAGTTAACAAGAGGATTGGTCACCGCGACGAATCCCATTGCGTGCTCAAGAAGACCGGCTATGAAACCTCTTGCCGTGGAAGAGAGACCATTCTCCGCGCCGGGATCATCAAACGCGTTATCTCCATTTAATGTGAACAGAGACATATTCATGTGCATTCCTGATCCGTTAACAGCGGAAAGCGGCTTTGGCATGAATGTAGCATGCAGTCCGTGCGAAAGGGCAACCTTTTTAACCACGAATCTGAAATTAACAATGTTATCAGCCGTTTTTACCGCGTCCGCGTACTTAAAATCAATTTCGTGCTGGCCGGGGGCAACTTCATGATGCGCTGCTTCCACTTCGTAACCTATCGACTCCAGCACCAGTGCAATATCCCTTCTGGCTTCTTCTCCCCTGTCCACGGGAGAAAGATCGAAATAGCTTCCCCTGTCGTGAGTTTCTGTAACAGGATTTCCGGAAGAATCCATCTGAAAAAGAAAGAACTCAGCTTCCGGACCGGCCATAACCTTGTAACCCATCTCCCGTGCCCTCTGAACCTGTCTTTTCAGCATCGTCCTCGGGCACCCCGGAAACGAACCGCCATCAGGTCTGGCCACATCACAAATCAGCCTGCCAACTCTTCCGTGTTCGGTTCGCCACGGGAACACAGCGAAAGTATTAAGATCGGGCACCAGAACCATATCCGATTCTTCTATTCTTGTGAATCCCTCGATAGATGAACCATCGAACATTACCCGTCCTGAAAGAGCCTTTCCGAACTGACTTTCAGGTACTTCAACATTCTTGATAATACCATCAATATCAGTGAATTGAAGCCTGAGAAAGTGCACATTACTATTTTTACATTCTGAAAGTATCGCTTCAACTGATATTGACATATGCAACCTTCTTTCAAGTCAATTCTCTGGATTATCCTGAAGATGCGACCATATTAACAGTAATATTTGCATTATGATAATGAATTATACTGCATATAGTATTTTTCTGCAAGTACAAGGTTGTGCATGCCATGGGCGTATTTAAAGCTGAACTGTATGCTTAGCTGCAACAGGCCGGTTAATCCCGATCTGTTCTTGGACATTCAGCTGCAATCTTCCCGGAAATACCTTTACCGCCGTAAGCTTTCTCGAAATGCCCGCTGAATTCAACGGCCAGTCTGTGAGCTCTTGCTTTGTAAGCCGCTTTATCTTCCCAGGTGTTAACGGGATCAAGAATTGAATCGTCGGGCAGTCCGGGGCATGTATCCGGAATCATTACTCTGAATACGGGATCTTCATGGTAACTGACATCTTTAAGATCTCCTGAGAGGGCAGCGTTGACCATAATTCTTGTAAGCGGGAGGTTTATCCTTGACCCTACTCCGTATGGCCCTCCGCTCCATCCGGTATTGATCAGATAAACTTCCGTACCATGACTGTCCATTCGGTCACCGAGCATCGAAGCGTAAACATCCGGATTGCGGGGCATGAAAGGTTCACCGAAAAATCTTGAAAAGGTACTCACCGGCTCGGTAATCCCCGTTTCGGTACCGGCAAGCTTGCTGGTGTAACCCATCAGGAACCAGAACATCGCCTGCCATCTGTTCAGCTTCGATACGGGAGGAATGACACCGTTGGCATCGGCTGTCAGAAATAGAATTGTGGAAGGGTGTCCTGCGACCGAGGATTCCTTGATGTTGGACAGATATCGCAACGGATAAGATCCTCGGGAATTCGGTGTAAGTCTGCTGTCAAAGAGATCGAACTGTCCGTCAGGATACATCATCGTGTTTTCAATAATGGAGCCGTGATCCAGCCAGTTACCGTTATGAAAACACGCATTGTATATCTCCGGCTCCTTTTCAGCGCTGAGATCGATGAGCTTGGCGTAGCAGCCGTTTTCGAAATTGGCTATCCCCTTTTCCCCCCAGCCATGTTCATCGTCTCCCAGAAGCGCTCTCGAAGGATCTGCGGAAAGCGTTGTTTTACCGGTTCCCGAAAGACCGAGAAGAAGTGCGCTTTTTCCGTCGCTTCCCTCGTTGGCGCTGCAATGCATCGGGAGAATGTTTTCCTCGGGAAGGAGGTAATTCATAACCGTGAACATCAATTTTTTAACGCTTCCTCCATACGCTGATCCATAGACTATTCCGATGAATCGATCCATGTCCATTCCAACCATCATCGTTGATGTATGTCCCAGTCTCGGGTCAATTCTCAAACGGCCTTCGTACTTTCCGGGGTCAAGTTTGTGGTAAGGAAGAACCAAGAGAGTGAAGTGCCTGTCACTGAAACATGTACTTTCAGCGACTTCGCTGCTCCATGGACGGAACATGTTATCTGTAAACAGAACAGGCAGGGCTCTATCGGAAATGGTATGCACCGGTAAAGCGTAGGATGCGTCCGCGCCTATGAGCCTGTCGGTCATGAACACTTCGGGAACTTCAGCGAGTCTCTCGAGAGCATCCCCGAAAACCATATCAAACGTTTCTTCATCGACGGGAATATTGTTGGGACTTGTCCAGTCGATATTATCCCTGCTTGATTCCCGTTTAACTATCAGCGTATCCAGAGGACTCCTTCCGGTTGATTCTGGCGGAGTCCATGTGGACAACGCACCACACGCGCTGATAACGGCTTCACGACGATCCACTGCTTTCTGTATCATTTCTCTTCGGGGAATATTCCGGAAAACATTCTCCCTTGAATTGACAGTATCCATAACCCTCTGTTGAAGTGTCATCTTAATACCTTTCGTAAATATTGAATGTCATCTCCGTTTCCCAGTTTTGGTAAAATACACCAAACACGATAAAGCAACCACTGGCCTGTCCCTCTCTTTCATCGGGGAAGAAAACAGTTTATGTTCTTCCGACGAAAGGGGTAATTCTGAAAAAATTTCTCGGACTTTCTAGTGAAAATGCGTGGTGTCTCTATGACTGGGGTAATTCGGCCTTCGTTACAACTATCGTAGCTGCTGTACTGCCCGTTTATTTTGCGGAGACTGTCTGCGGCGGCAATACGGTGAACTGGTCGTTCATGGGGGCAGGTATTTCCAGCAACTCCACATCACTCTGGGGATACGCAATGTCTGCGGCAGCACTGCTTGTCGCCCTGATGGCTCCCGTTCTTGGAGCGGCTGCGGATGCCGGCGGAAGAAGGAAACAGTTCCTGGGAATACTTACCGGAACGGGCGTACTGGCTTCGGCACTCCTGTCGTTCACGGGTTCCGGAGATATCTGGCCACTTCTCGGGCTCCTGGTAGCGGGACAGATAGGGTTCGCCGGAGCCAACGTGTTTTACAATTCACTCCTTATTTCAGCGGCAGTTCCTGAAAGAAGGGAGCTGATTTCCTCCAGGGGCTTCGCGTTCGGATACCTGGGAGGCGGAATTCTCCTTGCAATAAATCTCCTGATGATACGAAAACCTGACTTTTTCGGTTTCGGTGACACATTGACTGCTCTCAGGTTCGTTTTTTTGTCCGTTGCGGCATGGTGGGCTCTTTTCTCCATCCCTGTTTTCGTTTCCGTCCCGGAAGGAATATCGGGTTCGGAAAAGACCTTGACCGGCTCAATCCGGAAAGGATTTTCATCACTGTTATCAACATTTCATCATATACGGGCAAGAAAAAACATCTTCAGATTTCTCCTGGCATTCCTCCTTTACAACGATGGCGTTCAAACAGTTATTATGATGGCCACTATTTACGGCAAGGCTGAACTCGGATTGAATTCAGGCCACCTTATCGGTGCTTTGCTGTTAACACAGGCTATTGGCGTTCCCGGAAGCCTTGCATACGGCTGGATGGCAAATCGCTTCGGTTCGAAAAAAATGCTGTACGCGGGAATCGCCGGTTACATCGTTATAATATTCTACGCGTTCTGGATGAAGAATACCCTTGATTTCTGGATACTCGCCGGTATGGTTGGTCTCTTCATGGGCGGACTCCAGGCAGTAAGCAGGGGGTTCTTTTCAAGGATGATTCCCAACGGAATGAATGCGGAGTACTTCGGTTTCTTCTCGATTTCTCAGCGCTTCGCGAGTATATTAGGCCCGTTGATGTTCGCGCTTATTAACGATTTCACGGGAAGTTCGAAATTATCCATACTATCACTGCTTGTTCTGTTCGTATCCGGAGCTCTGGTTCTTAAAACAGTTAAAAGCCCTGAGGAAACCGAATGATAATAATATTTATACTTTTCTTTCTGCTTCTCCTGGAAGAGATCTTCTACAGGTTGAGCAGAGGATCATCGTATAGAAATATTGACCTTACCGTCGATTCGGTTGACGAACGCGCGGGAACCGGAAGATTCACCAGGCTCCTCTCATGGATCAGAGTCACGCAACTTCTTGTATTCGCCCTTCTTTGGGCCGTCACCGCTGCTCTTTCAGGAGTCAGAGTAATGTATACGGCCGATGGTAAGCTGGCAGGGCTGCTTCTGCTGATTCAGGTGGTTCGTATTTTGAACAGGAAAATTATCAACCAGTGGGCTGTACTTGGTGTTACCATGATTCTTCAGGTCCTTCTTCTCATACTTCTACTGCCGGGTGGTCTGACTCCGGAGACTTTCATTGATACCGATACCGGTGAAAGTGGATGGATTCTGTCTCTGGTATCATTTGTTCTTCTTTTCCTTCTTTCAATCACTTTCCCTTTCTCGGTAACATATTTTCTCCGACTGTTCGCAAGGGAAGGAAGCGAATTCTTCTATTCCCTGCCTACTGTTGCTTACTCGGAATACTGGATAAGAAGGATTACCAGGGTATCCGCACATGTTGCTGTCTTTCCCTTCCTTTTCCAGGTGTTTCTTATTGTAAAATACGAGTATCCACCGGGTACCGTAATACTTCACACTGTAATTCTGTTCGTCCTTATCTTTTCAACATACTTTTTCAGAAACAGATCAAAACTTCATCATCCGGTAGCAGTGTTCCTCGTTTCCGCGGTGTGGGTCATTAATATCGTGTGGATTATGACAGATCTCACGTCAGTAAGCAGCGGCTGGATTGCCTGACCCGAAAGGCTCCCTGCTGCTGCAATTACCTCTGAATCCTTCGGCTCCTTTTTCCGCGACTGGAAACGTGCCCCTGGCAGGAGCTTCCCTCGCTTCCGCAGCATCCCTGCCACCTGATACCCTGCTTGATCAGAAAATTGCCGACATCGAAGGAGATCGTTCTCTCGTGAACACAATAGTGGAAAGATCACCGGAGCTGGTCGCGTTCACCCTGTACATGTGGAATGTTGAAAGAAGCGTACTGCTTGCAAAAACATTGAAGAACAGGCAACCTGGAATAATCACTGTCGCTGGAGGTCCGGAAGTAACACTGGATAACGAATGGCTTATTTCCTCGGGTGCTTTTGATCTGATGGTTTCCGGTGAAGGTGAAGAACTGGCCGGCAGGATTCTGAACCCCCTCTCCGCAGGGAATATCATAAGGCGTAACGGGAATTTTCTGAATGCCGGAAGGATGAGTTTTATCCCGGGAACATATCCTGACCCCTGGCTCACAGGTTACCTGGATCCTTCCGGCAAAGCTTCGGTATACGTTGAAACCATAAGGGGATGCTCCGGGGGATGTACATACTGTTCCTACAGGCGCAACCATCCGTCACCAAGAATCATGAACGCGAAGAACGCTTTGGAACTGCTGAAAAGTCTTATCATCGCGGGAGCGGGAGAAGTGGTTTTCCTGGATCCAACATTCAACAGCCGCAGTGATCTTACCGAACTGCTTGCAGGCATGAGCGTGATGAATTCAAGCTTCTTCGCGGAGATGAGAGGTGAACTGATTTCACCCGGGATCGCATCTCTTATTGCTGATGCCGGTTTTAAGAGTGTTGAGATCGGTCTTCAATCCGTTAACACAGAAACACTCGTGAGGGTTGGACGGCCCGGTAATCCGGTTGAGATTCTCGATGGTGCTCTGAATCTGAAGAAAGTGGGTGTAGATCCGATTCTGGATATAATTCTGGGTCTCCCCGGAGATAAACCTGAAGATACGATCCGAACCGCTTTAATGATAAAAGATCGCGATCTTCACCGGAATATGCAGGTATTTTACCTCTCAATTCTGCCCGGAACTTCAATGAGACAGGAATTCCGGAAACAGTACATGCCCAGACCACCTTATTACCGGTTGAACAACAGAAGTCTGAACGATTTCTCCGACGCGAGAGAAACAATCGCGGATATCGCGGGGTACGATCTTGACCTTGCCGGAAGACCCCTCCTGTTTGAAAACTGGGAGGGAACAGAGACGATTGATCTCGGTAAAAAACCTGAACTGCTTAGAAATATGCCCTCATTCAGACAGGGAGTCGTAAGGATCATATCGGAAGATCTGTGGGCGGAACGGAAGCTGCTGTTCGAATTTGTCAGAACAAGACTCAGGGCGGATCCTTTCTGTGTCCTCGATGTCGTTCTGTGTCCTGAAAAGTCTTTTCCACTGAACCTTGTTGATATGATCAGAATTCTGGATGAGCCCGTGGATTACTCCGGTAGAACAGCCGCTATCCTTGGACGACAGGGTAACCTGAGGGTCAGCATTCTGATTGACAATCAGAAGATGTTCCCTACGAACTGGATGATCGCGGCATCTGCAAACTGCACGGTCGTTGTAAATGCAAATTATCCGTCTGAACTTCGCGATGAACTTTGGGAAGCGGGAATTTGCGTAAGACTACCGGGAAGTAACTGGGATATGAAAGAACTTTCCTCGCTTGTGATATCCATGCATCAGGTTTTCTTCTCGGACAGACAGATGGAAAATAACTGGAGCAATTTCATGGATTTATAACCAATCCGGGAAAATACCGGTGGCACGAACACCACCGGCTCTGAGATTACAAACCCTTTTTCAGTGAATCCGGTACAGGCTGTTTTCGATCGTAAATAAACGGAACTCTTCCTTCTTCAACGTGAAGAATCTCGCGGCCTTCCTTATGCCCCAGTTCGAATGCCTTCAGATTCATCTTGAGGAATCTGGCAGGAGTTCTTTCCTTCAGCGCTTCGATCCAGGTTTCCAGGGAAAAGAACCTTGCCAATGACGCAAGCATCCCAACGGCAATAACATTTGCGGCCAGCGGAGTATTAAACTCCTCAATACTCCTGGTTGTAAGACGGTATTCGTACACCCTGCCTGCGGGAATCTGGTTCACGTAAGTTCTGTCGACCAGGATAATTCCATTATCCTTAACCGAATCGGAGAATTTGTCAGCGCTTTCCTGGTTCATTGCCAGCAGAATGTCAAGATCCCTGCAATTGGGATACAGAATCTCTTTCTTGGAAATAATTATATCGGTCCGGCTGGCCCCGCCTCTTGCCTCGGGCCCATAACTCTGAGTCTGGCATACATCGTAATCGGAGCGTATTGCAGCTTCAGAGAACACTCTTCCCGCAAGACCCAGACCCTGACCACCGGCTCCGGATAATCTTATCTCGTAATAATTTTTCATTTTTCAGTCTCCGCCACTTTCTTTGCCCTTTCGCAGAGTGCTTCATACCTGTCGCCATACGAGATCGAATCTCTGTCAACAAATATACCCCGAACGATTTTATCCTTCACCTGATCAGGCTTCATGGCTTTCAGCTGGCTTCTGTTAATGGTGTTGTCCTTAAGCAGCTTCATCATTTCGACACCATCTCCCTGGCGATTCGCTCTGCCGAAATTGGTTGGACAGGGCGCAAGCACTTCAACAACACTGAATCCCTTCTTACTGAAAGCTTTCTGAATCAAATTGTCAAGCTCCGTAACATGATAAACAGTACCTCTCGCAACGAACGTCGCTCCCGCTCCGTCCAGAAGTTTACAGACATCGAAATCCGGTTCTATCATCCCGTAGGGAGTAGTCGCGGTTCTTGCTCCTTGCGGGGTTGTGGGAGAGAACTGACCACCGGTCATCCCGTAGTTGTTGTTGTTAACGATAATTGCGGTTATATCAATATTACGTCTTGCAGCATGAATAATGTGATTTCCACCGATCGCGAGAGAATCACCATCTCCCATAACTGCCATGACGTTCAGGTCCGGATTGGCCATCTTCACTCCCGTTCCGAAAGCCAGACCTCGACCATGGGTAGTATGAAGTGTATTGAAATCGACATATACAGGCATTCTGGAAGTACATCCAATTCCAGACACCATAACAATATCGTCCTTCTCCCACCCCATTGAATCAACGGCTCTTATAATGGAACCCATGACTATCCCTATTCCGCAGCCCGGACACCATACATGCGGAAAACGCTTTTTAGCCCTTAAGTACTTGTACTCGTAGGGAATTGCAGCAGCCATTATATAACCTCCATAACGGCATTAACGATTTCTTCCGGTGTTATTTCATATCCGTCTATACGCTGGAGTGGAACTACTCTGACGGCATCTCGGGTCATTCTTTCAACCTCGTGAATCAGTTGACCCTGGTTCAGCTCCGGCACGATGATAACATCTTTGTAATCCAGCATTTCCTTGACTGTTTTATCCGGAAACGGCCAGAGCGTTACTGGACGAATAATGCCAATCCTCTTTTTCTTTTTCTTCAGAATTGCCTGTGCCGCAAGAGCGGACCGATAAACAGAACCGTATGCGAAAATTACAACGGAACTATCCTCCACATCGTGCATCTGAATGTCCTCAAGTTCGTCGAGTCTTCTGGTTATCTTGTGCTTGAGTCTGTTCATTTTCGCTATTACTTCGCTCTCTTTCCGTGAGGGAAAGCCATGCGCGTCATGTGTCAGGCCGGTTACATGATACCTGTATCCACTTCCGAATCTTGCCATGGGAGAAACGTTCGAGGTCGATTCATGGTAATGTTCATACCATTCGACGGGAACATCCGGAACAGGCATCGGAACAACATGAACATCTTCTTTATTCGGGAATACAATTCTTTCTCTCATATGACCGATAATCTCATCCGGAAGAAGAATCACCGGAGTTCTGAAGGTCTCCGATAAATTGAAAGCCTTTATTGTAAGGTCGAAGCACTCCCTTACGTTCGAGGGAGCAAGGACAATTATCGGATGATCGCCGTGTGTTCCCCATCTTGCCTGCATCACATCACCCTGCGAAACCTGCGTTGGCAGTCCGGTGGAAGGCCCTCCCCGCATCACATTAACAAGTACAAGCGGAACTTCGGTCATGCAGGCGTATCCCAGCCCTTCCTGCATAAGACTGAAACCCGGACCGCTTGTCGCGGTCATTGATTTGGAACCGGCAAGCCTCGCTCCAATAAGAGCGCTGATACTTGCTATTTCATCTTCCATCTGAAGCCACTTTTTACCAAGCAGGGGCAGATAACCTGCAAGCAGTTCCGCGACCTCAGTAGAGGGAGTAATCGGATATCCCGCGAAGAAGTCAATACCGGCGGCAATTGCCCCCAGAGCAACAGCTTCATTTCCCTGAACAAGTCTGGTTTCCCCCCAGGGTACTATCACCTGGAATCACCTTCTCTCTTTGCTTCCGGTAAACGATCCAGTTTGTCCTGCATACCGTTCACACGTCCCAATTTGTCCTCGATTCCTATAGCGAAGTCAGGACATCTTCTTGCACAGAGATAACATCTGACACATTTCTCGGGGTGGGCAACGACAGCCTTCTGGTTTTTCATTTCCAGAACCCCTGTAGGACAGAATGCCACGCATATTCCGCAACCTTTGCACCACTCCGGGAAAACATGCACGAAAGAATCGGGTTCCTTCCGGGATTTCGCTTTCGACGGACTCTTCTTCTCCTCTGTCTTACTACCGTTCACGGCAGAGGGACCCCTGACGGGTGAAGAATTCTTTGCCATTGAACCTGTACCTCCCTTATTAATCGCACAGGTATGTAACCGATTGCACAGAAAGGCAGGATATAATCCTGCCTTCTGTATGATAAAACAATTTCCGTTCCAGCTAATTTATGAATGAATCCAGAATCTCCGGAAGGTCAGGCTTACCGATCTCCTGAAGATTATACCCTACTCGAACCACCGGCTTGTTAATCTTGATTATGCGCGTAAGGTCAATTGGGGTAGCTATTACCACTACATCACAATCCGCTGCATTTATGGTCTGCTGAAGATCCTTCATCTGATCTTCACCGTAACCCATGGCGGGAAGGATAAATGCCTCTTCCCTGTCAGCATAGTATTTTTCGTATGTGTCAATAATAGTACCCACTGCAAATGGTCTCGGATCAACAAAATCGGCTGCGCCGAATTTTTCAGCGGCTACGAATCCCGCACCATATTCCATACCACCATGAGTGAGTGTTGGACCATCTTCAACCACCAGAACGTTGGCTCCGGTTATTAAAGAGGGGTTGTCTACCGTCAAAGGACTTGCAGCGTCGATAATCAGAGCGTCAGGGTTCACTTCCCTGATATTCGCCCTGACTTCGTCGACATCCTCAGGGTACGCGCTGTCTATTTTGTTAATGACAACGGCATCAGCAAGCCTGAGATTGGTCTGGCCGGGATAATAGGATATTTCGTGCCCTGGCCGATGAGGATCTACAACTGTAATGGTAAGATCTGGCTTGTAGAAGGATGTATCATTGTTTCCGCCATCCCAGAGAATTATATCAGCCTCTTTCTCCGCCTCACGGAGTATCGCCTCGTAATCAACACCGGCATAAATAACACCACCCATTTTGATGTGAGGTTCGTACTCTTCCATCTCTTCAATCGTGCAGTCGTACTTCTTAAGATCCTCGATTACAGCATATCTCTGTACTCTCTGCGCAACGAGATCACCGTAGGGCATCGGATGTCTTATCGCCACTACCTTCTTGCCCGCTTCCTGAAGAATCTCGATCACGCGTCTTGTCGTCTGGCTTTTCCCGCATCCCGTACGAACAGCACATACGGCAATGACGGGTTTTGTGCTTTTTACCATGGTTTTTTCTGCGCCGAGCAATGTAAAATCTGCACCGGCAGCGTTTACTCTCGAGCAGAGTTCCATGACAGTATTATCGGACAGATCGCTGTACGATAAAACGCAAAGCTCTATACCCTTCCCGGATATGATCTCTTCGAGCATATCCTCCGCAAGGATGGGAATCCCGTCCGGGTAGAGTTCTCCGGCAAGCTCAGCAGGATATTTTCTATCATCTATATCTGGAATCTGGGTTGCGGTAAAAGCTACCACATCGTAGTCCGGATTATTCTTGTAGACTACATTGAAATTGTGAAAATCACGCCCCGCGGCGCCAAGTATCAAGGTTCTGATCTTTTTCATCTGTCGTCCTTTCCGCAAGATGATTACCGCTTGCGGGAAAGCAACAGCGAACCGGCACACCGGTTCGGCCTCTCCCATCGCAGAAAATACCGGTCAACCTTTGACCGGACACAATTGCATAAATCTCTCAGTCAAAAATCCAATTGTCAACTCGGTTAGCCCGTTCTCAGTGAATATCGTCGGTCCCATGCCAGAACCCTCCGCCGATAAGGGACTGGGCTATATTTGTAAGGTGATCTCCAATACGTTCACAGTAGTCTGTAACATCGAGTAACGCCAGTTTCTTCATACCGTCCTGGCCCTTCATATGAAGACAATCAGTGTAATACCTTCGTGCTTCCTCCTCGAGACTGTTCAGCTTCGCTTCAAGAGCCAGCACCGTCTGGGAGGAATGGGTATCGTGCGATTCCAGGGATAACTTCGTGGCCACAAGCATTTTCTTAACGATATCTGAAGCGGCAGTAGCCGATTCCAGCAGACTCCCGGAATCTATCTTACTGTTTCCTGATATTCTGCTTCCGGCTTCAACAATATTTACCGCGTGATCGGAAACTCTTTCAAGGTCGTTAATTGTATGAATTATCACCGGCAGTTTCAGTGACTGTTTCCTGTCGAGATCACGCTGGAAGAGCTTCGACGCGTATACTGTCAAATCCCGCTGCATATAGTCCACCCTGTCCTCCATGGACAGTATAGTTCCAGATTTTGGATAACCGCTGAAAAAACAGGATAGAGCTCCATTTACGGTAGCTTCGGCATAGCTTGCCATTTTGACCATCTCACGCTCAAGGTTGTCTATCGCGAGAGCAGGAGTATCCAGCAGATTGTCATCGAGTATCAACTCGATTTCGTTACTCCTGTCCTCTCCCCTGTCCGGAATAATTAACTTGCATAATTTCGTAAGAAGAGGAACGAACGGAAGAAAAAGAATTGCGTTAAAAATATTGAACATACTGTGCGCGTTAGCTACCTGTCTTAAAGGATCCCCCGATGTTGACCTTACGAAGTTCAGCACTAAATTGTTTCTGTCGGATATGAGCAGCCCCATGTATATGGCACCTATCACATTGAAAAGAGTATGCGCCATAGCTGTCTGTTTTGCAGCTCTGCTGCCGCCTATTGCCGAAAGCTGCGCGGTCACTGTAGTACCTATATTATCACCCAGTACTAGGTAGAAAGCCCCCTGCAGATCTATCAGCCCTGTCCCGGCAAGTGTCATGGTCAACCCTACGGTGGCACTTGAACTCTGTATAATGGATGTAAGAAGAGTTCCCGCGAGTATTCCCAGGAGTGGATTCGAACTGAAACTCATAAAAAAGTGCTTTATGGCCATACTGCTTTTTAACGGACCAAGAACATCCTTCATAAACAGCATACCCAGGAAGATAAGGCCAAGTCCGACTATAGCTTTGCCCCAGAACTGGTTACGGCGTGTTTTCGCGAAGGCGAACATGGAAAATCCTATCGCGACTATAGGGAAAGCATAATGTGTAAGTTTGAACGCTATCAGTTGCCCTGTAATCGTTGTTCCGATGTTAGCGCCGAGTATTACACCAACAGCCTGCCTAAGAACTATAAGACCGGAGTTAACGAAACTTACCGTTATCACTGAAGTCGCGCTTGAACTCTGAATGACAGCTGTTATAAGCGCTCCGGACAGTAAACCAAGTATACGGTTGCTGGTTACTTTCTTGAGTATGCTGCGCATCTTGTTGCCCGCGACGGTTTGAAGGGATTCTGACATCATCTTCATACCAAGCAGGAAGATCGCCAGGCCACCCAGAACCTGGAAAATTATACTCTTGACATCAATGGCGAGCGCGGAGAAGTGAACTCTCTCCACGGTGTCGTCGGGGAGAAATACCCTGGCGTTAACCTCGTTATTGTCCGTGCTGCCGCCAAGCCTGAGAGAAATGGCAGTCGAACCGTCATCATTTGTGAGAATCCTGATGGTTGAGAAAGCTCCAGATAGAGAATCTCCCTCAAGTATTATCGGGTCTGTACCTGTAAAAGGGTAGGCAAGAGTACCGCAATTCGAATCCATCTCGAACTCTACCGGAATACCGCTGATGGGATTGTTGCCTGTATCGAGTACAGTTACTCCGAGTGGTTGCTCAAGCAGATTGTCTATTTTTCCGTGCTGGGAATTACCGAATTCCTGGACATTGTAATTCTCCGCAGCGGACAAAGAGATCAGGGATATCAGGATAAGCAGAGCCGTTCGCATAGTAACCTTCCAGTTCCGACAAATCAGTTATGTCAACCTGTATACATACCCCGATAATCAAGTTACGATAAAACAGATATTTCATCGATAAGGTGATATCTCCATGACAGGGGGAATATACATAATTTCCCGGAAAAAAGGAAAATTCTGATGATTCATCGCGTTGAGATGGATTTCATGTAAACTGTTTCATAACCATCTCATCAATTATTATATCGTTTATGAAAAATACTTCAGCCCTGTTGCGCAGTTTGAGAATAAGATCATGGACGAAAAATTTATTCGTATTTGCCGGGATTCTGTTCGCTAATCACTGGAACAATCCAAAGGCAGTAATTATTACCGCTCTTGGGGCTCTCGGATTCTGTCTGCTTTCAAGTTCAGTCTATCTGACCAACGATATAGCAGACCGAAAGCGTGATATGCTCCATCCTGAAAAGAAAAATCGGCCTGTAGCTTCGGGAGAACTCACTGTGGTTGCCGCTGCAGTTGCGGCTTTTTTTCTTGCCGCCTGTGTTCTTACAGCAGCCTGGATACTTGCACCGACTTATGCATTGATTCTGAGTATTTACTTCGTACTTCAGATGGGCTACACTTTTAAGCTCAAACATATTGTTATTCTCGATGTTCTTATCATAGCAACAGGATTTGTTCTGAGAGCACTTGCAGGAGTTACACTTGCCATCGATACCGGGTATTCGGATGTATCCATATCGCATTGGCTTATCGTATGCACATTTTTCCTTGCTGTATTTCTTGCTTTCGCAAAGCGTCGTTCCGAAGTTATTTCACTCGGTGAAAATGCCGGTGAACACAGGAAAATTCTTGAGGAATACAGTGTTCCGCTGCTAGACGAAATGATGGGTATAGCCACAGCCGCAAGTATTATTGGTTACTCCATATATACCGTAAGCGACAGAACAATTGAGCTTGTTTCCACAAAACTCTGGCTTACGATACCATTTGTTACTTACGGAATATTCCGCTACCTTTACCTTATCCATATTAAGGGACATGGCGGTAGCCCGGACAGGCTGCTTCTCGCAGACAAGCCGTTGATGCTGAATATCCTGCTCTGGACTGTTACCGTAGCACTGGCCCTGGCAAAATACCCCGGCACGGAATCATTACCGGTGTGACCCTGGTTCTTGAGGCCCGGGCAAAAATCAATCTTGGATTAAGAGTCCTTGGAGAAAGACCTGATGGCTTTCATAACATAAGTAGTATCTTCCAGGAGATTACACTCTCGGACACAATTCATATCTCCGTAAAGCCGGGGAACGGTAGAATATCTCTTTCATGTACCGCAGATGACATTCCTTCGGACTCAACGAACCTTGTCTGGATGGCAGCCAGTGACTTTCTGCTGAACACCGGCGAATTGATCGATGTGGATATACATCTTCAAAAGAATATCCCTTCAGGTTCAGGTCTCGGCGGTGGAAGCAGTGATGCTGCAGCAGTGCTGAAAGGACTCCGTCAGCTTACGGCAAGGGAAAATTTTGATCTTTGCAGGATCGCAGCGAAACTTGGAAGTGATGTACCTTTTTTCATCCGTGGAGGAGCTGCTTCTGTTGAAGGCAGAGGTGAGCTGATATCCGCCATTCCGGTCATTCCGTTTTACGTGGTTCTTTTACATCCCTGTACGAAGATATCCACTAAATGGGCATACAGCAAGGTCATGGATGCAAACACAATCACATCCTTGACAAACAACACCATAATTAGGCATTATTCAACCTCGTCAGCAGTATGGCATGAGGGTAAGCCTTATCCGCATAATCTGCGGAATGACTTCCTTCCACTGCTTGAGAAACACTTCCCTGAAATAGCGGAGCTGGCGCAATTCCTGAGAAACAGCCAGTGTCGTAACTGGGGTTTGTCCGGATCAGGGTCTACTCTGTACGCTCTATACAAAAGTGAGAGCGAGGCAAGATGTTTTTCAGAAACACTGCAGGGTACTTTTACCCTTTGCAGATCAGCAGAAACTGCTGGGGCGTCGTCAAATGGTTAAGACACAGGGTTTTGGTCCCTGCATTGGGGGTTCGAATCCTCCCGCCCCAGCCATAATCCCGGTAATAACCGGGAGGGAGAAAGGATATAGTAATGCCAGAAAAAATATCATTGAAAATTGCGGAACGTACGAATTTCGGTTCAAGAGAAGCCAGAAGATTGCGAAGAGCTGGTTCCATCCCTGCCGTGGTTTACGGCAGAGGTGGAAGTGAGCTGAATATCTCTATCAGCGAGAAAGAGTTCATGGATGAAATAGGTTATTCCAGTTCAACCGGAATAATCAGCCTTAAAATGGGAAGAAAATCTCCCGTTACGGCAATCGTCAAGGATGTCCAGTGGGACATGCTGTCCGACCGCCCGGTACATGTGGATTTTCTCAGAGTATCGGCAGACCAGATAGTGTCTATTCCCGTGCATGTTCGCCTCGAGAATATCCCGATAGGCGTGAAGATGGGTGGAGTTCTTGAACACGCTCTTCACGAGATAGTGATAAAAGTCAGGGCAAAGGATATTCCTTCTTCTATCTCACTCGATGTTGAAAATCTTGATATAGGTAATTCGATCCACCTTTCCGAGATTACATTACCCGAAGGCATGACTCTTGACATGGAGGGCGATCTTGTAGTCGCTTCTGTTGTTGCACCTAGCGTTGCCAAGGTTGAGGTTGAGGAAGAAGCCGAGGAAGAACTTCTTGAAGGTGAAGAGGGTGCTGCCGAGGGTGAAGATACTTCCAGGGATGAGAATGAAGAGGATACTTCTAAATCCTGAAAGGAATAGTGTTTGTCAGTTCCCCGTCTTGTCGCTTGCCTTGGTAATCCCGGGGACAAGTATAAAATGACATGGCATAATGCCGGCTTCTGGGTAGCCGATATACTGGCTCGTGAAGCCGGCGTCAGTTTTGTTAATGCCGGTCTTTTCAGCGCTACTGTTATTCCGGATGGCCCTGATCTTATCAAGCCGTCGGTCTACATGAATAGAAGCGGAAAAGCTATAGCAGCTTTTCTTGACAGCAGGGGCTACAATGCCGATGAACTGCTTGTAGTATGTGATGACATAAATCTTGATCTCGGCAGGCTCAGGCTTCGGAACAGCGGTTC
>CAZOQQ010000004.1:0-31232 GCA_964582075.1 uncultured bacterium | reverse complement strand
AAAACGATTTAACTAAATTTCGTCCATTTCCACATCAACTCCCGCAGGTACATCCTGTGACCTGAGAGCTGCTGCGGTTTCCTCGTTCGGGTCCCCTATGTCAATCAATCGTGAATGCACTTTCATTTCGAACTGCTCTCGCGATTTCTTGTTTACATGAGGACTTCTCAGCACCGTAACGATCGACCTCTTCGTGGGAAGAGGAATCGGCCCGGAAACACTGGCTCCCGTCTTCAGGACGCTTCTGACAATAGCGGAAGCGGAGCGATCAAGAAGCCTGTGATCGTAAGCTCTGAGCTTTATCCTCAACCTGTTAGATTTCAATACTATCTCCTGTTCAATTGCTTACCGGTTTCCAATCGAACCCGGTAATACCCGTCTGCTCCAGCAGACTGCGTGTAATGTTCTCAGCGATTCTCGCGTAATCCAGAAACTGCATCGAAAATCCTGCACGGCCCTGCGTCAGAGAACGTAGGGCGGTACTATAACCAAAAAGTTCGGCAAGGGGAACCCTTGCCTTTATGGACTGCACCTCACCCCTGGATTCCATGCTCAGTACACTGCCCCTGCGGGCGTTCACATCACCTATCACTTCTCCGACGTAATCCGACGGACAGATTATATCCAGTCGCATAACTGGTTCCTTAAGAACCGGTTTCCCTTTTTTCAGGCATTCTCTGAATGCCATGGCACCAGCGTAAGCATATCCCGTATCAGAGGAATCCGTTTCGTGAAGCTCGGCATCAAGAAGTTCAATCCTGATTCCATCCACCGGGTAACCGGCGAGGGGACCCGCTCCAACCGAACCCATAACCCCCCTTTTGATGGCTTCAGTGAAATGGTCCGGAAATTCCTTATCCTTCAATGAATTAATGAACTCAATACCGGAATCAACAGGCTCAACGCTGATTAGAGCATCTCCGAAATGTCCCCGACCCTGGATTGATTTCCTGAACCTGCCACTTCCCTCAACTCTGCGGGAAATACTTTCCCGGTACGATACCTGTGGCTTTCCGGTTCTGACCCTGACACCTTTCTCCCGCTGAATTCTGTCCGCTATTATCTCCAGATGAAGCTCTCCCATTCCCATTATAAGGGTCTGACCCGATTCATCATCAATACCAACCCTGAAACTTGGATCCTCGCTTTCCATTGAAGCAAGCGCGCTGTCAAGCGCTTTTTCATCAGAAGTACTCAAAGGCTCTATAGCTACCTGCATCACCGGTTCGGGGAATTCGATCGATTCCAGTATTAACGGCGAATCGGAGAATGTCAGAGTATCACCGGTCGCAACATCCTTCAGTCCGGCAGCCGCGATATCTCCGGCCATTACGCTGTCAAGGTGAGTTCTCTTGTTGGCATGCATCCTGACGAGTCTTGTAAGCCTGTCCCTGTTTCCGGTCCTGTTGTTGAATATGTGCTGACCATCGTCAACCTTGCCTGAATAAACCCTGATGAAAGCCAGTCTGCCAAGATGTGGATCACATTTGACTTTGAAAACCAGCGCGGAGAAAGGTTCTTCAACACTGCGCTTGACTTCAACCGGTGAACCGTCCTTAAGATGCGCGGAAATCGGAGGAAGCTCGGAAGGAGAAGGAAGCCAATCCACTATTCCGTCCATGAGCTGCTGTATGCCGATGTTTTTCAGGGCGGCTCCACAAAGAACCGGTACGAAATCACCCTCCAGGGTTCCCTTGCGAATGAGCGATCTGACTTTATCCGGTGAAAGAGCACCTTCACAGTATTCCTCCATCGCGGATTCATCGAGCATGGCAGCCGATTCCCATAGAGTATCCTTCGCTGCGTTGTACTCTTCGACGTATTTCCCGGGAATATTTTTCAAAGTAAATTCCGAACCGTAGGAATTTTCATCGAAATAGACAGCGTGACCACTGATAACATCTATGATCCCCGTGAAAGTGTTCCCGCTGCCAACAGGAAGAATGACCGGGAGAGGTCTGGCTCCAAGCATATCCCGCATCATCTCAAGAACGCGGGGAAAATCCGCTCCCTGACGATCCATCTTGTTCACAAAAGCAATCCTGGGAACATTGTACTTATCGGCCTGATGCCATACCGTCTCCGATTGAGGTTCCACTCCACCCACAGCACAGAATATGGCTACCGCTCCATCAAGAACCCTCAGGCTTCTTTCCACTTCAACGGTAAAATCGACGTGACCGGGAGTATCTATAATGTTAACCTGATGTGATTTCCACATGCAGGTGGTAGCAGCCGACTGAATGGTAATACCCCGTTCCCTTTCCTGGGGCATCCAATCCATCGCCGCGGTACCGTGATCAACATCTCCAAGACGGTGAACCCCTCCGGAGTAAAAGAGAATTCGCTCGGTCGCGGTGGTTTTCCCGGCATCGATGTGTGCCATTATGCCGATGTTTCGAATGTTGTCTGTTCGGGAGCTACTCATGAAAAGCATTTCCTCCAGTTATGCAATTTATCATCAATCGCTGGAGGATTCCTGCAAAGTATTAAGCCTACCAGCGATAGTGGGCGAAGGCTTTGTTAGCTTCCGCCATTCTATGTGTATCCTCTTTCTTTTTCAAACTGCCGGCATTTTCACCTTTTGCCGCATCCATTATCTCGGCTGCCAGTCTGTCCGACATACCCTTGCCGCTGCGTGCGCTTGCGTACTGGATAATCCAGCGCATGGCAAGAGAATCCCTTTCCTGGGGCTTAACTTCCATTGGAATCTGATAGGTGGATCCTCCCACTCGCCGGGATTTTACCTTGAGCTGAGGTCGAACATTACCCATAGCCCTGTTAAATACAGTCACGGGATCCTGCCCGGTCTTTTCGGTAATAGTATCCATAGCATCGTAGAAAATCCTCTCTGCCGTAGATTTTTTTCCTTTATGCATAAGTTTATTAATAAACTTCGCGATAATCAGATTACCGTACTTTCTATCCGGTACGGCTTCCCGCTTCTTTGGCCTTGAACGTCTTGCCATTCGTCCTCCCCGTCTGCACCGTAGGTGCAGAACGCAGTTCTATACTTTTCTTGTGCCGTATTTCGAACGGCTCTGTTTTCTTCCGTCAACACCGGAGGTGTCTTCAACACCACGAATAATATGGTACCTTACTCCCGGGAGATCCTTCACTCTTCCACCTCTTATGAACACAACCGAGTGTTCGTTAAGATTATGATCGATTCCCGGAATGTAAGCGGTTACTTCAAAACCATTCCTTAAACGAACCCTGGCAACTTTCCGCAGGGCTGAATTGGGTTTCTTGGGTGTTGAAGTATAAACCCTCGTACAGATGCCTCTCTTCTGTGGGCATCCGGTAAGGGCAGGTGCCTTTGTTTTCGATTTCTGCTTCTTGCGCCCGTTACGCACAAGCTGGTTAATTGTGGGCAAACCATCTCCTTTCAAGAATCAATAAATAACGCACTTTTTACAGTGCAAGAGGGTAACTCTATACATCAAAATCGGTTTCGTCAATATCAAGCTCCTCCGTGTCGTCAGGAAATGCCGGTTCCGGCAACATTTCCCCGTCCGGTAAAGTGAGTTTGATATTCTGGTAATCTTTTACACCTGTTCCCGCGGGGATAAGGTGCCCGACAATTACATTTTCCTTGAGGCCATGAAGATAGTCAACCTTGCCGGCGGTGGCCGCATCGGCCAGCACCCGATTTGTTTCCTGGAAGGATGCTGCCGACAGGAAACTGTCTGTCGCAAGGGAAGCCTTGGTTATTCCAAGCAACAGAACGGCGGAAGTTGCGGGCTTCTTGCCATCCATCATTATGGACCGGTTCTCTCTCTGTAGGACCAGCCGGTCTATCTGAGAACCCTCAAGAAACTGCGTGTCTCCGGGATCATCTATCTTCGCCTTTGTAAGCATCTGGCGCACAACGATACTGATATGCTTGTCGTTGATGTTAACACCCTGAAGACGATATACTTCCTGAATCTCATTCAGAAGGTACTTTTCAGCGGCTTCCGTTCCCATTATCCTGAGAATATCGTGCGGTGACAGAGGGCCCTCGGTTAACCGGTCTCCCGCTTTAACCCTGTCACCCTCCCTAACCCTTATGTGCTTTGATGCCTGGATCTTAACGGATGATTCCTGACCGTGATCACCCCTGATGGTAACCGTTTTGATTCCAGCCTTTATGGGACTAAGCGATATAACGCCATCTATTTCAGCAATGCTCGCTGAATCCTTCGGAATTCTGGCTTCGAACAGCTCATCAACCCTTGGAAGTCCTCCCGTAATATCCCTCTGCTGACCGAGCTTACGCTCTATTCTGGCAATATGAACTCCCTGTTTGATGATGCTTCCATCGTTGACCCTCAGGTGTGCTCCGCTGGGAATTGGATACTTGCCCTTGATGGAGTCGGCTATGAATTCTTCTACCGGATCACTGGCAACTTTCTTTCTTCCCTGCTGGACAATGTGACTTCTGGCGCCTCTCGTGGTGAAATCGGAAATTATCATCATGGCACTTTCCGCGATAATATCCTGAATACTCTTAACCAGATTCCGTGTACCCTGATGTCCTCTATCCAGCGATTCTATGATGATGATAAAGGAGTTCTTCCGGCTCAACCCGGCCAGTGCATCAGCAAACTTCTCCTCGAGGACAGTATTCTTGCGTTTGCTGGCTTTCTCAAGAGCATCAATGGCACTCTCAAGCTCGGTTATTTCCTTTTTGGCTTTCTTACCGAAAACCTTCACAATTTCTCTGGCGGCAAGAATCATGGCGGCGTAGCTTCCGGTTCCCGCCTTCCTGCAGTTAACAGAAACCAGTGGAATATTCTGATCCTTCATCTTCTCAATGAAATCCTCTGCAATGGTTTCGGTTTTGTATGTGCTGACCTCCTGGTACGCGTAGATAATACGGCCGTGGCCATCGAGCAGTTCCTTCTCAAGCTCCCTGAGCGTAAAAAGTTCCTCTTCTCTCCGGCGGGGATGTCCGCTTAGAACCACCATGTGTTCCGGAAGAATGAAAATGTGGGGATGCAAGGTTTTGCTTCTGTCCTCAACTATTACCATCTGCTTGCGCTGCTCGCTGTCGATTTCTTCCTTCAGAGTGGTATCTTCTTCAACATCCACGTAGTGTACACTACCTTCCTGTTCCGCGATAATCGGAATTATGAAGGGGTCACTTCTGCAGATTATATCGTTCTTTTCCACCCTTTGCGCGTCTTCAACGCTCATCTGCGATCCAACCACAATATCGTAAGTAGAAAGGACTTCTCCAGCTTCGTTAATGATATCCAGCTGCGTGTTTCTGGTACTAATCATTATCTGCTTATCGTTTTCATCGGTACTCTTAACGATACATGGCGTGTGCAGATTCACGAAACCGGAATGCCTCGCGACAACTTCCGATTCCCTTGTTTCCCTGTCCGCAACTCCACCTGTATGGAAAGTACGCAGGGTCAGCTGGGTTCCCGGCTCACCGATACTTTGCGCGGCTATAACACCAACAGATTCTCCTACCGTAACCATCCTGTTCCTCGACAGGTCCCATCCGTAACACTTCGCGCACAGCCCACGCTTCGCTTCGCAGGCCAGGACACTCCTTATCCTGACGGACTCGACTCCCATCCTCTCTATCTCAGCGGCAAGTTCAGCTGTTATCTCCTCACCGGTTTCACATACTATATCATCTGTTCCGGGTTTGTAGATCGTTTCTACCGTAACCCTGCCCAGTATACGATCACGCAGTGGTTCAATTATCTCCTCTCCCTCTTTGAGAGCGGTGATAACTCTTCCCCTTATGGTACCGCAGTCTTCCTGCGTGATTATTACATCCTGACAGACATCAACCAGTCTTCTGGTAAGATATCCCGCATCGGCGGTCTTGAGGGCTGTATCAGCCAGTCCCTTCCTCGATCCGTGTGTTGAAATCGAGTATTCGATTACCGAGAGCCCTTCCTTCAGGGAAGAGATGATCGGTGTTTCAATAGTCTCGCCAAGTTCGCCTGTAAGTCTTTTCCTCGGTTTAGCCATAAGACCGCGCATCCCGGCAAGCTGTTTCATCTGATCGACGCTTCCACGCGCACCGGAATTGGCCATCATAAAGATGGGGTTGAACCCGTGGTTATCGTGGCTCAAGCCCTCCATCATGGCATTTTTCACTTCCTCGGTCGCCTTTGCCCAGTTATCTATAACCCTGTTGTACCGTTCCGCTTCCGTAAGCTCTCCGCGTTTTGAACTCTTCTCAATAAATTCAATTTCGCTGGCGGCTCGGGCTATGATGCTTTTCTTTTCCGCAGGGATTATCAAATCGCTCATTCCAACCGTCAGACCCGATATGGTAGAATAATGGAACCCGAGTTCTTTGAGATTATCAAGAAACACCGCTGTCCTGACGGAACCCAGCTCGTTAAAACATCTTCCGACAAGCTGGTTGAGCCCTTTCTTGCTGAATATCCTGCTGTGTGGAATCCTGGCGTTTGCCATAATGAAACCCAGTCCATCAGGAACTATCTCGTTGAAGATCACCTGTCCAACCGTTGTATAATCTTTCCAGAACGGAGGTTTGACGTGTTCCTTCCTGCCATTCTTCTCGATAATCGTGTTTATGCCCCGTATTTTAATTTTCGCGTGAAGGTCGATTTTATCAGCGTCGAAAGCACCCCTGACTTCTTCTTTTGACGCGAATATCATCCCTTCTCCCTTTGCACCGGGGAGAGGCTTCGTAAGATAGTAAGCGCCAATGACCATATCATGACTGGGGGTGGCAACAGGTTCTCCGTTGGCAGGTCTCAGTATATTTTTGCTGCCGAGCATAAGCATACGGGCTTCCACCTGAGCCTCGGCGGAAAGAGGAACGTGTACCGCCATCTGGTCTCCATCGAAATCGGCGTTGAACGCAGCGCACGCAAGGGGATGAAGCTGGATCGCCTTGCCTTCAACAAGTACAGGCTCAAACGCCTGTATTCCAAGCCTGTGCAAAGTGGGAGCCCTGTTAAGGAGTACGGGATGGTTCTGAATGACCTCTTCAAGAACCGGCCATACTATTTCATCGGCCTCTTCCCATCTCTTTGTGGCTTTCTTAACACTTTCATCCAGCAGTTCACCGATCCTGGCAACTACGAAGGGCTTGAAAAGCTCAAGTGCCATACCCTTGGGCAGACCACACTGATTCAGCTTCAGATCGGGACCCACGACGATTACGCTTCTTCCGGAATAGTCAACTCTTTTTCCCAGAAGGTTCTGCCGGAATCTTCCCCTTTTCCCTTTTAAAAGATCCGAGAGGGATCGGAGCGGCCTCATTCCGGCACCCTTCACGGGTTTACGTCTTGAACTGTTGTCCAGAACCGCGTCGACAGCTTCCTGGAGCATTCTTTTTTCATTTCTGAGTATCACATCCGGGGCCTGAAGGTCAAGAAGCCTCTTCAACCTGTTATTCCTGTTAATGACCCGACGGTAGAGATCGTTCAGGTCACTGGAAGCGAATCTACCCCCGTCAAGGGGAACCAGTGGTCTTAAATCCGGTGGCAGCACCGGCAGTATCTGCAGGATCATCCACTCAGGCTTATTGTCTTCGGATGACAGCCTGAAAGCTTCAACTTCTTTCAGTCTCTTTATGTTCTTCGTCCGGCGGGAGTAAGTTGTTTCGTTGGCGATGCTGGTTCGCAGTGTGGTCGCCATTTCTTCAAGGTCAAGGTCGGCGAGCATCGTACGGATGGCTTCGGCACCCATACCTACCTTGAAAACATCACCGTACTCCTTTTTTGCTTCTCTGTACTCCTCATCGGTCAGAATCAGTCCGACACCGAGGTCGGGATGATCGGATTTGGTAACGATATAAGACTCGTAATAAATCACACGCTCAAGCTTGAGGTTCGTAATATTAAGGAGCTTGGATATCTTTCTTGATTTGAAGTACCAGATATGCAGTACCGGAACGGCAAGATCAATGTGCCCCATACGTTCTCTTCGTACCCTGGAATGGGTTACCTCTACACCGCACCTGTCACATACTATACCTTTGTTACGTATTCTTTTATACTTTCCGCAACTGCATTCCCAATCCCGGATCGGTCCGAAAATCCGTTCACAGAAAAGTCCTTCCGGTTCCGGCTTGTAGCTTCTGTAGTTGATGGTTTCGGCCTGATTAACTTCTCCGTGAGACCATTTCCTGATAGTCTCGGGAGAAGCAAGACTGATTTTCATACCCCCGAAATCGGAGAGCAGAACCCTGGCATCACGTCGGGAAATGTTCTCTAACATCTTTACTCCTCTCCTTCATCAGGCAGCAGCTCAACATCAAGCGCAAGGCTTCTCATCTCATTTTGAAGCACATTAAACGATTCGGGAGTGAGGGAATTCGGAATATTTTCTCCGTTTACCATGGCACTGTAAGCACGTGCTCTGCCATCCACATCATCCGATTTTATCGTGAGCATTTCTTTAAGGCAGTATGCCGCTCCGTAGGCTTCAAGTGCCCATACCTCCATCTCACCCAGCCTCTGACCACCGTTTTGAGCTTTACCTCCAAGCGGTTGCTGAGTGACCATGGCGTAAGGACCTGTAGCCCTTGCGTGAAGCTTGTCTTCAACCTGATGCGCCAGTTTCATCATGTACATGCATCCCACGGTAACTCTCTGGTCGTAAGGTTCCCCCGTTCTGCCATCGTACAGAACCGTTTTACCGTCTCTGTTAAGACCGGTATTCTCAAGAGCATCCTCTATTTCAATGTTGGTTGCCGAATCGAACACGGGAGTTATTACATCGTAACCGCCATTTTTAGCGGCCCATCCGATATTCGTTTCCATGAGCTGCCCTACATTCATTCTACTTGGAACTCCAAGAGGGTTCAGACAGATATCGATAGGAGTTCCATCCGGCATATACGGCATATCCTCCTGTGGGACGATAATACTGACAACACCTTTGTTTCCATGTCTTCCAGCCATCTTGTCACCTACCTGCAACTTTCGTCGCTTGGCAAGGTAAACTTTCACGGTTTTGATGACTCCCGGCGGCAGGTCATCACCGCGCATGAGTTTTTCCTCCGCGGTCTCCAGTTCATTTTCCAGCCTTCTTTGTTCCCTGGAGGCGTTTCTGAGTATCTGGCGGATTTCATCATCGTCCTTAAGTTCCTCAACAAGCTGCTGGCTCGAATCTATTTCAGAAAAATTAACTTTGTTAAGGAACGAGGCTGTGAGTTTCCTGCCCGTGGGAACCAGAACTTCACCCGTCAATCGATCAACAATACTGACCGCCTTCTTACCACGGAGTATATTTTTCAGCAGGGTATCCCGCTCACCGAAAAGTCTTTTTTCGTTTTCCTCGAAGTCTTCTCTAAGTTTATCACGTTTCTCGTCTATTTCTTTTCTCGTTCTTTCGGTCTTGTCTTTCCTTGAGAAGATTTTAACGTCAATGACAACGCCATCCATCCCGGTCGGAGCCCTGAGTGAAGCGTCTTTCACGTCACCGGCCTTCTGGCCGAAAATGGCCCTGATAAGCCTTTCGGACGGTGAGAGATCCTGCTCGCCCTTCGGTGTTATCTTTCCTACCAGGATATCCCTTTCCATGACCCTTGAACCGATTTTAATGATACCATCCTCATCGAGATTTTCTATCTCCTCCGGATTATCAACACTCGGCAACTCCCTTGTAAGCTCCTCCGGTCCCAGTTTGGTTTCTCTGAACTGCGTTTCGAGTTCCACGACATGAACGGACGTGAACGAATCGTTCCTGATAACCCTTTCGCTGACAACAATGGCATCTTCAAAATTGTAGCCATTCCACGGAAGAAATGCTACTGTAGTATTAACTCCAAGTGCGAGTTTACCGTTATCCGTAGCCATCCCATCGGCAAGAATCTGACCTTTCTCAATTCTATCCCCGGTGCTCACCCGGGGTCTCTGGTTGAAGCAGGTGTCCTGGTTTGTTCGCTTGAATTTCTTCAACTGATAGGTATCAAACCTGTTAAAATCATGTACCTCGCAGTCGGCTTTAATGACTATGTGAGTACCGTCAACTTCCTCGACCGTTCCGGATCTTCGAGCTGTAACCAGAGTTCCGGAATCAAGAGCCGCCCTTCCTTCCATGCCGGTTCCAACTATCGGTGCCTGTGGGTGAAGAAGCGGAACCGCCTGGCGCTGCATGTTCGAACCCATAAGAGCCCTGTTCGCATCATCATGTTCAAGGAAAGGTATTAAGGAGGCGGATACTCCTATCAGCTGCCTCGGACTGACATCAATAAATTCAACTTCAGAAGGAGCTACCATAGGGAACGTTCCCGCTCGCCTGGCTCTTACAAGGTTACCGGTAAGTTTACCGTTTTTGTCTACCGGAGCGTCTGCTTCAGCAATTGTTTTCCGATCTTCCCGGTCGGCTGAGAGGTATACAACCTCATCGGTCACCATTCCGTCTATTACGCGGCGGTAAGGGGTTTCGAGGAAACCGAACCGGTTAATGGACGCGAAAACCGCCAGAGTAGTAATCAGCCCGATATTGGGACCTTCCGGTGTTTCAACAGGACACATTCTGCCGTAATGCGTATGATGAACGTCTCTTACGTCGAAGCCCGCCCTCTCTCTGGTAAGACCTCCCTGTCCGAGAGCGCTCGTTCTTCTCTTGTGGGTCAGCTCGGCAAGAGGGTTGGTCTGCTCCATGAACTGTGACAGCTGGCTGGAACCAAAGAACGTGTTGACCACGCTCGAAAGAGTTCTTGAATTTACCAGATCATGGGGAGTAAGCTTTTCCCGGTCCTGATGCCCCATTCTGTCCCGTATGGTTCTTGCCATTCTGCTGAGTCCCTTGGAAAATTCCTGTCCAAGGAGTTCTCCAACCGTTCTGACTCTTCTGTTGCCCAGGTGATCTATATCGTCAGAGGTATTTCTGCCTTCCCGAAGCCTTATAAGGTTCTCAACAATGGCAATCATGTCCGGAACGGTAAGGGTCAGTTTCTCCATGGATGTGGAAATATTGAGTCTTTCGTTCAACTTGTATCTTCCGACATCACTCAGGCTATACCTCTTCGAATCGAAGAACATCGACCTGAGATAACTTCTGGCATGATCAAGATTCGGAGCTTCCGTACCTCTTAACGCTTCGTAGATCCACATTGTGGCAGAATCCTCGTTCTTCTCGACACCGGCCCCGAGATTGGTTTCCTCCTTGGCCAGGGTTTTCCTGATTCCGTCAAAATCGTTGGTCTCCATTCGTGGAGTAAGGAATTTCGCTTCCGTCAGACCATGCTCAACCAGTTTTTCAATTTTATCGATGCTCTCCACCGGTTCATCACAACGAACAAGCAGCTCTCCGGTTTCCGGATCGACAATATCCTCCGCGAAGGATTTGAGTATAAGCTCGATTGCCTTTGAACGATTTTTAAGTGCTGTTTTCAGTTCCTTTGTGACAGTGGGATAGAAACTCGAAAGGATTTCCGAGTCCGAACTCAACCCCAAGGCACGAAGCAGCATTGTAACCGGTATTCTCTTGGGGCGTCTGTCGATGTTAACGTAAATAATATCGTTGTGATCAAGTTTCAGGTCCAGCCATGACCCTCTCAGTGGAATTACCCTTGCCTTGTAAATCCGGTTGCCGCGCTGCATGGTCGTCTCTTCGAAAAATACTCCGGGACTTCTGTGCAGCTGGTTCACTATCACTCTTTCAGCTCCGTTAATTACGAAAGAACCGGTTCTCGTCATCAGAGGAAGTTCCCCCAGGAATACTGACTGGTCTATAATTCTGGATACTTTCCAGGAATCCGGAGAAGGTTTTCCGTTCTTTACATCCAGCATGTTTCTGAATACGAGCCTGAGCATAGCGGTAAGCGGTACCGAATAGCTGAGTCCTTTATCCATGGCTTCCTGCACGGTATATTTAGGTATACCCAGTTCGTAGGAAACGTACTCAAGCGAGAATTCCCGGTTGCTGCTCTCTATGGGAAAAGTATCCTGGAAAATCTTATGCAAACCCTGAGGAAGACGTTCATCCGGGGGAACATCATCCTGCAGAAATCTGCTGAAAGACTCTCTCTGTATTTTCAGGAGATCCGGTATATCAATAACCGGCTGTACTTCGGAAAAATTCTTTACAGGTCTGTTTACCTTCACCTGATCACTCCTCACACCTGTTAGGAAGTGAAATTAAGAAAAACAATTTCAAATCAGTACACGAAGCGAACGGCGAGAGTTCAATCCGCTGTCTCCCGCCGCGTATTTCATTCGATACTACTGAAGCCTGACTGTTGCTCCGGCTTCTTCAAGTTGTTTTTTCAAAGCTTCAGCTTCCTCTTTGTCCATTTCCTCGCGAAGCTTTGAAGGAGCGTTGTCTACCAGTTCCTTGGCTTCCTTAAGGTTAAGTTCAAGGACATCCTTCACTATTTTGATAACGGGAATCTTCTTGGCGCCGAAGTCTTCGAGAATCAATTCGAACTCGGTCTGCTCTTCCTTCTGACCACCGGTTTCCGCGGGTGAGGCCGCGACGGCGGCTACCGGTGCCGCTGCCGATACACCGAATTTTTCTTCCATCTCTTTAACCAGTTCGGCAAGTTCCAGAACCGTCATACTTGAAATAGCCTCAATAATATCGGTCTTTTTGATATCACTCATTTTCTTCCTCCGTTTGCTGCGGTGCCCTGCAGGGATTCACCGCCTTAATTAGTTCTCCTTACTCTCCCTAATTGCATTCACTGCATAGAAGAATTTCCGGATTATTCCGCTGCTTACTGAAACAAATTTCTGCAATGGTGAAGTGGCTGAACCCAGAAGTTTTGCCAGAAGTTCATCTCTCGAGGGAATATCGGCAAGCTGCATGAGTTTGCTGACTTCATAGGTTTCACCGGACACAAATCCGCCTTTGACCTGTGGAAGACCTTTATGATCTTCTGCAAATTCCTTGATTATTTTTATTGGAAGAATCTCATCGGCTGAATACGCCAGCACGGTGGGACCTTCCATCATGGTATAGACACCCTCGTCTTTATTAACTTCGATCTGGTCGAAGATTCTCTGAAGAAGGGTATTCTTGACAACAACGAAGTTAACGTTGCTTTCACGCATCCTTAACCTGAGATCGGTCATTTCCTCTACATTGATGCCGGTGAAATCCGCCAGAATAACAGATCGTGCTTCGCCCAGTTCCTCCACGAGGGTGGCTACTACGTTTTCCTTCTGTTTTCTTGAAATAGCCATCTGTTCATTACCACCTATCGGATACGAGCCCGGAGATCGTTAACATCGATCTTTATACCGGGTCCCATAGTGGACGAAACTGATATATTTTTCATGTATTGTCCTTTGACAGTTGAAGGCCTGAGTTGCAGGACCTTTTCGAAGAAAGACATGACATTCGCCGCAAGTGCTTCTTTCTCGAAACTGGCTTTACCTACCGGAACATGCAGGTTGCCTGTCTTGTCAACCCTGAAGGTTATCTTCCCTGCCTTGGCTTCCTTCACAGCATCGGCGACCGCGTCCGTTACGGTTCCGGTTTTCGGATTGGGCATGAGACCTCTCGGACCAAGAATCCGTCCGAGTTTGCCAACCGTCCTCATCATATCGGGGCTGGCAACAACTACATCGAACTCAAGCCATCCTTCCTGGATCCTGGCGGCAAGATCTTCATCTCCCACTACATCGGCTCCAGCCTCTTTTGCCATGTCCGCTTTTTCTCCAGAAGCGAAAACCGCCACTCTCACGGTTTTTCCAGTACCATTAGGCAGAATACATGATCCTCTGACCATCTGATCCGCATACTTGGGATTCACGCTCAGGGAGATGGCAATTTCAACCGTTTCATCAAAACCGGCCGTTGCAAGCTGCTTGACAAGTTCGCAGCTTTCATCAAGCGTATATTTCTTATCTGCGTCAACTTTATCCCTGGTCTGGCGGAATCTCCTGCTCATTTTTGCCATGTCAGTCCACCACCTCCAGACCCATACTTCTGGCGGTACCGGCGATCATGGAAACAGCTGCCTCCATTGAAGCCGCGTTGAGATCTTTTTCTTTCAGTTTTACGATCTCACGACACTGTTCCATCGTCACCGTACCGACTTTTTCCCGGTTGGATTCCGGAGATCCCTTCGCAAGTCCCGCAGCTCTTTTCAAAAGAACTGCTGCAGGAGGGGATTTCAAAATAAAAGTAAAGCTTCTGTCTTTATAGATACTTATGACCGCAGGAATAATAAGTCCTTCGCTCCCCCGGGTCCGGGCATTGAATTCCTTACAGAAACCGGCCAGGTTAATCCCGTACTGTCCCAGTGCGGGACCAACAGGTGGAGCCGGTGTCGCCTGCCCTGCGGGCAGCTGAAGCTTTACCACACCCAAAACCTTTTTGGCCATGGCAAGTACTCCTTTCCTTGCTGAAGCAACCTCCCCTTATTGGTTGCAGCAGCTTGCTGAAAACGAGGCGGATAAACCCACCTCCAGTAAATCTGACTTCCGTCAGACAGGGCGAACCTGCGAAAAATCTATTTCCACAGGTGCTTTGCGGCCGAATATCGTGAAAATAACTCTCACTCTGCCGCGCTCGGGGTTAATTGATTCAACAACCCCTGTAAAATTATTGAATGGTCCCTCTATAACTCTGACAGTCTGTCCCACCGAGTAGGGTACTCTTAAAACTTTAACCCTGTCCGAGCTTTCAACCTGTCCCTTTAGTCGACTGATCTCAATATCTGTCAGGGGTTCAGGCTCTCCCTGGTTCATTGGAGGAAATCCGCTTACGTTGCTCATCGCCCGTATGTCCATAACCATTTCAGGACTCAGTTCAAGCTGAACAAAAACATAACCGGGATAGAGTTTCTTCTGCCTGGATGTTTTTCTGCCCCTGACATTCGAAGTCACTTCCTGGGTAGGTATAAGCACTTCCCCGACTTGATCAGGGTATTTTCTGTTGAGTTGTACCTCAAGAAATTTCTTTACTCTCTTCTCATACCCGGAAAACGAATTAACAACATACCACGATAAACGGCTGCTATCTTCTGAATGAACGACTTCTTCTGCTGTCCCTTGCTCGCTGGTTTCTTCTGCCATAATCCTGTCCTTATTAGAACTGAAAGTGATTGACTGTTAGTGAATCAGCCTTATGAGACCATTAATGAGAATAGCGGAGAACTGGTCGGCGCTGAATATCCATACCGCTGTTATTCCAACCGCGAAGACAACAACCCATGTCGAAGATATTACTTCTTCTTTTGTCGGCCAGGCAACTTTTGTCAGCTCTGCCTTCACTTCTCCCAGGAATCTGATGACAGTCTTTATACCTGTTACAATGAAGTTACCGTTACCGGTCTGTCTGCGAACCATAATCTATCCTCTTCCCCTGAACCTTTTATTCAACATGCTGGCAGGGCCGGAAGGACTTGAACCCTCAACCCCCGGATTTGGAGTCCGGTGCACTACCAATTGTGCTACGACCCTGCGCAATTTCCCAAGAATGACTATTTCGTTTCCCTGTGAAGTGTATGCTTGTTACAGAATCTGCAATACTTCTTCAGTTCCATTCTGCCGGTATTAGTGCGGCGATTCTTAGTGGTAGTGTAGTTGCGCTGTCTGCATTCCTGGCAGGCAAGTGTAATTATTACCCTCACTTTTTATCCTGTCTATTTTTCGATTCTGTCAACCACTCCGTGACCCACGGTACGTCCACCTTCGCGAATGGCGAAACGAAGACCTTCCTCGAGGGCTATGGGAGTAATAAGCGTTATTTTAACTTCATCAATATTGTCACCGGGAAGAGCCATTTCGCGCCCCTCTGGAAGTTCGATTGCACCCGTCACATCGGTCGTACGGAAATAGAACTGGGGACGGTATCCACTGACGAAGTGCTTCTTTCGTCCGCCCTCTTTCTCTCTTAAAATGATTATGTTGGCGTAGAATTCCGTGTGAGGTGTTACAGAACCGGGTTTCGCGAGAACCATGCCTCTTTCAAGCTGATCCTTTTTGATTCCACGAAGAAGAAGACCTACATTGTCTCCAGCCTGACCCTCATCCAGTATCTTTCGGAACATCTCAACACCCGTACAGGTGGTCTCGATGGTTTCATGAATTCCAACGCGTTCGATTTTATCACCGGTGTGAATTATTCCTCTCTCGATTCTGCCGGTACCAACCGTGCCACGCCCCTCAATCGAGAAGACATCTTCGACTGGCATCAGGAAAGGTTTCTCCGTATCACGCTCCGGCGTGGGAATCCATTCGTCTACCGCTTCCAGCAATTCGTAGATGCACTTCGCGTCTTCGTCGTCAGGAGTCCCGCTAGAGTTCAAAGCCTTGAGCGCGCTTCCTCTGATAATGGGGGATTCCGGGTCAAATCCGTACTTGTCGAGCAATTCACCGACTTCCATTTCAACAAGTTCAATAAGTTCATCATCGTCAACCATATCAACCTTGTTAAGGAAAACAACTATTCGCGGAACGTTAACCTGACGCGCAAGAAGCACATGCTCCTTCGTCTGTTCCATTACACCGTCATTGGCAGCGATAACAAGAATGGCTCCGTCCATCTGCGCGGCACCTGTAATCATGTTCTTGATATAATCCGCATGTCCCGGGCAGTCGACGTGGGCGTAGTGACGATTCGCGGTTTCGTACTCCTGGTGAGAAGTTGCGATTGTTATACCGCGTTTCTTTTCTTCAGGGGCGTTATCGATCATGTCAAATTCAACATAACTTACATTTTCGAACTGGGTTGCAAGACTCTTGGTAATAGCGGCCGTCAAAGTGGTTTTACCGTGATCAATATGACCTATTGTTCCCACGTTAACGTGAGGTTTGGTCCTTTCAAACTTCTCCTTAGCCATAATTTCTCCTTTTCATACTGTTCTTAAATGATACGATACCTGATTCAAAGTGCTTATTCCACCCGCATGGAGCCCACGAGCGGGATTGAACCGCTGACCTCGTCCTTACCAAGGACGCGCTCTACCAACTGAGCTACGTGGGCTCGGTTTAGCTTACACATAACCTACGGTTTTGCGGTATCCCACCGCGTCTAATCAGCTTGCCAGTTCTACCGGCTGGAGCGGGAGACGGGGGTCGAACCCGCGACCCTCAGCTTGGAAGGCTGATGCTCTGCCAACTGAGCTACTCCCGCATACCGGATACGGTAAAAAAGCCGCTGCATTTCCAAAACTGGTGGCGAGGGGTGGATTCGAACCACCGAAGGCCATTGCCAACAGATTTACAGTCTGCCCCCTTTGACCGCTCGGGAACCTCGCCAGCTCCTTTTATCTATTTACAAAACACTTTATACCTAATGGAGCTGGCGAAGGGACTTGAACCCATAACCTGCTGATTACAAATCAGCTGCTCTTCCAATTGAGCTACGCCAGCAAAAAGCGAACCAGAAGCATACAGAAACCCCTCTCTACTGTCAAGATTTCGAATATGCTTCCGATAACATTGACGCAGACAAGCGGTAACCTTTAGTTTTAGTACAATATGTACAGTACACCCTAACCGGGAGCATGTCAATGAACAGGGTGATTCTATCCGTTATTTTCAGTGTTTTTCTGTTTTTCGCGGGCTGCGGAAAAGTCTCTGTTCAGGATGAACTTGAATTGGTTCCCGGTCTCTGTTTTGTTCATGTTCATGTTGAACACAGTATGGATATTCATCTGATTCCAGAAAGCATTAATGAATTCTTCCCGCTCTGGCTTTGTGATTCCCTTCATGTCCGGGGAAATTTCGGAGTAAGCCTCCTCGGAGTGAATCTCACCGATTTTTCTCCTCAGCTGCTCTTCCTTTCCAGGGAAGTGGGAATCGATGAGATGCTGCGGTTTGGAACGGATGGCTTTCTTTGCGATTTTGAGGAAAAATCAGGTACTTACAACCTCATTGATAACAGGGGCGGCATGATCGGTTCAATTGCCGGCAGGGACGGATGGACTTGCCTTATCACCGGGAACGGTTCCGACAGAGCAGCGCAGCGCTGGCTTGATCTGCAGCTCGACGAATCTCTCGCGTCTGACTCGAATCTGATTTCAATTTCCGAATCAGATGCCGATCTCACATTCTTGATTTCGCATAATTCAATAGCCTTCGTATCCGTAATTCCAACAGGAATGCTGTCAAGAGAACAGATAGGTATGCTGAACAGCGCGAAAGATATGATTCAATCTTACAATCCTCAGGCCCTCAGGATCAGTTTCGACATCAGCAACGCGAAACCTCCGGTAATCGATCTGGAATTTCAGCTTGTTCGGAATGGAAATAACATTTCCACCTTCTCTGTAAACTTCAGTGATACGGGAATTACACCGGCCGACATCATACAGCACACCTGGCATCGTTAAATTCGAATGTGTTCATGCTTACACTGCATGCAGCAGAATTGCGGTAATGCAGTTTTGTTGATTTAAGTGTTTCCATGGTTATGTTGTTGTAATTCAGATATATGAACCTTTACTTCTTTCTCAATCTTACTCGCATTCCTGCTCCTGGCCATTTTTATATTGAATCTAACCTGCAGGTTCAACCAGAATTCAGGTTCAATTCCGAAGTATTTACCAAGGCGTAATGCTGTGTCTGCAGTAATTTCCCTTTTCCCGTGAACCACCTGACTAATACGGTTGGCCGGTACGCTTATATCTTCAGCAAGCTGACTCTGAGAAATACCCATTGGCCTGAGAAATTCCTCTAAAAGGATTTCACCCGGTGTGATCGGAGCTAATTTTCCTGTCATATTCTTACCCCTTATGGTAATCCACAATTTCAACTTCAATGACTCCTTCCTCTTTCCAAACAAAGCAGATACGCCATTGATTATTGATTCTTATGCTGTGTTGACCTTTTCTATTTCCCTTAAGTTGCTCAAGTCTGTTCCCCGGGGGGATACGCAAACTTTGCAGAGATACCGCTGCATTCAAGACTTCAAGCTTGATTCTGGCTATTCTGTTGATACTTCGGAACCTCCGGATATCAAAATCAGCAAACAACTTTTCAGTATCTCTGCATTTGAAGGATTTAATCATATCAGTATATAAGACGACTTACGTCACTCGTCAATTTGTTTTAGAGAGATCATCCTCAAGGTAATCACAGCAGTTATGGAATCGCTGAAGAATATTCCGAAATCAGGAAAATGATCGGATTGACTGACAAGCTGAGTCGCTTTATGATGATTCGGGAGTGAAAAAGAAAACCTTCAGTTCAGGTACATAGATAAAGGAAGTTGTATCCATGAAAATCCGGTTGTCCGGAAGCGCTTTACCGGCCTTTCTGCTGCTATGCTCACTCTCTTTCGCGGATCCCCCCGCAGGATATTACGACAGCGCCGCCGGTCTTACCGGACCCGCGCTGCAGCAGGCCCTTCATAACATCATCGATAACCACCATGTCGTAAGTTACAAATATATCTGGACCGCTTTCTATACCACAGACGACAGGTATGGAGACAAAGTCTGGGATATGTACTCCGATATCCCGGGCGGTACTCCTCCTTACGAATACATACTCGGCACCAGCCAGGGCGGCTCGGCAAGCAGGGAGAGCTTAGGTTACAACAGGGAACACTCGTGGCCTAAAAGCTGGTTCGGCGGTAATGTCTCCCCCATGTACACCGATCTTTTCCACATTGTCCCGACGGATATTTACGTTAACAACAGAAGGGGTAATTACCCTTACGGAGAAGTAAGTTCCCCTGCCTGGACTTCGTTGAACGGCAGCCGTCTCGGCCCGTGTTCCTACCCTGGATATTCGGGCACGGTTTTCGAACCGATCGATGGATACAAGGGTGATTTCGCCCGTAATTACTTTTATATGGCCACGCGATATCTGAACGTGGACAGCGGCTGGCCGGGCAGCGATATGGTCGACGGAGCCGTTCTGAGACCCTGGGCGGAAAATATGCTTATCGAATGGCATATAGACGATCCCGTAAGTACAAAGGAACTCGACCGCAACGATGCGGTTTACGCCATTCAGTACAATCGAAACCCTTTCATAGATCATCCCGAATATGTCCTGATGATTTACGACCAGACATCCGTGGAGTACGGAGAAGAGGTACAGTCCGCTGTACTCTTCCGGAATTTCCCCAATCCTTTCTCCGGCCTGACGACCATCGGATTCATGCTGCCCGAAGCAACGACTGTAACTATCCGGATTTACGATATTTCCGGAAAGCTTGTGAACAATGTTCTAACAAGCAGTCAGCTTCTTCCGGGGTATCATGAAACACTCTGGAACGGCAATACGGATTCGGGCAATCCCGCGGCGTCAGGTATCTACTTCTGCAGGTTGCTTACTTCCGAAGAAGTCCTAACACAAAGAATGCTGCTGGTTGATTAACGACGGAGGGGTAAATCTCCATCCCTTGAATTGACACAACCGGGCGGATATCGGTATCATCCGTCTGAAGCCGGAAGCAGTATTTTTCTCAACGATTGGTTGACAATGAGGATAATCGAGGCCAGGAATATTACAAGAAGTTTTGATAACAACGAAGTGCTTTCCGGTCTTGATCTTGATGTGGAGAAGGGTGAGTTTCTAACGATATCGGGAAGGAGCGGCGCTGGTAAAAGCACCCTCCTCGGAATCCTTGGAACCCATGATCTGAATTACGAAGGAGAACTCCGGATAAGTGATAAGGAGACTGGAAAACTCTCCTCTTCGGAGCTCGCCTTCCTGCGCAGAGAATATCTGGGGTTCGTATTTCAGGATTTTCACCTGCTGCCCTCGCTGACGGCAATAGAGAACGTGATCCTGCCGGCGGTATTTTCCGGCAGTGATCTTGATGACGCACGCGAACAGGCAAGCGAGGTTCTTGATAAGCTGTCCATAAGGATCAGCAATACGAGGACAGCACTTCTGTCAAGGGGAGAAAGACAGAGAGTGGCCGTGGCCAGGGGACTTGTGAACAGGCCATCCGTTCTTCTGGCGGACGAGCCGAGCGCAAGCCTGGACGATGAGAGTGAGCAGATCCTCTTCGATCTGCTGGATGACCTTCGCAGGCAGCAGAACTTCGCCCTGATAGCGGTAGTTCATTCCACGAAAATTCTCCATCGGGCGGACAGGATTCTCGAATTGAAGAACGGCAGCCTTCATGAAGTTGTCTGAAGTTAAACTTGCTCTTCACCTGTGGAACCGCGGCCACTGGAAGGACTACATTTTCAGCCAGGGGATGCTCTTTACAGCATCTCTTCTGCTTGTTTTTTTCATAACCATCGGGCTTGGTGTACAGAACCTTCTCGACAGGTTCCTTTCCAACGATCTTCCGGCGGAACAGGTGCGTGTTACCCCTTCGGGAATACAGGCGGGATTTTTTCAGACCGAAACAGGCGGAATGGAAATTACCGAGGAAATCAAGGAGGATCTGGAAAATTCACCCCTTGTTGAACGAATAGACCCGCAGATATACGCTCATGTCCCGGCTCTTCTCCGGGGGCAGCTTGGAGGTCAGCCTTATTACACGGACATCACTCTGGAGGGGGTAACCGGAGAGTTCCTTGGAGACTCGCTCCTGCGGGATATCAACTGGACGTACTCAATTGAGGATTCCTCCAGTCGCTTTCTGCCGATAATCCTCAGCGAGAATCTCCTGCTGTTGTACAATGCCGGTTTCGCCGAATCCAACGATCTTCTGGGTCTGACTCCCGAGGGTGTACTGGGAACGGAATGCGTAATTACGCTTGGAAGAAGCTCCATAGCTAACCTCGATCATCCTCCTGTAACCGTAAGGGCAAGAATAGAAGCAACATCCCGCAACATGAATCTTTTTGCCATAGGGGTTCCCTTCGAATTTGTGGACGAAATGAACTCCATGTTTCTGCCGGATGACACAAGAAGGTACAGCGCCCTTGTATTGACCGCGAAAACCGCGGAAGATGTACCGGAGATCGTCAGGTACGTTGAAGCAACCGGTCTGCGAGCCGAGACACGACGAGGCATAGCCCAGAAGGCGGAAATACTGGTAGGCGCGGTAACGGCCGCACTGGCGGCGCTGGCGGCGGCAATACTTCTTTCCGCTTTATCAAGCGCCATTCATACTCTTGTTGCGGACCTCAAAAACAGACGCTTCGCACTTGGTGTTCTTATAGCCCTTGGTACTCCACATGACAGGCTGGCAATGATTTTCGCTTTTCAGATACTCTTCATGTCATTCATAACAATGGTTCTGGGAGCTCTTCTGGGATGTTTTCTTTCCTGGGCGGCAAGTACCGCGCTTCTTTCCCTGAGTCCGGTGCTGCGGGCGGCGGTCAGCAGTCTCACGGTATTTCCGGTGGGCTGGCTCGCTGCAGGTATCGGTATAATGCTGATTATTTCAACCGGTACTGCATACATCTTCTTCGGCCGCATACTGAAAACACCCGTAACAGAACTTCTGCGACCCTGATCTGTCCGGTGCGAGATAAGAAAGTCAAACAACTATAACAGATCGAAATTGATGGAAGTTGTGAAGCTGGTATTGAATTTCCTCCAGGTGGAAAATTCGGGTGTTCTTGTATAATCAACGGAGTAGCCTATACTCACGTAAAGCGGGCTCCAGGTTCTGAAAGCCAGGGATATACTCCCGCTGGATATGAAGTTGTCCGGATTGTCCGGAGGGAAAAACACACTGCCTGAAATCTTCGCTTCCCTGATGAAAGTATGCGGTTTTCTGTACCAGAGATCCGCCGCGGCAAAAAGCGAGAAATCATTGGAATACACTACACCGGTACCTGAATTCCACCTTGTATTGACAAGACCGATTCCAAGTTCGGGTAAAAACCAGACCGACGACATGAACCATTTTTGATACCCGGTCGCGCAGTAAGAACTTAATTGCCATGGACGTTCCGTGTACATCTGTCTGTCCCAGTTTGAGGCAACTTCAAAAAAGTAACTGTCGCTGAACCAGTAATCAAGCGCCAGCCCGGCCCACCCTCTTCCGGTATTCAGTGTATCATTGCGAAGCCCGCGCACTTCTTCCCATGTAACTGACCTGCCGCCGAAATTCGCGTCAACCGAAGTCCCTCTTCGGTCAAACCTGTAAGAAATCCGCGCGTTGCCGCCCCATTCCAGCAGAGCCCTGTTTCCCCTGTCTACCGAGAAGTCTGCCGCTGTGGACATACTGAAGCCTATGGAAGATCCTGCGACGGACTCCGGATTGTAGGAATCTCCGGCTATCACTTTCAGGCGGTTTCTGGCCTCAACGCTGGAAGTGTTGATTTCAAGCACACTGAGATAGCAGTCCACCGCATCTGCAGTCCGCATATTCTGTTCGGCTATATCACCAAGGTACAGGAGCGCGGAAACCGATGAGGGGTTGTTGTTCAATAGGGTCAGAAATATCTCTTCAGCCCTGTTGATTTCATTACTTTCAAAATATGCGATACCCAGTATCTCAAGCACTTCCTCACTGTCAGGGGAAGAGGATTCAAGAAGACACTTCGAAATACTGATTGCCCTGTGATATTCTTTCAGTTCAAGGAAAACCTTTGCCATGGCCGTTGAGAACAGGGCTGAATCGAAAACCGCTTCCGCTTTCTCTATCGCGACACGGGATATTTCCGGATGCCTGCCGATCTGCTGCTCAGCCAGTTCTGTCCATGCCGAAGAATCGGCCAGAACAAGCACGTTCTCGAGTCTGTCCAGATCCGTTGTTTCCCCGGTTTTCTCCATCAGCAATATGTACTCCGCCAGCGCGAGTATTCCCGAGGGTGAATCAACGGTCATTATCGACCTGAATCCATCAAGTGCCTCATCAGTATTATTACTGTCCCTGTAAATCCTTGCCGCTTCAAGCCTGGCCGGGAGAAAAGACGGATCAAGCCGTTCAACCTCCCTGAAACAGACCAACGCGGAGTCCGCATTGTCGTTCTCTTCGTTAAGAATACCCATAAGGTACCATGACAGTACGTTGTCCGGTTCAAGCCGGATGGATTTCAGCAGTTGATTTTCAGCATCTCCCGGAAACGTGTCCCCTCCCGACATCAGGATAACTCCGATTGCTGCCCTGGAAAGCGATGAGAGAGGCTTGGAGAACCGGGATCCTTCGGATTCGCTGATTTCAAAGTTTTCCTGCAAAGCCGATGCTACTACCAGGGCAGCCAGGGCATCGGAACAGGTCGAATCGGTTTCGTAAACAATCCGCGCCTGCTCCACAGCAGCCTTCCAGTCACCCCGGGAACAGCTGGAATACCATGTCTGGAGGTTTTCGGGCACAAAGGCAAGCAGGCCGAACAGTATTACAGCGTACATCAGAAAAGCCTGAGATTCAGTTTTGAGTAAAATTCCGTATCATATTTCTCCCAGTACTCGTACACGGGTGTTCTTTCGTACCCGACTCTATAACCTATTGACAGCGAAAGAGGTTTCCACATTGTAATGCTGAGTTCGGCCAACCCGTTCATAATCGTGTTTTCAGATTCCTCGGGAGGAATATAGAAATTCCCCCAGAGCCACAACGACGGCCAGAAGGAATCATCTTTCGTAAGCCACAACGATAACGATCCGTAAAGAGTGGTCCTGTCCGTTCTCTCTGTCTCAAGACCTGAAGCCCAATGGGTATTCACCTGCCCTATGCCGACGGACGGGGACATCCACATCCAGCCGTTGAACCATTTTGTATACGCAATGGAAAAATATGAACTTATCTGCCACGGCCTTACGGTTCCCGGCTGCCTGTCCCATTTACTGCTTGTGCTCAACGTGTAATTGTCCGACAGAACACGCTCAAGACCAAGAGAAACCGAAGACCTGGTGTAATCGGTTCTGTAACTCCTGGAGGTTTCAATAAAACTGTAATCCGCCTGAAAGGAAACCTCACTGCCTCTTGTGTCGTACTCGAAGGAAACCTCCAGTCCTCCAGAATAATTCCTTTCCCTGGCGTTCCCGTTATCAACCCTGGCATTAATGTAAAGTAAAGCGTTGAAGCGCCTGGAACGCCTGCGGTTCCAGTCCGGGTCGAATCCGGGATCTGTTATGGCCCTTATCCTTGCTTCCGCATAATCGTAACCCGGATAGATGCTCAAGGATTCAAAATAGTAATCCATGGCATTTCCCGAATCGCCTTTGTTCTCGTAAGCCAGACCTATATAAGCGTAAATCCAGGGGGAATCCGGATCGAGATCAAGTGATTTATAAAGAGCGGTCAGGGCCTGATCGTACTGATCGGAAAACAACAGTGCCTCGCCAAGGCTGCTCCACGCATCGAACGAAAGACTGTCAAGCTCAGTAGCATGTCTGAACTTCGCGGCGGCATCTTCATCCCGGTCCGCGTTAAAAAGATAATGCCCCCATTCGAGCCATACATCGATACTGTCCGGAGCGACTTCTGCTGACCTCTCATAACTTCTTTCGGCTTCATCCTTCCGTTCAAGCCCCGCGTAAAGTCCGGCCATCTGAATCCAGAATTCCGAATCATCTGACCGGTTTTCCTCTTCCGCCCTGAGGGCAAGATCAATTGATTCATCCGGATTCGCTTTCAAATATGACCACGCAAGGTCTATCCACGCATAGGGATAGTCAGACTCTATTAACTCGGTGAGGCTGTCTGCTTCTTCATCTCTTCCAATGCTTTCGAAGATTAGAGCTTTCTCACATAAAGCCGTACTTTCGAATCCTCCGGCCTCGATGTAACGCTGCCAGATTTCCAGTGCCTGCTCCGTGTTTCCTCTTCGCGCGAGAATCGATGCAAGGCGCTGGTATCCGAAAATGTAAGCAGTATCAACGGATACTGCTTCCGAATAGTAAACGGCAGCGCTGTCTTCACATCCCAGCTGTTCCAGCACCAATCCCAGTTCTCCCAATATCCAGGAACCGGGCGCAACGGTTTCGGAAACGGCTCGTCTGTACCAGTCAGCGGCGGCAACCAGATCTTCGTCGTTTTCGAACAGTATTCCCCTCTGTTCCCATGCCCACATATATTCACTGTTGATCGCTATGCCGTTTTCCAACGCTTCTCCGGCTTCCTCAATCCTCCCCATCCCTTCAAGAACAAGACTGAGTTCACCCCATGTCCAGTAATTGTACGGATCAATCTCAAGAGTTTTGCGGTAGGCGGTTTCCGCCGCGGTGAAATTACCTTTGTCTTCGTACAAAAGACCCTGTGCTGTCCACGCGTCAACGAAGCTGCTGTCATAACCGGTACACTCTATATACCATTCCAGGGCCTTATCAATATCCCCTTCGCCTTCAGCGATCAGGCCCAGTCTGTACCGGGCAAAGTTGTACCCGGGATTAATTTCAATTCCAGCAAGATAGCTTTCCCTTGCAGCACTATTGTTTCCAACAGCTTCAAGGCACATTCCCGTTTCGCCAAAGCTCCAGTAATTATCCGGGTCTCTTCTCTGTAATTCTCTGTAGGCTTTGATCGCCTCTCCGTAACTGTACCGGCTCTCATGCAACAACCCGAGGTCGATAAGGCTGCCGGTATCATCGGTATAGGTTTCAGCGATTTTACTGTAGATCATGGCCGCTGTCCGGTATCTGCCCGCAATCTCCATGATCCATCCCGCTTCAGACATCAACAGCCTGTTCCTTGGCCATTCTTTCAGCGCTGTATTCACGCAATTCAAAGCCTTTTCGAACTCCTGCTGGTATCGATAAACTTCAGCTGTTTCAAGCCAGATTGAAATCCAGTCCGGATCTGTATTCATGGCTTGAGTAAGCTTATTGAGAGCTTCAGAGTATCTTTCCTGAATTACGAAACAGTGAGCTTCACCGACAAGACCAAGAACGAAGGTGGAATCGTATCCAAGCGCTTTCTGAAAACTGATCAGTGATTCTTCGTCTGTATCTGCGTAAGCGATGCCAAGAGCACCCCATGACATTGACGATAGTGAGTCCAGCTCAACGGCTTTCTGTGCATAGACCGATGCTTCGCCGTTATAACCCAGGGCTGCCGCGGAAAAGGCCAGAGCCGCCCAGGCATCGGAACTCGTGGAATCGGTCAGAAGCGCGGCTTCAGCCTGATCGTACGCATAGCCCCAATCTCCTGACGCGTAGCCGTCGTGCCAGCCGTTCAGATTGACTGACGCGAGTGCAAAGAACAGAAGCAACTGCACTTTACCCTCCTGTCAGGGCAACGATCAGACCTGTTATCCCAAGGAGCCAGCAGTACCAGGCGAAAATCGAAAATTTACCGGCTTTCAGGAATCTCAGCAGAATGCGAAGGGCAAGATATCCCGTGAGTGCTGAAATCAGAAACCCTGTAATCAGCATGAGGGTATCTATACCGCCTGACACGGTATCTCCCAGCTTCAGGATTGCGGCCCCGGCGATGGCGGGTACCGAAAGAAGGAAGGAAAAGCGAGCTGCCTTTTCCCTCCTGATTCCCGAAAGAAGACCCGTGGAAATCGTAAATCCGGAGCGTGATATTCCAGGCATGAGAGCCAGTGCCTGGGACACACCAATAATGAAACTTCCCCTGAACGTGGGATTATCCCTGTTTCCGTTTTTCATGAATCTCGTACCGAAAAGAACAGTTCCTGTTACCAGCAGCATTACCGAAACAATAAGCGGGCTGCTGAAAATACTTTCAATCGAATCAGCCAGAAGATAGCCGACAACTCCCGCGGGAATCGAGCCGATGAGCAGCAGACCTGCAAGAACAAGTGACTCCTTTTCGCCCTTGATAACTCCGGCGACAAGTTCCATAAGATCCCTGCCGTAAACGGCCAGAACCGCCATGAGAGTACCCAGGTGAAGTACTATTTCAAAGGTTATATCGCCTTCAGGAACATTCAGTACCATTCCCGCGAGGGCAAGATGACCCGAACTGGAAACCGGCAGAAATTCTGTAAGCCCCTGGATAATTGCCAGAATAATAATGGACAAATATGTCATTGTTCAATGAACTCCCTGTGAAGAGTTTCAAGCGCTTCATCCCTCCGCTCAAGAAGGACAAGAGCCGATATGGTTGCATGTGAATCAACGGTCTGAAGCATATCGATATCCGCTTTATCAAGCGCGGAAGAGAATCTCGCCATCACACCTTTCATCCCGTGCATACCGGCTCCCACTATTGAAACCTTCGCGCAGGGAGCAACAACCCGGTAATTAATTCCCCTCAGATCGAATATTCCGGAAACCACTGCTTCATCTTCAAGTGGAACCGTGAACATGGCGGCCGAATCGTAAACACTGAACATATCCATAGATACACCGGCCTGTGCCACAAGATTGAATACGAGCGAATAGAATTCATGCATGGAGGCATCGCTGCCTGTTCTTATTTTGAATTGCGCGACATCGGGACCCGACGCCACTCCTGTAATATATCTTCCGCTTCTAAGAACAAACGGTTCTATTTCGGTAACCTTTTTACCTGTAGCATGAGATTTCACACTGGTTCTGATACCGGCATAACCTGCAATTTCAGAGGCTCGCGGATGTACAACTTTCGCCCCCTGCCAGGCAAGCTGAGTGAGGTCTTCCGCGCTTATTCTTTGTATTCTTAACGCTCCGGGTACCTTCTCCGGGTCCGCGGTAAAAACAGAATCTATCTTTTTAACAAGCATCAGTTCCTCTGCCTCAAGCGCTGCGGCTACAGCGGCCGCGGTTATGTCGCTTCCTCCCCTTCCAAGAGTGGAAACGGCTCCCGCGCTGGTCATTCCCTGAAATCCCGCCACGACAATACATTTACTTTTTTCAAGAGATTCAAGAAGGTACTCCTTCTTTACCATTTCAAGATCCGCTTCGTAATACCGGTTATCGGTACGAAGTCCCGCATTCCAGCCGGTAACCGCCCTTGCGGAAATTCCTTTCCGCCTGAGCAAATCCGCGAAAATAACGGCGGAAACAACTTCTCCACAGGCCATAAGGCACGATTTTTCTTCAGGAAGTGGCGAGGAAACCAGTTCAAGCAGTGTATCCGTTGAGTAAGCATCGCCTTTTCGGCCCATCGCCGAAACAACTACCACGCAACTTCGGTACGATTCAAGTTCCCCGATACAGATATCTGCCGATTTCAGTCTGTCCTCTTCTGTCGCAAGGCACGTTCCGCCGAATTTTATTACGCAGAGATGGCTCACTGTTTACTTCCCTTAATCGTACTCGTGACAAGCTGCATGAATTCCCTGCATGTATCGTTCCAATCGTTCAGTCTTTCGGCGAACATACGGCTTTTTTCTCCCATCTGCAGCCTGAGGCTTCTGTCACTTATCAATCCGTTAATCGCATCCGCAAGCCCTGTTACATCTCCCGGAGGAGTAAGCAGGCCATTTTCACCATGGCGAACCAGTTCCGGTACAGCAGCTATTTCCGATGCTATAACAGGAAGCCCGTACCACATTCCCTCAGCAATTGAAATCCCGAAAGCCTCCCATCTGCTGGGATGAACGAGTATATCCGCATTCATGTAGGCCCTGGCCAGTTCTTCTCCGGAAAGCTCCCCGGAAACCAGTATGGAATCGGAAAGATTCTCCTTTTTTATCAAATCCTGAACCATTGAAGCGTAATCTTCGTCGGAGTCGATACTACCGGCAAATTCCATTACATAACTTCCCTCTTCAAGATACGTGCACGCTTTTACAAGAATATGCTGCGCTTTCCGCGGAGAAATACTGCCAACGCAAAGCAGTCTGACGGGGCCCTCCCTTCGCGAACGATCGGGCAGGGACACAGAGTCTTTTTCAAAGCCGGGGTTAATAAGACTTACACTTTTCCCGGGGATTCCGATTCCCTCTATGGCTTTCCGCGTGTTTTTGCTGTTAACCCATACCGTACTCGCCATTCCCAGCAGCCACCTCACGTAAATTCTATACATGAACGCCTTGAATTTGCTGCGGATGATCTTCCAATCAAGATTATGCATCAGGTAAATTACCGGAATATCGGTAAACGCACTCATCAGCCGAAGCAGAGATAAATACTGATAGCTCTTGCTGATAATAATCATATCGGGGTTATCCGCGCGAATCTTCCCGCAGATATACCTGGATGCTCTGAACCATTTCAAAGGGTAGCCGGGCGGAACGGTTGTGAAGTGGATAAGTTCCACTTCAAATCCGTGAGCCCTGAGGTATTCAGCAATTCTGAAGTTGAAACCGTAACCCCCCGAATGGAAATCTTTCTTACCGAGCATTACGAAAACTATTCTGGTTGGAATACCGTTTCCTTTCGATAAATAACCAGGCGTACTGAATATCAAGTATACTTCCTTTTTCCCCGTCCCGTCACAGGATCTCAATCTGTTTTATCAGCTTGACAACGACCTGGATATTACCCAGGTTTTATATAGTTAATATTATCCTTCACCTGATATGAAAAATCAGGCTTGATGATGCGCTTCCTGCTGGTACTGCACAGGTGGTTCCAGACGCAATAGCTTTCAATGGGAGCAGGTTAAAGGTTTGAAGAAAAGCGGCAATAGCGATGCCCTGAATAGCGAGCTTGCAAGGCTTAGAAAGCGTGTTGCCGAGCTTGAAAACCAGACTGAACGGACTCTTCCGAAAAGTCAGGTATTTGCCAATGCGATATTCGAGAGCGTTCGCGAAGGCATCAGTATTCTGAACCCCGATCTGACGATTCTTCAAACTAACGGCCTTATGCGCGAATGGTACGCCGAAAACATGCCGCTCGAAGGGAAGAAATGCTACGAAGTGTATCGCAACCGCGAATTTCCGTGTAACCCCTGCCCGACGCAAAGGTGTCTGCAATCAGGCAAGACCGAAAGGGATATTGTTCCGGGTTTACCCGGCTCCGCACTCGAATGGATTGAACTGTCCAGTTTCCCCGCTGTAAATTCGGAAACAGGTGATATAACGGTAGTAGTTGAGTTCATTAGAGATATCACCGAACGCAAACGAATGGAAGACGCGCTTCGGGAAAGTGAATACAGGTTCCGCACGTTGATTCAGGCGGCCCCGGTTTATTTTGTCATGATGGATTCGGAAAACAGAACGGTATTGATGAACGATTCCATGCTAGAGGCGACCGGATACACCAGGAGCGAAGTTATAGGGAAAGATTACATGGATACTTTTATTCCAGAAAACGAAAGGGTAGAGCTTGCACCCCTGTTCGGCAGGCTTATCAATCGAAACGAACAAACTTCTAACAGGAATCATATTCTGACACGTGATGGTTCGAAGCTTCTGGTCGAGTGGCACGGAAGGCCTGTTTTCGATGATAAAGGTGATCTGGAATACTTTTTCGGCGTTGGATTGGATGTAACGGAACGCAGTAAAGCCGTACTGGAAAAGAAGCGTCTGGAAGAACAGTTTCGCCAGGTTCAGAAGCTCGAGTCCATCGGACGTCTGGCCGGCGGCATTGCTCACGATCTGAACAACCTCCTTTCACCTATCCTTGGATACGGAGAAATGCTTCTTGAGAATACCGACGAAAATGATGCCCGGAGGGAACCGCTGGAAG
>CAZOQQ010000003.1:9818-32130 GCA_964582075.1 uncultured bacterium | reverse complement strand
CTGATAGACAGTGTAAATCATGCGAATATTGTCATATTTTCAATTCCATCTAACGATGACTGTTTCGAAGTGCTTTATAATTTTTAACATACGAACTTATCCGGATATCCATCCGGTGCTGTGATGATTTAGAAAGACAGAGTGGTAATGAAGAGAAGGATCGGGATAGATATGGGTTCCGTAAGCACCAAAGTAGTACTTATGGATGGGAACAGTATTCTGACTTCACTATACAGGAGACATCACGGCAAACCTCTTGAATCACTTCTGGAAATCCTCTCCGATCTTGACGGCTGGCAGGGATGCCTGGCGTCTTTTACCGGCAGCGCTTCAAAAAGTGTATCGGAAGTCGCAGGCTGTAAAACCGTCAACGAAGTTGTTGCTCTGGCAGGTTCAATTCCGGTTTACTGTCCCGAAGTCAACTCGGTTATCGAAATGGGTGGACAGGACTCAAAGCTCCTTCTCTTCAGACGAACACCGGACGACGTGGCTGTTTTCGATGATTTTTCCATGAATTCCGTGTGCGCCGCCGGTACGGGTTCATTTCTTGACCAGCAGGCATCAAGATTGGGACTTAAAACGGAAGAACTTGGTGAGCTGGCACTTCAGTGCGCGCATCCCCCGAGAATAGCGGGTCGCTGCAGTGTCTTCGCTAAAACAGATATGATACACCTCCAGCAGATAGGAACTCCCGTATCACATATAGTAGCCGGACTCTGCTTCGCTGTCGCGAGGAATTTCAAGAGTTCCATAGCTTCCGGCAGAGATTTTCGTCCTCCGGTTGCCTTCGTGGGAGGAGTAGCCGCTAACAAGGGAATGGTCAAAGCTTTCCGGGAGGTACTGGGTCAGGAATATTCTGATTTGATAGTTCCAGGTAATTTCAGGTGCCTTACAGCCGCAGGTGCGGCGCTTACCGCGGATCAGAACACATCCGCAATGTTGAATGCGGATTTTGTATCTGAACTGCTGAATATCAGTAAAAAGAGTTCTTCCGGAACAACTTTACGTCCTCTCGGGGATTATTCAATTCCATCCCCGCCATCCACGAAAATACCTGAGAAGACGGATGAGCCGGTCTACATAGGTATTGATGTTGGATCCATAAGCACAAATCTCGTGGCCCTGGGTGAAACTTCAGGAGACCTTCTTGCTTCGGAATACCTCATGACTGCCGGAAGACCTCTCGAGGCGGTAAAAAAAGGACTTAACAAACTTTCTAATACCCTGGGCAGGGACAGGGAGGTTCTGGGTCTGGGAACAACCGGTTCTGGCAGGTACATGATAGGAGATTTTACGGGTGCTGATGTAGTCCGTAATGAAATTACGGCACAGGCGCGAGCCGCGGTGGAAATTGATCCCACTGTCGACACGATATTCGAAATAGGCGGTCAGGATTCGAAGTACATTTCCCTCGAGAATGGACGCGTGATTGATTTTGAAATGAACAAAGTCTGTGCTGCCGGAACGGGCTCTTTTCTTGAAGAACAGGCTGAGAAGCTGGGGCTTGATATCAGAGAATTCGGTCCCCAGGCAATAGGTGCTCCAGCTCCATCCGGTCTGGGAGAACGATGCACGGTATTCATGGAAAGTGATGTATTTTCGCATCAGGCTGATGGTACTTCAGTTGAGAATATCGTTGCCGGTCTGTCATATTCAATCGTGAAGAACTATCTGCACAGAGTAGTTGGAGAGAAAAAAATAGGTAACAGGATATTCTTTCAGGGTGGAACGGCATTCAACACGGGGGTCGCGGCCGCTTTCAATTCTGTCCTTGAGAACAGGAAGATCACAATTCCAGAGAATCATCATGTTACCGGAGCTATTGGCGCGGCGCTTCTGGCAAAAGAGGAAAAATCTCCGGGGCCTTCAAAATTCAAAGGGTTCAGTCTTGCGGAGGAGAAATACAGGCAGGAAACTTTTGTGTGCAAAGGATGTGCCAATCAATGTGAAATACATCGTATTACCCTCCATGACGGGCAGAATCTTTTCTACGGTGGAAGATGTGAGAAATACGAAACCAGGAGTACTTTAACCGATCGTATTACTCCCGGAACCAACTGGTTCGAAGAAAGGAAGTGCCTCTTGTTCGAAGGTTATGCGGACAGGATATCTGAAGGCAAAGCGGTTGTGGGAATACCACGGGCATTATGGTTCTGGGAATATTTCCCTTTCTTCAGAGTCTTTTTTGAGACATGCGGATTGAATATACTGGTATCGGGAACATCTACTGGAAGTATTATCCATTCCGGAGTTGAAAGTGTAGCCGCGGAAACATGCTTCCCTGTAAAACTTGCTCATGGACATGTAATAGACCTGCTTGAAAAGGGTGTTGATTATATTTTCCTTCCCTCCATGCTCCGATCTTTTCCACAGGGTGATTTCACGGAATCTTACAACTGTCCGTACATCGAAGCTTCTCCGTATATCATCGATTCCGGTCTGGGTCTTTCAGGCGAGGAAAATGTTACCACGCTCAGTCCGGTACTCGATTTTTCACTGTCTGGAAAGGAATGGATGAAAGGTCTTCTGGATATGGCTACAGAACTCGGGATAGATAATGAAACCGCAAGAAAAGCCTGTACGGAAGCAAAAATCAAACATTTTCAGTTCCTTGATTCACTCCGTGAAGCAGGAAAGAGGGCACTGGATGGAATAGGGGAGAACCAGCCCGCTTTCGTTATAATCAGCAGGCCCTACAATGGATCTGACCCCGCTGTAAATGTGGAGGTTCCGGATAAGCTGGCAAAAATGGGCGCGTCCGTCATTCCAACCGATTTACTCGACCTTCCCATGAAACACACAGCCGAGTTGCACGGAAACATGTACTGGCAATATGGACAGAGAATCATAGCGGCAGCTCTTGCCATCAGGGAAGATCCAAGGCTGAATGGTGTTTATATAACCAACTTCGGTTGCGGCCCCGATTCATTTATTCAGCATGAAGTGGCTAAAATAATGGGTGAGAAGCCTATGCTGACTATAGAAATTGATGAACATGCAGCTGATGCCGGTGTAATAACAAGGTGTGAAGCATTCATGGATGCTATTGCCGGAAGAAGACAGCAGGGAACTTCTCCGTTCAATCAACAGCTTGGGAACAGAAGGATGGATCTGGGGAAACGGAAACTCTGGATTCCCTGGCTCGGTAATGCCACCCCGATAGCCGTGGCTGCGGCACGAAAACATGGTGTTGATGCGGCGAAAATTCCTCCCACAAATAAGGATTCCGTTGCGCTGGGCCGATCGATAACAACCGGCAAAGAATGTTATCCGGCAATTATCACCGCTGGAAACATGCTTTCCGTTCTGAAGGAAAACGATCAATCAGAAGTAGCGTTTTTCATTGCAACCGCTTCGGGACCATGCCGTTTCGGGCAGTATTGCAGTTACCACAGGATACTTCTTGACAGGCTGGGTTACAAGGAAGTTCCAATAATTACTGCCACCTCGAGCGATTCGTATACTAATGTTAAACAGCTTTCTTCAATTGGATTTCAAATCGATATGCTGAAAGCCGCCATAGCCGGTGATATTCTTAGAAGCGCCATGTACAGGGTTCGACCCTACGAACTTGAGCGGGGATCGGCCGATTACGTTATGAATAAATACCTGAATGCGGCATCCGAAGCCATGGAGAACGGAAAATCACTTGTACCGGTCCTCGAAGATGCTGCCGCTGAATTCGGGAACATTCCAAGAAATGATATTCCAAAACCTCTGGTTCTCATGTTCGGGGAAATTTACGTAAGAAACGATCCGTTCGCTCACTCCCATACGGACAGACGCATTGAAGCTCTTGGAGGGGAAGTTCTTAACACTCCTCTGATGGAATGGTTCGAATACGTGAATTATACCTTCGTGAATAAATCCAGGGACAAAAAGAAATTGATTGATCTTGTTAAGGGATATTCGAGATCGAAGATGATGAAAGGGCTTAGAAAGAAACTGGAAGCACCTTTTTCGGAAATGCTCGCGGACCGTCCCGAAGTGGAAGCCGAAGAAATAATGAAGGCAGCGCACGGTTACATGAAAGAGAACATCGGGGGAGAGGCTATTCTCTGCATCGGTGCCCCACTTGCCTTCAATCAGAAAGCGGTAATTGACGGAGCCGTGAATATTTTCCCCTTCACCTGTCTGCCGGGTACCGTTGTTACAGCCATAAGCAAGAGAATAAGAAAAGAACACAGAAACCTGCCCTGGCTTAACCTTGCATTCGATGGCCAGGAGGATACAGATAACGAAGCAAGACTACAGGCTTTCATGTATCAGGTTAAACAGAATTTCAACGCGAGATCATCTGAAATGAAAGACAGAGCTGTTGAAATCATTGAATCTAAACCGTAGCACTGAGATTGAAGGGAATAATGAAAACACATATACCGGATCTGCTTTCCTTTCTTGACAATTCTCCAACCGCGTCATGGGCTGTTTCACGAATAGCCTCAAAACTCGATAAAAACGGTTTCCGCAGGCTGGATGAGGAGGATTCGTGGACGAATACTGAAGCGAATTACAAGTTTTACACGGTTAGATCGGCTTCGTCCATCATTGCCGGGATAACCGGTTCCGAACCCTGCTGGATCGCTGGATGCAATATAACAGGCGCTCATACGGATTCTCCGGGTTTCAGGGTGAAACCTCTGCCTGACAGAAAGCATGACGGCATCAACCTGCTTGGTGTTGAAATCTACGGAAGCCCTATACTCGCGACATGGTTCGACCGCGATCTTTCAATAGCGGGAACCCTCGCGATTCGAAATGGCAAGGTAATATACCATAAACAGTTTATTCTCAGAAATCCGATATGCCGTATTTCTTCTCCGGCCATACATATCATGCGTGAGATCAACAAAGAGGGTTTCAAGATAAATCCCGAGACCAGGACACCTTTGATATTATCAACATCCGGCGCTACATTCGATGACGTCCTCTCGCTCGCCTGCGAATCCGCGGACGTTGAAAGAGATTCGGTTTCCGGCTGGTCCATGGAAGTCTGGGATCCGCAGCCGGCTGTCCTGGGTGGCATTGGGAAAGATTTTATTTTCTCCGGCAGGCTGGATAACCTCTCGATGTGCCACGCAGCTATCGAGGCTCTTCTTGATTCAGGAGATTCCCCGAAAACCAGACTGGTCAGCCTTTTCAACAATGAGGAGGTAGGTTCAAAGACGATGAACGGAGCCGGCTCAACGTTTATTGATACCGTGATAGAAAGGCTTTCGGGTGGAAGGGATGAATATTTCAGATGCCTTTCGAAGAGTATTCAGGTTTCCGCAGATGGAGCGCATGCAGTTCATCCGAACTACCCTGAAAAGCATGACCCGGGTTGTCGTCCGGTTCTTAACGGAGGACCTGTTATAAAAGTCAATGCCATGGCGAAGTACACTTCCAGTGATTTAACGTCCGCTTATTTCAGAACATGCGCGGAAGAAGCCGGAGTGGATGTACAGTATTTCGTAAACAGAAACGATATGCCCTGCGGAAGCACGATTGGGCCTGTTACATCAGCCAGAACCGGGGTTCTGAGTGTAGACGTTGGAAACCCTATGCTCTCGATGCACTCCATCCGTGAAATGATGGGGAGATCTGATCATGAAGCCATGATAAAGGTTCTTACCGAGCATATGAGAGGCTCAGTAAGCATATACACCAGTTAGCTTTTTAATTCATACAGTTCTGTTTACCTGAATTGCACAAGACAGATAACGTTTCCATCGGGATCCTGGCAGTAAAGATAGTCGTTACCAAAGGCATGTATCTTGTCGTACATTATCTTTCCACCCGCTTCGGTTATCTTTCCAGCTGCTTCATCGATGGAGGAAACGGACACTGCTATTGAAATATTCCTGTCCATCGGGGTATCCTCGCTTCGGTATACCGAGCAATTTACTCCCTGCCCCGTACCCGAATCCATTCTCCATCCATCCGGTGGATCAGGAAATTTCTCAACAACCCAGTTGAACACTTCGCGATAGAAATTCGTTATCCTGTCGGGCTCATCCGAGGTTATTTTCACATGGATTATTCTGTTCATAAAATTCCACCTCCCGTAAAAATCATAACTCACCGAAAATGGTTCAGTCAACAGGAAGGAAAGTTAAAAATCCATTCTTCTGAATTTCCAGTATCCTATCGAAAGAAGCAGGAGGCTCCACAGGAATGCGTAAATCAGATGAACAGGGGGAACACTTGCGGTAACACCGAAGAAAGCGAGATTCTCCGTTATTGTGGCATCTCCGGGAATCAGTCCGTACATCACTCCTCTGTAACCTCTGTCCGCTGGAAATAGATAAATAATGGTGTTTGTTATAGTTACGAGGGCATCAGGCGCTTCCCCGGGGAACATGTGCATAATCTCGTACAATCCGCCGAAAAGTGTTGCTACAGACGCCAGAAAAAAGGTTATCAACATGGTTGCGACTTTTCTCACAACAAGTGAAAGCAGCATTACCGCAGCCCATACAACGCTAAGCCAAAGGAACATGGAAATCAGCACCAGCGGTAAGCTTCTGGGGGTGAAGGGAAAATAAACCCTGGTTATTGCGAATATTCCACCGAACAGCACAATTGAAAGAGCAAGTGATACAGCCAGTGGCGCAAGTCCGGCAGACAGGTACACCCTCAGCCTTGACTGCGGCAGGGAAAGCCAGAAGGGCATCCTTGCCCTTTCTATCTCTTCGGGCAGCATCGTTGAACCTATAACAATAATAAGAGCGGTTACAAGTGTTGCCGCAAGAGGTCCCGCAGTAACTATCGCTGCGAGAGCCGCATCGGCAGATCCAAGCATTTTTACGGCCTGATCAGCCGGACCATGTCCCATGTTAAGATCAGCCTTCGAAGCAGCGGAAACACCCCACCAGTAAAGTCCCAGGAATACAACGGTTGCTACAGCGGCTGTTAAGACTATTTTTCTTCTGAGAAGCTGTTCAACAGCGTTAAGAAACATTGTTATTCTCCCGATGAGAATCCATTATCCTCAGAAAAACATCTTCCAGGCTTTCCCGCATCTGAGTAATTCCGGTAAATGAAATACCGGCGTCAAGCACGTCACGGACCAGATCGGGAAACAATGATGGTTCCGCGAGTTCGGCTACTACACCCCTGGACTCAAGTCGACAGGTATAATCGTTCGTTTCAAGATAAAGTTTCATATTCCCGGCATTTTCAGTTTCTATGAAAGCCAGGCCTGTCTGTTTTGAAAGAGTATCCAGCTTCCCTTGAGCTATGAGTTTTCCTTTGCTGATAAAAGCGGCTGTATCGCAAACCATCTCAACTTCACCTAGAAGGTGTGAGTTAATAAGTACCGTAGCATCTTCTGAGGCAAGTTCACGTATCAGGTTACGCACCAGTATTCTTCCGCCAGGGTCCAGTCCGGATGATGGTTCATCAAGCAGTACCAGTTGTGGTTTTCCGGATGTAACCAGCGATAGAGCAACCCTCTGTCTCTGTCCTCTGGACATTTTTCCTACGGGTCTTTTCATGAGATCGAGGCATTCGAGTTCCCTGCAGCGAGTTTTGAATTGCTCGAAAGTTGATTCGTGCCTGACACGTTCAAGCTGCCGGAATAAAACAACGGGAGTCGCCCAGGATGGGAAAACTACGTTCTCCGGCATATACCTGACACCTCTTCTGGAAAAAAAAGAGGATACAGGTAATCCGAGTACTGACACCTTACCTGAATCAGATTTTGTAAGACTCAGGAGTATTTTCATCAATGTCGTTTTTCCGGCGCCGTTTGGGCCGAGCAGGGAGAATATTGTTCCGGAAGAAACATACAGGCTGAAATCAGATAACGCCCGTACTTTTCTGAACGATTTGGAAACATTTTCAACTACGATGATTTTATCTTTTTCCAAGGGAGCTTTCCTTTAGTATAATCCGCTTGTTAAACAATTTTGAACAGGATTTGATTGAAATATAGTAAAAAACTTGCAGGCGCAATTACAGCAACGATTATCGGGTTGGTACTGGCGTGGTTACTTCTCAGGATATCTGTTGACGGCGGGAACATCAATCAGGCAATATCCGACATTCTAAGCCGGATAACCGGGGCTGATACATTTCCGCTTATCGGCGCATTCCTGCTTTTTCTTTTAAGCCAGGTATTCCGCGCGTTCCGATGGCTTCTTTTAAGTTGTGGACAAAAATACCGATTTTCCCTTTCGATGGCTGTAACAGCTATTCACATAGGACTCGGGCACCTGCTTCCATTCAGGCTTGCGGACGTAGCCTTTGTAGGTCTTTTCAGGCATTTCGGAAAGATTCCGGTGGGGCATGGCACCGCGAATGTATTCTTCGCCAAGCTTCTCGACCTTATGGCCATGGGCGTTGTTATAGGTTTCGCGGTTGCCGGGGGGATGGGTAAGATGGCCCTGGTTGCTCCGTTTCTGGTGTTGGCCGGATACCTTGGTATCTATTTTATGTTCCCCCTCCTGAAACTCACTGAGAAACCCCTTAAGTTGTTTCTCAACAAAATTCTGCATACAAACAGATCACACTGGTTCGATGACCTCCTTGAAGCCTCATCCGTAAAGGGAAGGAGAGGGAAGCTCGCATCAGCATTCCTGGTTTCAATTCTTGTCTGGATCAGTAAACTTCTGATGTTCTGTTTCCTGCTGGAATCACTCGGAATCACTGGAATACCATTGTGGAAAGTATTCATGGCAAGCGGAGTTACAAACATAATAATGTCACTTCCGATACACGGCCTTCTAAGCATCGGAACCGTTGAAGCAGCATGGGCCGCAGGTTTTGCCATGGTTGGAATCGAAGGTCTTATCACTACGAACATGAACATCATTGAACTTGGTTTCAGTGTACATATAATCTGGATGCTTATGGCAATTATTCTGATGATTCTTGCTATTCCTCTCCTTTGGTACGATTCGCGATCAAGAGGAAGAGTTCACGAAATAACCCGGAAAGAGCGGATTTGAACAGAAATATTGTAATAGTCGGCGCCGGTGTATCCGGCTTAACCCTTGCCGAGAGACTGACCGCATCGGAGAAGGATATATCGGTTACAGTACTCGAAAGGGAAAATTCTCCCGGAGGACTGGCAAGAACATTTGAAAGAGATGGGTTCATCTTCGATATAGGTCCACATCGATTTCACACATCTGATCCTGCAGTAAGGAAATATCTCCTGGACATTCTGGGCGATGATTACGTAAGTATTTTAAGGTCCAGTAACGTTTACATGTCCGGAAGATACCGTAGCTGGCCGCTGACGATGAAATCCGTAATCGGATTACCTCTTCCAATTCTTCTCAGAAGCTTACTTGACCTTTTCAGAAAGAAATCAAATGGGCAAATACACACTTTTGCCGAGTACGTCATTTCTAAGTACGGAATAAATATTTACGACTATTTTTTCAAAGAATACACTGAAAAATTTACCGGATGCAGAGCGACTGAACTTCATCCTGACTGGGCGGAAGCCGGAGTGAACAGAGCCGTTATCGATAAGAACATAAAGGCTGATAATCTATTTGCTCTTCTCAAAGGTCTTCTGATTCCAAAACCGGTATCAACCATGTTTTACTATCCATCATATGGCGGTATCCAAACATTCTGCGACAAACAGGTTAAACGTATTCGGAGTAACGGAGGTACCGTCATTTACGGCTGTGAAGCTCTCGGAATTATCACTGAGGGCGGTAAAGCAGTTGGAGTAAGTACACGCGACAGGGGAACAATATCCGCAGATCATATCTACTGGTCGGCTCCGATATCAATACTCTTCCCGGATGCAGGCTTCAGATTCATGGACACCCTCATCTGCAATATCGCGCTCTCGAGAAAACAGTCAAACGACTATCAGTGGTGTTATTTCGGCCAGCAGGACATTCTTTTCAGCAGGCTGACAATTCCTCGAAATTTCAGACCCGACATGGTTCCGGAGAACACTGACAGTATTATCGTTGAGATTACCCTTGGCAACCGGGATTACTCCGGCAATCCGGATCTCCTGAAAGACAGGCTTATAGAACATCTGGAAAAAGTTAATGCTTTAAGGGCCTCCGATATCATCTTCATGGATTGGCGAATCGTTCCGAAAACTTATCCACTGTACGACCTGGCTTACAGAAATAGATTTTCACAATTGAAGACAGAAAGCGGACTTGAGCTTACGGGCAGATGCGGTTCATTCTGGTATAACAACATGGATCATTCCATAGGAGAAGCCCTGGCCCTTTCATCAGGCAGTGTTTTCATCAAGGATTTCTGGAAATAGAAAAGAATTGTTACCGAATCTTATGGGGCAAACGCACTTCCTATCAACGCTGTAATACTCTGTTCAATCGCGTTTCCGAAAACCAGGAGGAAGCTAATCAACAAGGTTTCAATGTCATTTCAATTGATATTTCTGAACTCTCGAAAGCCTAAGGTAAGTAACCAGCTGCAGTATTATTCTGAATAACTGATTCGCTTGTCCATTACCTTTTCATCAATTATATATTCTTTCTAAAATGCTGGTCGCGGGGTGCAGGAAGGCGGTGTAAGTCCGCCACGGTAGCGCCACTGTAACCGGGTACCAAACCCCATTAAGCCACTGCCGCATGGTGGGAAGGCGGGGCACGGGATGATCCGGAAGTCAGGATATTGCACCGCGGCCTGGAATAGCGTCCCCGCTTATAAGGGATTAAGTTCCGGCCATATGCCTCCGCGGCAGAAATGCTTGCGGAGGATTATTTTATGATACAGCTGCTTCTGTTATTGACTGTTACATCGCAGTGTAATATTTCAATAACTGATATGCAGGGCTTTCCTGTAACGGGCGCATCAATCTGTACCGGCAGCACACTCATTGACATTTCCGATGCGGATGGAACCGCTGCTGTTCCCGTCGGAACGGATTCCCTTGAAGTAAGAGCCCTTGGATACGCTACATGGAAGGGAAGGGTTCCCCCCACCGGTAGAATCCTTCTTACTTCGGTTCCGGTTCCTTCCGGTACTGTTATCTCAGTAACAACTGAGCGCAGCGGTTTCAGGGATTATTTTCCCGCGACAACGATACTCGATAAAAAGGATATGCAACAAATCGGAACCACAGGACTGGGAACACTGAATACCAGATGCGGTGGTATTTTTGTGCGGGAATACGGGGGCGCAATGCCGGTCATTTCCATATCCATAAGAGGCAGTGATGCCGCGCATTCCGGGTACTATATCGATGGGCACAATATAACCAGTGCAATGGACGCTCTTCCCGGGATGACTTTGAATCCCCTGATATTCGGAGCAATGGAAATTTCCAGAGGAGGAGGATCCGCCTTTCAAAAAGGAGGAATGGCAGGTACTCTGAATTTTGTAACAGAATCACCGGGTCTTCCTTCAATTGCTTCACTCACATCCGGTACAGATGGTTCCATCGCGGTTTCAGGGGGATTTTCAGCGGGACATAACCGGTTTTCACTGAGTGTCCGAAGATTAACTGGGATACATGAATCTGCCGGTTACGACGGAGAAATTCTCTTCCATGGCAGCAATCGACGGTTTCTCTACGGTTTACTTTCATCGGTATCATCCGGTCAGACAGAAAGCCCTGACTGGAGCACACCTACCGATGCCACGCGAGAAAGATTCAGTATTGACGGATGGGGGAGATGGAATTACGGAAAGCTCAGGCTATCCGCTGATTTCAGAACCGGGAGATTAAAATATTCTTCAACTCTACCTGTACACATCGATGATACTCACGATAATCTCAGCGGAACATTCGGTTTTGAATATTATTTTCCCGTATCGATCCTGCGTCCGCATTTCTCCGCCGCTTCATCGTTCGAGAAAGTCTGGAGCACATCACTTGGCAGGAGGGATCGACTCACACTGGAAACTTCTCTGACTGCCGGATACAGCGGATGTTTCTCGGCCCTGACATCAGTATCCATGAATGCCGTTCCATCACAAAGTCCCATGTCTGGATACCTGCTTTCGGCTGGATTGCCTGTTCGGGATTCTCTACTGCTGATTCATGCCTCCGCATCAACCAATTTCAGACGTCCCTCGCTGAACGACCTCTACTGGCCGGAAGACAACTTCGCGCTGGGAAACAAGGATTTGTTACCGGAGACATCGCTTGAATTCGAAGGCGGAGTTTCACTGTACGGTATTCAGAATATGAGACTTTCAACAACATGTTTTATCGCGGAAAGCAAAAATCTTATCCGATGGGAACCCGGTGAAAATGGAAAATGGTCACCTGTTAACATCGCCGGAGCTCTCAGACGGGGAATCGAATCGGAAGCCTGGTTTTCAGCAGGTATTCTTGATGTTACGGCCACCATGACGCTTCTCAATGTAAAGGACAACTGCAGAGAATCCGTGAACTTCGGAAGTGTTCTGCCTTACACACCGGACTACACTTACGGTATAGAGGCTGTTGTGAATTATCCATACTGGTCCTTATGGTCCGTATCCGCAGCAGGTATGGGTATTCGATTCAAGAATTACAGTGAAACATCATGGTTGCCTCCATATACAGTATTTTCAACGGGTCTTGAGGTGCAACCGGAATTCATGGGGATATTTTCCCTTAACGTCTCTGTTCGGAACCTGTTCAACGAAGATTACCAGGAAACGAACGGGTATACAGGGCGATCGAGAACGTACTACTTCGGGTTAAAATTAAAGGGTAACTGAAAGGAAAGAATGAAAAAACGTTTTCCCGCTTTTCTGACACTTGTGTCCGTAATAATCTTCAATATTCTGATCTCCTGCAACTCACCGGTGGAACCTGCATCGGGAAATACACCCGGCGGCAGGGTGATAGCCTGGTTCAACGGACTCGGCAGTACTGTAGACCTGTACTTCCCGGGTGACGATTCTCTGGTTTCATCGGCGTACATTACCGGTGACGCGCCAAATGATATCCTGTACCTGGGTTCTGACAGGATGGCCCTGCTCAGCTCGCTTTCATCCGTCCTGCAGATAGTTGATCTATCCGTTTCCGGTTCAAATCTGCATGAGGTTTCTTTCCCCCCGGGCAGCAATCCCTGGGCTATAACCTTCAACAACAGTACGATCTGGGTAACTCTTCTTCTTTCCGGCCAGATAACATCCGTATCAGCTGAGGACTGGACGGTAGGAAATACTCTTGATGTTCCTGAATATCCTTACGGTATAGAGGTGGCAGGAGGAAGTATTTTCGTAAGCCATGGTGACTACTATCCGAATACTACCCCGGGCGGTGTTACCGTTATAGATGCGGCCACACTCCAGAATACAGGCTGGATAGACACGGGAGCAAACACAACGGAATTGTGGTATTGCGCTGAAACCGGTAAAATTCACGCATTCTCCTCCACATACGGTTCAAACGACGGTGTCGTCTCCATCATAGATCCGGCCACCGCGACTGTTTCCGCCCGGATTCAGACAGGAGGCAATCCACATTCGCCCTGCAGGACGGGAAACAGCTTCGCCTGTTGTGATGCCTGGGGGCACTCTATATTCTTTTACGATGAATCGGGAGCACTTCTTTCAACCTGGACACCGGATTCCTTGCTTACGCTGGCAGGCATTGCCGTGGACGGGGACACACTCTACATGACTGATTTCAACAGTGACCGGGTTTACATCGCGAATATCTCGTCGAAGGTAATACTCGATTCACTGAAAGCGGGTGACGGCCCTCAGAGTATAATTAAAATAAGCCGATAATCTGAATTTCTCTTCAAAGCACTTCCGTGCGTGACCATTGCCGGATACTTTCTTATGATACGCATCTGTATAGCAAAGGAAGGTGCAATGTCAGCTCTTTCATGTGATCTTCACGTTCACTCAAAATACTCGAAGGAATCCGGAAGGTGGGTTCTAAGATCTCTCAAAGCCCCGGAGAGTTTCACTCCTCCCGAACTTGTATTCGAACTCGCGCGGAAGCGGGGAATGGATTTTGTAACAATAACGGATATAAACACAATCTCCGGTGCTCTCAGCATATCTCATCTTCCCGGAACTTTTATAAGTGAAGAGGTAAGGACTTTTCTGCCCGGAACAAGAACTTCGGTACATATAATCGCTTACAATATCTCGCCTGAGGAACACGAGGAAATGATAGGGGTAAGAGATTCCTTCCCGGCTCTTATTGAGTATTTAAAAGACAGGGAAATCATTCATTCACTTGTTCATCCCTTTTACTTCCCCGGTACCGACCTTTCGAACAGCGAATTCAGAACCGTTATCGAGAATGTCGAACTTATCGAATCACTTAACGGAAACAGATCAAAAGTAGAAAACGATTCTGTAATCCCCATAACAAGATCGATTAAGAATAATCCCGAATTCAACGGTTTTACCGGCGGATCCGATGACCACTGCGGCAGATTCATTGGATTTACCTACACCGAAGTTAATGAAGCATCCACCCTTAAGGAATACCTGCAGGGTGTAAGGCAGGGGAGAGGTATACCCAGGGGCGAGCATGGTAACGCTATCCGTTCTGCGTATTCGGTTTATTCAATAGCGTATTCCTTCTACCGGGACAGGCTGACTGCCAAGAAGATGCCGACCCTGGCTACTATAGCGGCGGACCGCTTTTTCAGACCGTCCATATCTTCCGATGAACCAACCGTATGGCATAAAGCGGATTTTCTTTTTCATCAGCTTATCAAGAAAGCCAGAAAATCCGGGGAACCGGATTTTGAAACCATTTTCGCCGATCAGCTGATAGAAATCGGCAAAGATTTGAACCTTCGTTCCGGGAGCCCCGAACTGGAAGCTGAAGGAATAGACGAACGAACCTTCGAAATATTGAACAGATTGAGTAATAGATTATTCGAGCACTACTCCTCTCTTCTTGTAAAAAGACTTGTGGATGGCAGATTGCTGGACGCTCTGGAAGCCTTTACCGCTCTTATACCCGTGATTCTTCTGAACATACCGTACCCGCTTGCGTATATGAATCGCAAAAATGGAAGAGAAGCGGTGAAGAAAATTGCATCCGATACTTCACCGGATATCCTGACAAATCTCAGTAATCCTGACAAAAGAGTCTGGTTTACCGATACCATAGACGATTTGAATGGTGTTTCCAGAACAATTCAGAAATTCAGCCTGCTTGCCATGGAAATGGGCAAAAAGATGGCGGTAATAGCTTCCCAGAGCAGACCGCTCTCCTTCCCCGGATGGGTGGTTAATTTTCCTCCTATCCGTGAATTCCCCGTTCCGGATTACCACTCCAAACTCCTTTCAATTCCGCCATTTCTTGAGGTTCTCCGATTCGTGGAGGAGGAAGAATTCGGGATGATGTACATATCAACGCCCGGCCCGGTGGGATTTGCCGCTCTGGGTATATCAAGAATTCTCGGTATTCCCGCAGCGGGTATTTATCATACCGATTATCCCAGGCACGTTAACCATATCGTTCAGGACGGAAAAATGGGAGAATTCGCAGGTACTGCCGCGGCATGGTTCTACAGTAATGTTGATATAGTACTTGTCCCCAGCGGATACTACATGAATGATCTGGTAAAAATGGGAATTTCGAGGGAAAGAATGAGGCTGTTCCCCCGAGGAACGGATTCCAATCTGTTTTCCCCTTCCTGGAAGTCGGATGAATTCATCCGCCGCTTCGGTGGCAATACCGAATCGGTAAAACTCGTATACACCGGACGCATCTCCCGGGAAAAAGATCTTGATGTGCTGGCAAAAGCATTCACTATAGCAAGGAATACCATGCCGGATCTTGAACTTTACATGGCGGGAGATGGTCCATACCTTGGAAATCTTGTCAATCAGCTCAGTGGAAAAGGATGCTACTTCTTCGGTGAGCTTCATGGTGATGACCTTTCAAGAGCCTACGCGTCGGGAGATATTTTCGTGTTTCCCAGTTCCACAGATACTTTTGGAAATTCCGTTCTTGAGGCACAGGCATCCGGTCTCCCCGCCGTTGTAAGTGACAGTGGAGGACCACAGGAAATAATTCAACCGGGTAAAACCGGCCTGGTTTTTACCAGTCATGATCCGGAATCCATGGCTGAAAAAATACTGGAAATTGCTCTGAATAAAGAGCTTATGAACAGAATGAGCAGGAACGCCAGGAAGATGGCAATCGGAAGGTCATGGGAAAAAGCTTTCAGCGAACTCTGGAGTATTTCACCTGCTGATTCCAGGCGAATGAAAGTGTAATCATGTTACCCTGGAGTAGATACGGACACGCCGGTGATCTGTTCAGAAGATCCGGGAAATGGCATGGTTTCGCATACTTCCTTTCAAGCAAGATAGCGCTCGCGCTTACTCTCTTCTTACTCGTGATGATTATCGGAATATCAGGTTTCATGGTTTTTACCACCCACAGATCGGACATCGTTGAGAATCAGCTGCGTGCGAATCTTCAGGAACTCAGGCAGCTGGAATCTCCAACCGGTACACAGTTGTCGAGTATAGCGGATATAGAAATGCAGCTGGATGAAAACACCTTTGCCGGTCAGCTTCTTCTATCCGTTTACATGACAGCTATATCAATCACAACCGTTGGCTTTGACGATGTCATAAGGGATTACACCTACGATTATCTGGACGAGAAATGGCGACGGGCATACAATATCTGGATTACATTTTTCGTGATAATAGCCTACATGGCGATTCTTTACGTAAACGCTAATTTCGTTGCTTACCTCGTTGGCACAAGATTGACCGAAAATATGAAAAGACGTCTGCTCCTCAAGAGTATATCCAGGTTAAAAAACCATTATATCGTATTCGGATGTCAAGGTGCCGGGAACATTGTTATTACCGAATTTCTTCGAATTGGAATCCCCGTGGTAGGTATCGATTCCGATGAGAATCCTCCCCACGATTTCAGGAGAAGAAATGGGTTTTACTATTTATCACGGGACAGATCTGATGAGGTTCTTCTGTCTGAAGCCGGTATACTGAATGCAAAAGGGCTTGTATCGGTTCTTCAGAATGATAGTGACAATCTGTATCTTACACTTACGGCGCGTCTTATGAATCATGATCTGAGGATAATCAGTCGAGCAGCGGGGAGGGAAAACGAGGAAAAGCTGGCACTTGTCGGAGCGGATGTTTCCTTTACCCCGTCCGTTACGGTAGGCAAAAAACTTGTCGCGGATATTCTCAACAGAGAAACCACGGATTTCATGGAAAAGACGATCGACAGCAGCGACCACAATTGCAGGATCGAGGAAGTAACAATTGGAAGTGATTGCCCCTCAATAGGGAAGACGCTTGGAAAGCTCAACCTGGGATTGAAAACGGGAACCATGATATTTGCGATAATGAAACCGGATTCCTCGGTTGTTTACAATCCCGGCGCTGACTACGTTCTTGAGCAGGCTGACGTTCTCCTTGCCATAGCTTCACCTGAACAGCTCATTCTTCTTTCCAGAACGCTTCAGCGACACAGGAAAGTACAGTGAGTTCTTCCGGCGGCAGGATATGTGTTGTGTGCGGCGCGGGTGAAACCGGTCTTTGCGTTATTGATGAACTGCTAAGGCATAGCTTCACGGTGACAGCAGTGGATATTGACCCTGACGCTCTGAAATTTCTACAGGATAACGAAGAGAACGTGAAACTTGTACAGGGTAACTGCTTGAACGACAGTACGCTGTTAAATTGCGGGCTGAAAGACGCCCACGTTCTTTTCTGTGTGCTTCCGGATGACAGGAGTAATGTATTTCTTAGTCTTTCCGCACGAAGAATTAATCCGGAACTGGATATATACTCCCTGGCATCCGACATATCAGCCGAGAGGAAACTTAAACTTGTCGGTACAAGGAAAACAGTCAATCAGGATTCGGCTGAAGGACTCAGAATATCGAACGAGTTGATTCGACCGAACGTTGCGAAATTTCTTGATGAAATTGTTTTCGCCCGTGAGAATACCGAAGGATATCTCAGCATTGAGATTACAGACGAATCCCCGTCAATCGGAAATACACTCAGAAAACTGGAGCTGCATAAGAGAACCGGTGTCGTGATAATAGCGGTAAAGAAAAGTGATGACAGTTACATATACAGCCCCTCCGGAGATTACCGCTTCTCCGCTGGAGATAACCTTGTATGCTTCGGAACATTCGATGACAGGAAAGCAATAGAGAACCTCCTGTCGATGAAACAGGATAAGAAATGGAGCAAACTCAAGCATATTTTTAAAAATGGTCGGGGCGGCCGGATTTGAACCGGCGACCCCCTGCTCCCAAAGCAGGTGCGCTACCGAACTGCGCCACGCCCCGAATAACAGAGGCAATATACTACAAACTGCAATGGCTGTGCGGCAAGTGTAAAACCAGTGATTTACCTTGACTTTTCCATCATGCGGGAACCATATTTATACAAGTGAAATTTCTTCATTAATTTACCGGATACACATTTCGAGAGGATAAAATAAGATGCTGATGAAACCTGTATCGATTCTCCTTTTTTTGGCGGCTTTCTCATTCGCGGGCAGAACCATGATTTCCAACAATTTCAGCTATGCGGTATCACATTATTCCGTCGGTCTAAAGGATATCACTCCCATGGATATAAAGATCATTGATGACCAGGGATTCCTGATCGAGTGGGCTCATGACGGGAAAGTAATGATATACGTCGATTCACAACAGGAGGAAATGCTCCGTCACATGGGCTTCAGCCCTCTTCCCGTTCCAGTGACCGAACCACTGGTGCCCTACCCGTCTCTCGCGCAGATATACAGCGATATAGATTCCATTGTTGCCGCGCATCCCGCTATATGCAGGAAAGTAACAATAGGTACCAGTGTTGAAGGCAGACCGATGGTGGCGGTTGTTGTTTCCGATAATGTAAACACCGAGGAAATTGAACCGGAAATGAGAATAAAGGGCGGAATTCACGGTGATGAACCCGCAGCCTCAACCACAACACTCAACTATCTTGAAGTTCTGACAGATAACTATGCCACAAGTCCTATGTGCCGGTACATAGTGGATAACGCTGAAACCTGGATAATTCCCGTTTTCAATCCCGATGGTTACTTTCACGATCAGAGAGTGAATGCTCACGGGATCGACCTTAACAGGAACCTCAGCTACATGTGGACCGGGTCGGGAGGAGGCACCGCGCCTTTCTGTGAACCTGAAACCGCTGCTCTGAGGGATCTTACAATGCAGAACTGGCCGACTGTAGAGAATTTCATAAACCCCTTTACCGCCGGACTCTCCCTTCACGGTGGGGCAGAATGCATTAATACGGTATGGAATTACACTGGAAATCCTTTTCCTGAAGATTCGGCACTTATCCATCAGCAGGCTATTGAATACGCAGCGGAGTCCGGAATAGTAAGTTATTTCAGCGGCACTTTCTGGATAGCATACCCCGGGTTCACCTGGTACGAAACACATGGTGACGTTAACGACTGGAGCTACGGCGAATGCGGAACCATAGACCACACAATAGAAGTACATTCCGACAAGCACGTTTCCGACTGGCCTGGTGTTGCCAACGCCCATTACATGGCGATACTTGAGTTCTTCACCAACAGCACCTACGGTATTTGGGGAACCGTTAAGAATACTTCGGGAGATCCGATAGACGCACGGATTTCAATTCAGACACACAGCACTACCGATTCTGATACTTTGCGATTCTGCAGAACCGATGTTACGCTTGGTGATTATCACAAGACACTCTTACCGGGTACCTATGACGTCGAGGTAAATGCCGAAGGCTACACATCACAATCGGTTGAAAATGTTTCTGTAGGCTCCCATGAAAGCGTGGAAGCCAGCTTCATCCTTTACCAGACAGGGATAGAGAATTCAGAAGAAGGAATTTCCAGGACGTTCTCTGTCTTCCCGAATCCTTCCAGGGAAACCTGCAATTTTCCGATACCGGAATCAGGGGTTGGAGGAACCTTGTTAATTTACGATATTACAGGCCGTTCCCTCATTGTTCAGGATGTACCACGGGAAATCGGGAACTATGCATGGGACCTTAAAAGAACGGACGGTTCTGATGTTCCTTCCGGAATGTATATCGCACGGTATCTCTGCGGTGATCAGAACTGGACAGTAAGAGTAATCGTAAACAGATAGTGATATTGAAAGGCTACTAAAATGGCACATAAGAAATCCTCAAGTAGTTCGAGAAACGGACGTGACAGCGCGGGCAGAAGGCTTGGTCTGAAAGCTGCAGCAGGGCAGATGGTTTCAGCCGGAACCATTATCATACGGCAGCGGGGAACCAGGATTCATCCTGGAATTAACGTTGGCCGGGGTAACGATGATACCCTTTTCGCGAAAGTTGACGGAAGGATCAAATTCCATAAAATGGGTGGACGGAAGGTTGCTTCTGTAATTATCGAACAGGTATAACCATTCGTAATGAAAATTCAAGCTGACTTAATCCTGACAGATATAGCTGAACTGGTAACAATGGCCGGTTCATCTGTTCCCAGAAGGGGAGAGGACGCTAAAAATCTCTCGATTATTCACGATGCTGCAGTAGCATCCTTCAAAGGTAAGGTAGTCTGGACCGGAAAAAGTCGTGAAGTTTCTGACAGCATCAATCCTGTCGAAGACAGTCTTGAAATCGACCTTGCGGGAAAAGTTGTGACCCCGGGATTCGTTGATTCGCATACTCATCCCCTCTATTCCGGTACCAGGCAGGTTGAATTCGCCATGCGTGCCAACGGGGCTGATTACGAGGAAATATCCGCCGCCGGTGGTGGCATATTGAACAGTGTTCAAAGAACACGACAAGCTTCATCCGATACTCTTGAAGACACACTTGTAAAACATCTTACAACAATGCTTCTCCTGGGCACCACAACAGTTGAAGTAAAAAGCGGCTATGGTCTCGACCTTGAAACCGAAGTAAGATGCCTGGAAACAGCTGTTAAACTATCTGATAACTGGCCCCAGACAATACTGACGACATTCCTCGGAGCCCATGAAGTACCTCTTGAATACAGAAATCGTCCTGATGATTACATTTCGTTCCTTATAAGTAATGTGCTGCCGGAAATAAAAGCCCGAAAGCTTGCCGATTTTGTTGATATTTTCTGCGAAAAGGGCGTTTTTACATCTGAACAGGCTGAACGTTACCTTCAAGCGGCTGTAAACATGGGCTTTGAAGCCAGAATTCACGCTGATGAATTTCACGACACCGATGGAGCTTCAGTCGCCGTTAATGTCGGCGCACTCAGCGCGGATCATCTTCTTTCAATTTCTGACAGTAATATCGGAAAATTGGCGGAGAGTAACACCGTAGCTACACTGCTGCCGGGGACCGCGCTTTTTCTTGGAAAACCATTTCCGCCGGGAAGAAAACTCCTGGATGCAGGCGCTGCTGTCGCAATAGCTACTGATTTCAACCCCGGAAGCTGTTTCTGCGAATCGATGCCTTTTATGATAAATCTTGCCGTGTGTGAATGCGGGTTTTCAATAGAGGAAGCGATAACCGCCTCTACGGTCAACGGTGCTGCCGCTCTCGGATTGACCAGTCGAAAGGGAACACTTGTCACCGGGATGGATGCTGATATGATAATCTGGGATATTGATGATTACCGTGGTATTGCTTATCACATGGCAATACCCGATATTGAAGACGTGGTTGTCGCCGGACGACTTGTTTCCAGTATGTTCGAGTAGTATTGACAATGTTTTGCTGCAACAAGAGGATAAAACATGATTGATATTGAGCAGCGTCGGAAAGTTCAGGAACTTATTCAGAAAGGCAAATACGAAAGTGCTGAAAAGGTTCTGAATCTTATGATCCAGGAAGACCCGGAAGAACCCTCCATACACAACACACTAGGTGATGTACTCTCGAAGCTGAACCGTACGGACGAAGCACTTGAACATTTTGGCAACGCCGGACGTCTCTACAATACCAATGGACTTTATTCCGCTGCTCTGTCCGTTGCCAGAAAAGCCCTGAGAATGGATAAGGAATTTGCTGAAGCCCATTTCATACAGGCAACGACGTTTGATAAGCAGGAGAAATTCGAAAAAGCAAAAAAGGAATACCTTCTGTACTTGAAATCCAAACCTTCACTCAAGGAACCTCCCGTATTACAATCCTGTCACGCCATGACCAGGCTCGATCCGGAAGATAAGAAGTGGGTAATTCATTTCGCGAAAGTTGCTGCTGCAAGAGATGATGAGATCTCACTTGAACAGGCAATAGAAATTGCCCGCTTGAGAGGACTGAAGGAAATTAAGCAGCTTGAGATGATGCTCAGGAAGCTTACCGAAAAAGTTTCTGCTCCTGCACGCAAAACAAGATCACCTGAAACCACTTCCGTTCCCAGGCAGGAAGCTCCCGTTCACGAAACCGAATTCTCTGAGCCTGAAACAATTCCTTCTCCCGCCGAGGAAGTTCCCGT
>CAZOQQ010000003.1:3585-9718 GCA_964582075.1 uncultured bacterium | reverse complement strand
GATAGTGTTCTGCCTTCCACAACAATTGATGAAGTGGAATTCGAAGAATCCGATTTTCTCGAACCACTCAGACAGGATTTCGAGGAAGATAGCGAGTCCGGTATCCTTGCCGAGAGAAAAAGAATTGGTGAATACTTCATAGCTGAAGGTCTACTGGAAGCTGCCGATGTCCTCCGGGCCCTTGACATCCAGAACAAGGGGGATACTGACCGCAGACTTGGTGACATCCTGGTAGGCATGAATCTTGTATCGATAAAACAGCTGCAGGAAGCCCTTTCTCTGCAGGTCGAAGACATGAGAAGCAATCTTGACAGATCAAGGGGAGACGGGCTTGGATACGTTGAACTGGGAAACCTTCTGCTTGAAGTAGGAGATTTCTACGGCGCGATCGACTCCTACCTGAGAGCCTGCACAATATACCGGGCCAACGAACGTGAATACATGGTGTTTGAATTACTCGAGGGGGTTCTTGATATCTGTCCCGAATCCCTGAGTGCTGCCAAGGAAATTGTAAGAATAAGAAACGCAATGGATGTTGATGGCCAGGCCAGAGCTTTCTACAGGCTTGCCGTGGCATATCTGCTTAATGACAGCCCGCACGAAGCGCTGGCGGCTCTCGAACAATCAGTATCGGTTGATTCCAGCTTTGAAATGGCGAGAACACTTATGGACGGTATCCGTCCGGGTCTCGCTGATAGCGACGATTATACGGATATAGCAATGATACTTGCTGATATTGACCGTAAATTCGACAAGAACTCCGCAAAATCCCTGGCGGGTATTATCAAAGAGTTCCAGGATGGCATCGATACGGCTGTACCTCTTGACGATTTCAGCACACATTACGACCTTGGAATAGCGTACATGGAAATGGGTTTGTACCGTGAGGCTCTCTCGGAATTCGAGCAGGTTCTGAAAAGCCCTGATTTCAGAATGAAAGCAAGGGAAATGCTGGGAAGATGCTGTTTGTATCTCGAACGTTTTGACGAGGCTGAAGACCATTTCAGGAAAGGTCTTTCTACTACGGCAGGAGATTTGAAATCATCTGTTGGATTCCACCTGGCTATAGCGGACGTTTACAGAGCCACCGGCAGAAACTCTCAGGCTGAAAAAGAATTAGCTGCTGCCTCCAAACTTGATCTGGAGATGGTCAAGGTACAGCACTCATTGGAGTAGGGAGTGCTCGATATCCAATCCGTGCTTCATTCCACCCCCGCTTCATTATACGGTTTTAAAAAAACAGATCGACTGATTTCATGCAACGATCATGAACTTGATGACTGGATTGATTTCCTTTTTTACGCCAGCAGCACACTCATCACGCTGAAATACAAAAGGGGACATTTAACCAGAATTCTTACCTTGCGTCGTAACCCGGGTACGGAGTGGGGATTCGTATTCAGGAACCAGTCACCAGCCGGATGCAGAAACAAATGTATATTCTGCTTTGTTGATCAGCTTCCGCCGGATGTACGTCCATCTCTTCTATTCAAGGATGATGACGTAAGGCACTCATTCGTTTACGGTACTTACGTAACGCTTGACAGGGAAGACACCGAATATGCGATCCGAAAACACCTCTCGCCGATTCATGTTTCCGTCCATTCCACTAATCCAGCGATACGCGGTAAGATGCTTGGTGCGGAAGGAATGAAACCAATAACGCCCATGCTTGAAGAGCTTTCAGAAGCGGGAATAGATATGGAAACTCAGGTAGTAGTTGTTCCCGGAATAAATGACGGAGAAGAGCTTGACAGAACCCTGACTGAACTTTTTTCAATACCCTCTGTCGTTTCAGTAGGTGTTGTGCCGGTAGGCCTGACTGAATACAGAGATGGACTTCCGAAGATCAGAAGGTCTGATTCGGCTGAAGCCGTTGAGCTTGTAAAGCAATGCGACAGGTGGAGAAGCAAAGCCATGAAAGAACGTGGGAACGGATGGGTATACCCATCGGACGAATTTTTCGTTATGGCCGGTCTCGTTATTCCTCCTCTCTCTTACTATGAAGGTTGCACATTGAGAGCAAACGGGATAGGACTTCTGGCCGATCTTCTGGCGATAAAGGGTAGAAATTTCAGAGGAAGGGGAGTAATATTGACAGGAAAACTGGCGGCCCCCTTTCTTGAACTGGTATTGCGGGAAAGCGATTACCATGTAATTGCCGTTGAAAATACTTTCCTTGGACATGAAATCGGAGTCGCAGGGCTGCTTTCCGGAACCGATACCGTAAAAACCATCAATAAGCTTCCTAATTCCGGCAATAGAGTTATACTACCCTCTGTCATGTTCAACAAAGATATGGTAACCCTGGATGATTTTACTCCCCTGGAGATAAGCCGGTTAACGGGAAGAGAAATACTTGTGAAAAGGAATCTGGAGGATCTGGCCTGAAATGATTACTCTTCCGATTTACGTTGTTTTCATGGTTTTTCTGGGGATACTTATGGTAATGGAACTGGATAGAAGAAAAAAGATATCCCGCACTAATAGAATCAAGGAACTCGAGAACAATCTCAGACTGCTCAAGAAAGAGCTTGACGAACTGGAGAAACTGAAGTCTGAAATGCTCTCCCGCATCGGTTTATCCCTCAGGAAACCCCTGGAATCTGTCCGGGAAACAGCCATAGAACTATCCAGACCACTTGACAGGTCTCCCGCTGTAAGGGAACAGCTATCAAGACTTACTGCCGAAATTGAAGAGATTGAGAATTTTCTTAACATTATGAGAGAACTGGCTAAACTTGAAAATATAAACCTCACTGAAAATCTGCCTCAAAAGGAGATAACCGAATCATCCGTTATATCTCTGGACAAGCTTCTGCTTGAAACCCTTAACGAATGGAACGAACTGTTTTCCTCCCGGGGAGTGTCGCTGGCAATTTCAGTGGACGACGATATTCTGGTATCCGGAAGCAAACGATACCTCAGACAGTTTCTTGATAATATCCTTTCAGAAATATCACGTATCATGAGTTCCGGAGCACTGATTTACATTGTTCTCACTGGTGAAAGTGACATTGTGCACCTTACAATGGTGTACAAAGGAGAGAAACAGAACAATGTAAAACAGTCCGCTTTCGGAATAGAACTGGCCCGTCAGATCGTCAGCGCTCACAATGGGTGGCTCACCGGAAACACTGCTACAGGCCAGTACACAATAGAATTTCCAAGAGTAAATAATTGAAAGCGACTTGCAATGAAAAACACTATTTTCAGAAAGTACGATATCAGGGGGGTGTTTCCGGACGACCTGGATATGGATACAACCTTCAGACTCGGCAGGGTACTGGGTTCTATGGCAAACAGTTCTGTCGCTGCAGGCAGAGATTGCCGGAAATCCGGGTCGAAGCTAATGAGCTGGCTTACCGATGGTATTCGTTCGGTGGGGTGTGACGTAACGGATCTGGGTGTCCAGACTACACCTATGACATATTTTGCCGCGTACACACTTAACCCGGATATAACTGTGATGATTACCGGCAGTCACAATCCTCCCGAATACAATGGTTTCAAAATACTGTACGGGCACGAAACCATATATGGAGATTCTATCCAGGATATCAGGAGAAGAATGGAAGGTCTTACCACTTCCGTTAGCCCCGTAACCCGATCCGAGCTGCGAAATGTTTCGGTAAGGGAACCGTATATTGACAGACTTCTCGGAGAATTCTCCCTTGCCAGATCACTGAAAATCGTCGTTGATGCAGGTAACGGAACCGGAGGAGATACTGCCCTTACCGTTCTAAGAAATCTCGGATGCAGGATTATTCCCCTTTACTGTGACATGAACGGTGAATTTCCCAATCACCATCCCGATCCAACGGTTGAGAATAATCTGCGTGACCTCAGAAAGACGGTTCTCAGGGAAAATGCAGATCTTGGAATCGCTTTTGATGGAGATGCCGACCGTCTCGGGGTAATAGATGACAGGGGAGAGGTGATAAGAGGAGATATGATTCTGATTATCCTTGCCAGATCACTACTGAAGACTAACCCTGAATCAACCGTAATTTCCGAAGTTAAAGCTTCAAGCCTTTTCTTTTCCGAGGTTCGAAAGGCGTCTGGAAATGCTGTCATGTCCCCGACGGGTCATTCGATTATCAAGAAGGCTATGGATGACAGGAACGCACTCCTGGGCGGTGAAATGAGCGGTCACTTCTTCTTCAGAGACCGTTACTACGGGTACGACGATGCCCTTTACGCTGCGTTAAGACTGGTTGAAATAATCGCTTCCGACAACCTTCCGCTTCACAGGTATCTGGAAGATCTTCCCGAAGTATTCTCCACCCCGGAGCTGCGGGAAAACTGCGACGATAACAGTAAATTCGAACTTGTTTCAAAAGTAACCGAACTCCTTCAGAGGGATAACTACATCGTCGATACAACAGATGGTGCCAGAATCACTTTCGACGACGGCTGGGGTCTTGTAAGGGCGTCAAATACACAGCCCGTTCTTGTAATGAGGTTTGAATCTGGAACCAGGAAGAACCTTCTGGACTATGAAGCTATTACAAGAAATTACGTAAAATCAGCCAGGAGGAAACTGAATGTCTAGAGAACAGGTAGAAGAACTGGAAAAATTGATTTCGGCCGAGAAACCTCTTCTGGATGAACTTAAATCAAGGTTCTCCAAAGTGATTATCGGTCAGGAAGAACTGCGCCTGGGTCTTATTACGGCGCTCTTGTGTGACGGACATGTTCTGATAGAAGGCGTTCCCGGTCTTGCAAAGACTCTTGCAGCCAGGACCCTCGCAAGATGTGTCAGCGCCTCTTTTTCAAGGTTGCAGTTCACCCCTGACCTTCTTCCAACGGATCTCACTGGAACAATGATATTCAAACCACAGACCAATACATTCGAAGCCAGAAAAGGCCCGGTCTTTGCTCAATTCATACTTGCCGACGAAATAAACAGGGCTCCGGCAAAAGTGCAGAGTGCTCTTCTTGAAGCTATGCAGGAACGACAGGTCACTTTCGGAGGTGAGACTCATCGCCTTCCTGAACCTTTCTTTGTCATGGCCACCCAGAATCCGATCGAGCAGGAGGGAACTTACCCTCTTCCGGAAGCCCAGGTTGACAGATTTCTCATGAAATTGAAAGTGGATTATCCCACATCTGAAGAGGAAATTGAGATACTTAAAAGAATCGGAGGAAAACCTGTTCCATCAATAGAACCGGTTATGAATCCCGATAAGATAATCGAACTGCAGCAACTCGCCTCGAAAATTCTTGTCGAAGATGTTGTAATGGATTACATGGTCAGGCTTACAGCGGCTACGCGCCATCCGGCACAAGCCGGTCTGAAAGATATAGAAGACCTTATCTCCGTAGGAGCAAGTCCCAGGGGTTCCCTTGCTCTTCTTTCCGCCTCAAGGGCAAGATGCCTTCTTTACGGCCAGTCTTTCGTTGATCCCTCGATAGTGAAAGAAGTCGCGCATGACGTTCTCCGTCACCGCATAATTCTTTCTTTCGAAGCGGAGGCTGAGGAGATAGGTGTTGAGGAAATAATTGACAGGATACTGAACCGGGTTCCGGTCAAATAAGCAGCTGCCATTCATGGAAAACGTACACTCGCTTTTCAAACGTGTAAGAAGGATTGAGCTCCAGACCAGGAAGCTCGTCGCCCAGCTTGTGGGAGGGGATTACAGCTCTATTTTCAGGGGACAGGGAATGGAGTTCAGCGACCTTCGTCCATACGTTGAGGGAGACGACCCGAAACTCATTGACTGGAACGTATTCGCAAGAAACAGGGTACCATTCGTCAAAATGTTCACCGAGGAAAGAGAACTTATGGTTCTTCTGATCGTAGATCTTTCCGGCAGTCTTCGTTTTGGTTCGTTGAATCTTACAAAGGCTGAAAGGGTAGCCGAGGTCGCCGCGGTACTGGCTCTTTCCGCTTCTGAAAGCAACGACAGAATCGGTATGCTGACATTTTCTGATACTGTTCACAACTACATTCCACCCGATAAGGGAAGAAAGCATGCTCTGGGACTGGTACGAAAAATACTCCAGGTACCCGACAGGCAGGCTCCCGCAGATATTGACAATGCACTCAAGTATATGGGAAGAGTCCTTAAAAGACGCGCTTTGATCTTTATAATAAGCGATTTCACATTTCCCTCGGGCAGTAAGCTTC
>CAZOQQ010000003.1:0-3575 GCA_964582075.1 uncultured bacterium | reverse complement strand
GGTGCAGAAGCATGATGTGGTTGGCATACATGTATTCGATCCACGGGAACTGCATCTGCCGAGAATGGGAAGAATCAGGTTCAGAAATCCGGAAACTGCCGGAGAAAAAGTCGTTAATACCAGTTCTGTAAGGTGGAGGAAAAAATTCTCCGAGAATGTTCGCAGGGTTCAAAATGCAAGGGAAGAGCTTTGCCGTGAAAACAGACTTGATCTTGTAAGCATCTCCACTTCCGATAACCTTGTACTTCCTCTCCGCAGATTCTTTGAACTGAGGAAAAAGAGGAGACGCAGATGACACCTTTTCTCGCTCTTTTTATCCTGTTTTCTGCGGCTGAACCAATTCAGTGTAATCTTGGTGTTCCGGTAACGATTGATTACTCCATTCCCGATAACTTTGTACCCCAATCACTTGAAGTAACCGATGATTTTATTCTACTTCAACAGAACGGCGATACCGTCACGATTGTACCGCTTGTCCTGGACACGCTTCTTTTACCTCCAATGCATGCGGTTGACAATACGCGGGAAATGGATTTCGCCCCTCCTTCCATCGAAGTTCTAAGAACAATGCCTGACACAACATGGAATGTTTCAGTATTTCCTTCACCTGTTACTGCCAGTATTCCTTCCGGTTTTCCGGAGGATTACCTGAACAGGCACAGATTCTGGGAGAAGTGGGGAAGGAGACCCCCGAACAGATGGCTGCTTCCGATTATTCTGTTGCTCGTACTCAATCTGGCGGTAATTATTTTCCTGATTTTGCGCAGGAGATCTCATCGTCCCTCCGATTTACCTTCCAGATCAAAGACATACTCACCGATCGACGAAGTAAATGCTCTGCTTAAATCAAAAGCTTTTGCAGAAGGCAGATGGATGGAATACTACAGGGATGTTGACCGCCTCCTGCGGGATACCGTTTCTTTCAGATTCGGTGTTTCGAACAGAGCCCTGACCTGGCATCAGATCGACAGGAAGCTGGCCAGGGATAAGGAAGGAAGGAAATTCGTAGACAATTCTCATGAACTGACAAGGGAAATAACTCTTCAAAGATACGCTTCATGGGGCGGATCACGTGACAGGGCGAAAAGGTATACATCTGCGCTTCTGTCCCTGAGAAAGGAGTGGCACAAATAATGAGCTTTCAGTTTCCAATGGCTCTCCTGGTATTTCCGCTGCTTCTTGCCGTGACTTTCCTGATGTCGAAAAAGCGAAAAACAACATCACAGACTTACAGCGGCCCGTTCTTCTTCCAGTCGGTATCCGGATCTTCCGGAGAAAAATTCGCGATTATGCTGCAATGGATTGGAATAGCTCTCCTTACTATCGCTCTGGCAAGGCCTCAACATGGTTTCGAGCGACTGCCGGAAGCGGGAGAAGGTATCGATATTATTATCGCACTCGATGTTTCCAGCAGTATGACCCAGACGGATTACTACCCGAGTCGACTTGCTGCTGCCAAGAAGGCTGCTTTAACCTTTATTGACGGCAGACGCAACGATAGAATTGGACTGGTTATTTACGCTGCCCAGCCAAGAACAGTATGCCCTCCCACTTTCGATCACGCGACACTTGAAAGGTTTATTCAGCGTGCTGATATAGGGGCGCTGCCGGATGGTACAGCTATAGGTGCCGGTCTTGCTGTCGCCGTTAAAGGATTCGCTTACTCGCACACATCAAGAAGAATTGTCGTGCTTATTTCGGATGGAGAAGATACATCCAGCCAGGTTGATCCAATTACGGTTGCAAAAGCTGTAAACACAATTCACGGTGACAGTCTGAAAGTTTACACTGTGGCTATCGGAAAACCCTCTTCAGAGGATGGTCTTGGAGTTGACATGGAAACACTGTCATCTATCGCCGAACTTAATGGAGGAAAACTGTTTAATGTTGAATCTCCTGATGAACTTGACGATGTTTATTCAGCGATTGATTCCCTTGAAGTATCTACACTGCCCCCGGCCGGACTCTTTATTTACAGGGACTCGAACATGTTTCTACTGATTTCAGGTATCATTTTAATTCTGATAGCGGATATCATGAAGTATAAATTCTTCAAGGTTGTAGGTGACTGATGAATTTCCAGTACCCTTTCCTGCTGTTTTTCCTGCTTTTGATTCCACTTCACTGGTGGTTACGCACAAAATGGTACAACGCAGAAATAAAAAACCTTAGAATATTCGTACGTCCCGTTCTATGGGACAGGGTGAATATCAACCCTCCGCCGTCCCGGCTGTTATCCAGGATTCTTTTCATAACAGCCGTAGCATTCACGATAATAGCTTTAAGCAGTCCTACATGGGGGAAGTCATCGGCAATTACGAGTACCGGGGGAAAGAACCTGGTTATCGCGCTGGATATATCACAATCGATGGCTTCCATGGATGAAATGCCATCGAGGATAGCAAGAGCGGCAAACGAGATAAAAAGGCTTGCCGAAGATCTTGATGATGTCAGAATCGCGCTGGTTATATTCTCAGGCTCATCCAGACTAGCTTCACCTCTTACTCTTGATAAAGAATTTCTAATCAGCAGAATCCCTAACGATGTCTGGAGTAACCCGGACCTTATCCAGGGCACTCAACTGAGTGATCTAGTGGAGTTGATGGCATCCGTTCTCCCGGAAATGGATTTGGAAGCCAGCCTGGGAATCATCTTCAGTGATGGAGGATTCCATGATTATGCCATTGAAAGCGCAACTGAGACAGCGAATAACAATGGCATGAATCTTATAACAGTAGGTGTCGGCGGGCCCATTGAAGTTCCAATACCTGATGAAGAAGGAGGAGTTCTTCTGGACGCTTCAGGAGATACGGTAAGGACTTCACTGGAAGAAGAATCCCTCAGAGATCTGGCTGAAAATACCGGAGGCGTTTACGTGCCGGTTTCAGGAGCGGACGATCTCAGTTCGATTGTCAGAGCTTATCTGGAACATATTTCAAGTGAGAACAGCCAGCTTGCCATGGGCGGTTCAACCGCAACAAGGAGATACCAGTACTTTGTTGCAGTGGCTCTCCTGCTCTTTTCAGCCGCGATAATTCTTGAAAGGAGAGGTTTGTGATACTGCTGCTTTTATTGATCCTGCAACTCCCGGGAACACAAACACCGGCGGAGCTTGCCCGGACGGCATCACAATTGTATCTGAACGGACAGTATTCGGAAGCATCCGAAATCTGGCAGGAACTTATATCAAGAATGCCACAAAGAGGCAGGATCGCCTACAACCTTGCCGCGTCACAGTTTATGATGGATTCTCTCGCAGCGGCAGATTCTTCTTTATCCATGGCAGCGGGAGATATCGGTGAAGATTCACTCGCAGCCGCAAACGCTCTGACATCTCTTGCTCTTGGAATACAGATGGAAGATTACAACGCAGTACAGAACGCTGTAAACGCTTTAAAAAGCAATATATCCGACGGCAGTTCACTCCATAGCGAACGAAGCGGACTCGAAGCTGGTCTGAACTGGCTGGAGAATCATGAACCACCGGAAGATCAGCAGAACCAGGATCAACAGAACCAGGATCAGCAGAACCAGGATCAGCAGGATCAGGATCAGCAGAACCAGGATCAGCAGAA
>CAZOQQ010000002.1:0-33674 GCA_964582075.1 uncultured bacterium | reverse complement strand
TATAAGTCATTGGGCGCGTGATAGTTAAATTGAACATTATGAATATAAACAAACGGCATAGTAAATCGAAAAGTTGGAGCAATAAAACGCCCAATGCCTCATATACTTGACCGTTAGGCTCTACATTACAGAAAGGGGCACCCAATCGGTGGGGTAGAGACGGATGGTACGCCCGACAGGATTCGAACCTGCGGCCTGCGGATTAGAAGTCCGCTGCTCTATCCAGCTGAGCTACGGGCGCACCGTTGACAGGCATGTACATGCGGGGAAAATACCCGCGGTTATGTTCTGGTACGCCCCCCGGGAATCGAACCCGGAACCTACGGATTAAGAGTCCGTTGCTCTGCCAATTGAGCTAGAGGCGCATTGTGGGGTGGGAGACCGGGCTTGAACCGGCGACCACCTGATCCACAGTCAGGGGCTCTACCAACTGAACTACTCCCACCATTGGAACCCGCTGATTCTATTGATAACGGTGTACCTCGTCAAGGATATTTACTATTATTCCGCATACTTGTGCGATTTGGCAGTTCCGGTTTTTTACTGTTCTGCAACATGTCTGGAGTTAATATGAAATGTCCCAGATGCTCAAGCATGGATGACAGAGTAATTGATTCGCGTACGGTAAGGGATGGGGCTGCCACCAGGAGAAGAAGGGAGTGCGCTGACTGCGGTTACAGGTTCACGACTTACGAGTATATCGAGAAGTCATTTCCGGTGGTCGTGAAGAACGATGGTCGCAGAGAACCCTTCGACAGGAAGAAACTTGAAAAGGGTATAGATCGTGCCTGCGAAAAGAGGCCTGTTGCAGCGGAAGAGTTGCGGGATCTGGTTGACCGGATTATCGCTCGGATTACGGATGATTTTCCTGAGGAGGTTAAAGTAAAATTCATAGGTGAATATGTAATGGAGCTGCTGCATGAGGTTGATCAGGTTGCCTATGTCAGATTTGCGAGTGTTTACAGGAAATTCAAGGATGTTTCACAATTCAAGGAAGAACTGGACAAGTTATTGAAAGAAGAATAGATCGTACATTTGTTTTGAATTTGTATGTAACTGTTTAAAAAAGTAATATCCATGGTTGAGCAAGAGGAAACCGGGGAGGCATATGGCTAAAGCCAGAACATTCAGGGGAGGAACTCATCCTCCCGGTAACAAGAACCTGTCATCGGGAAAACCGATAATAAAGGTACCCGCTCCCGAAACTGTGCATGTACCTTTATGTCAGCATCTGGGAGCTCCGTCAAAACCTTCCGTCTCAAAAGGTGATAAGGTTATTCGGGGGCAGGAAATAGGAGTTCAGAACGGTTTTATAAGTTTACCGACACATTCACCGGTAAACGGAACGGTAAAGTCAATCGGGGAATTTCCAATGCCCCATAGAAGAAGCGGCCCGGTCGTAATTATCGATACCGAATCGGAGGATGGGGTGCAGGTATTTGATAAATGGGATGACTACACCGGTCATTCTCCCGAAGAGATAATCGAGCGGATCAAGCTGGCCGGTATCTGCGGAATGGGTGGAGCGAGTTTTCCCACATACGTTAAGCTTTCCCCGCCGCCAGGCAAGAGTATCGATACACTGATTATAAACGGTGTGGAGTGTGAACCGTATCTTACAGCGGACCACAGGCTGATGCTTGAGAATCCTGACGATATTATCCTCGGAATGGAAATAATCGCTTTTGCCCTGGGTGTGAAAGAGTTCATGATTGGTATCGAGACCAACAAACCGGACGCTATAAAGATTATGGAGGAAAAAGGCTGCAACGTTCTCCGTCTTAAAGTCAGGTATCCACAGGGAGCCGAGAAACAGCTTATTGATGCCGCCACGGGTAGAGAGGTCCCAACAGGGGGGCTTCCGCTTGATGTGGGAGTTGTCGTTCAGAATGTTGGAACAGCGGCAGCTGTGGCTAAGGCCGTAAGGGATGGTGAACCTTCACTTCGGAGGATAGTTACCGTAACCGGAAAAGGTGTTGTGTCACAGGCCAATTACGATGTATGCGTTGGTACGCTGTTTTCAGATCTCATAGAGGAATCCGGCGGGTATACTGAAGATGTGGAAAGGCTTGTCAGCGGCGGTCCCATGATGGGTATCTCGCTTTTTACTGACGGTGTTCCCGTAACAAAAGGAACCAGCGGTATTCTTGCAATGACCGGGTCGGAAGTAAGAGATGTAAGTGAAGGCCCGTGTATAAAATGCGGTAAATGTGTTGACGCGTGTCCGTTGAACCTTACGCCTAATATGATCGCACTGGCTTCCGAAAACGGGAAATGGAGTCTTGCCGAGGAATATGGAGCGCTTAACTGCATGGCATGCGGAACCTGCAGCTATGTATGTCCCGCTGGAAGATACCTTGTTCATTACATAAAGAGAGCCCAGGAAGCTATAAGAGCTAACAGGGGAAGGGAGGCGTAAATGGCGCAGAACAGGCGATTTGAGCTTGCAATGTCACCCCACGTGAGTTCTAATCAGACAACACGAAAAATTATGTTCGATGTAGTTATAGCGCTTCTCCCGGCACTTGCCGCGGCGACCTGGTTCTTCGGTCCCCGGGCATTGCTGATCGTATTTGTAAGTGCTGCGACAGCCGTCCTGTCAGAGTATCTCTGTCTGAAATTCATGAAGAGACCTGTCAGTTTCGCTCTTGACGGCAGTGCTATCGTGACTGGAGTACTGCTTGCTTACAATCTCCCCTCGGGAGTTCCATTATGGCTTCCGGTTATTGGAACCGCTTTTGCCATTGCGGTTGGCAAGCAGGCCTTTGGAGGACTGGGGCAGAATATCGTGAATCCAGCGCTTCTGGGGAGGGCTTTTCTCATGGCAAGTTTCCCTATCCTGATGACGGCCGGCTGGACTGCGCCGGAAGCCTGGAGAAACACCCCCGAAAACCCATGGGAGACAAACGGAATTATCACGGAGGAGTTAAGTTCCATTCCCGACGCAGACGCCATTTCAGGTGCTACTCCACTGAACGTGCTGAAGCAAACCTTTGATTTGGATTCAAGCGCGGAAGATGCTTATCGGGAAGGCGATACAGCGGAAGCTGAACGCCTTGAAAACAGAGCCGTCAGTATTCGAAACGCTCTGTCCGATAACTCCACGTACGTTAATCTCCTGATTGGAAGAAGAGGCGGTTGTCTTGGAGAGACTTCGGTTATTCTTCTTCTGGTTGGGGCCATATATCTTGTAATAAGAGGTGTACTTGAACTCAGGCTTCCTCTCAGCTACCTTGGAACTGTTGCTTTCTTTGCATGGGTATTCGGCGGCAGCGGCTGGTTCAACGGAGACCCGCTGTTCCATGTTCTTGCGGGAGGGGTTGTTCTGGGGGGTCTGTTCATGGTTTCCGATATGGTTACAACTCCAGTAACTCCCCGTGGAAGGATTATTTTCGGTATTGGTGCGGGATTGATAACGATGGTAATCAGAAGATGGGGAGGATACCCCGAGGGCTGTTCGTACTCGATTCTGCTTATGAACCTTGTCACACCACTGATCGATCGATACACGCGGCCAAAAGAATTCGGGGAGGTGAAAAAGAATGGCTGAGATGTTTAAGCTTGGTCTGGTTCTTATGCTGGTAGCCCTTATCGCAGCCGTTGCGCTGGGGTTGGTAAACAGCAGGACAGCACCAATTATTGCCGTCCAGAAAGAGCTTGAGAAACAGAGTGCGATGAATCAGGTCGCAGGGAGTTTGAGCCCCGGTGACAGCCTTGCTTTTGATTCTCTTGCAATCTCAGGACTTGAAAACCCTTACGCTTCCTCTGATAACACGTTAAATGTCGTGAAAGTATCCGTTCCGCCCGACACGTCAAGAGTAGGTTATGTATACATAGCCTATGGAAAGGGCTACTCAAGTACTGTTCAGACAATGGTTGCCGTAGCGCCTGATGGCTTAATTTCGGGCACAACCATTCTCTTCCAGCAGGAGACACCCGGATTGGGTGCCAATGTGGTGAGCCCCGCAAAACTCATTGATAATGTCACCGGATTAGACGCTTCTGAATGTATTCTTACCAAGGATGGAGGAGGAATCGATGCGATGACCGGTTGCACCATCACTTCACGAGCCGTTACCAATTCCGTTAGAACCGGCCTTGAAGCGATGACCGATGCCGGTCTCTTCAGTTCCGGTAACGATGAACAGGTGGATATCGCATTTCATGGTGATACTGAAATAAATTCTGATAACTCAGCTGAGCATGATTCGGAAGGGGGTGTGGAATGAGCCTCGTAAAAGATCTTACCAACGGAATATACCGTGAAAACCCTATTTTCAGACTTGCGCTGGGCATGTGCCCGTTTCTCGCGGTTACGACTTCCGTTGAAAACGCCCTTGGCATGGGAGCAGCAGTGATTTTCGTTCTGATATCTTCGAATTTCCTTGTTTCACTCTTCCGGAATCTTATTCCTTCAAAGGTGAGAATTCCATGTTACATCGTGATAATCGCGACTTTTGTTACCCTGGTCGATATGGTTATGCACGCGTACCTTCCGGAACTTCATAGAAGCCTTGGAATTTTCATACCCCTTATCGTAGTGAACTGTATTATACTGGGCAGGGCGGAAGGTTTTGCCAGCAGAAGGCCTGTCCTTAACTCGATTGCGGATGCAATAGGAATGGGTACCGGTTTTACTCTGGCCATGGTTATTCTTGCCTCATTCCGTGAAATTCTTGGAAGTGGAACCTGGTTGAACATGAATCTTCTTGGAGCAGCCTACCAGAATCAGCCTCTGCTTATCGCCATTCTGGCGCCCGGAGCGTTTATTCTTCTGGCTTTCATCCTGGGATTCTTCAACATACTTGAGAAGCGAAGAGGAGGTGGTCGGTAATGAACCCCGCAGTACTGCTTTCAACCCTTCTGGCATCACCTGATTCCGGAAACCAGGGTTTTGATCTCGGCAAGATGATGGCCATAATCATCGCCTCAATTTTCGTGAATAATTTTGTACTTTCAAGGTTTCTCGGAATCTGTCCTTTCCTGGGAGTATCCAGGCAGATGGATTCGGCGATAGGTATGGGAGCTTCTGTTATATTCGTAATGACCCTGGCGACGCTGGGTTCATGGGCAGTGTACAACCTTCTTCTGGTTCCCATGGGGCTTTCGTATCTCAGGACAATCGCTTTCATACTGATTATCGCGTCTCTCGTGCAGTTCGTGGAAATGATACTGCAGAAATTCAGTCCGGCCCTTTACAAGGCTCTGGGAATATTCCTTCCCCTGATTACGACCAACTGCGCTATTCTGGGGGTTGCGGTTCTTAACATCGATGAGAAATACAGCCTGGGATACTCACTGGTTAACGCTATAGCTGCCGGAATCGGATTCACCCTTGCTCTGGTCCTTATGGCGGGTTTAAGGCAGAAGCTTGATATGGCTGATATTCCTCCTGCCCTCAAAGGTAAACCCGTGGCTTTTCTTGTAGCCGGAGTGATGTCTATCGCCTTCCTTGGCTTTGCCGGACTGGGAGGATGAGATGAGTATTCAGATGCTGTTCACTGGAATATTTCAGGCGCAGGAATCACTTGCTGACTCGATTGGAAATCCGGCAATAGTACTTGGAGTGATGGGTTTTGCCCTTGGCCTGGGGCTTGCTTTCGCGGCTCGGAAGCTTGCGGTGCACCGTGATCCGCTTATTGAGAAGATCAACGGTCTTCTTCCCGGAGCGAATTGCGGAGGATGCGGTTTCCCCGGTTGCATGCAGTTCGCGGAAGCGGTTGTCAAAGGTGACGCTCCCGCTGACGGATGCGTTGTGGCAAGTATAGAGATTAACCAGAAAGTCGCGGAGGCGGTCGGGAAGAAAATATCCGAAAGTGTAAGGCTGATAGCCCTGGTTCACTGCAATGGAGGTCATTCAGCCAGAGACGAATTCGAATATCACGGACCTGCAAACTGCGTTTCGGCGGCCATGATAATGGGCGGTCAGAAAACATGTTCCTATGGATGTCTCGGGTTCGGTGACTGTGTGGCTGCATGTCCCTTCGATGCGATCGAAATGGGAGGAAACGGAGTTCCTGTTGTTGATAAGACAGCGTGTACCGGATGCGGAAAATGTGTTGAAGCATGTCCTAAGGATATTATAGAACTGTGGCCCGTTGATCGTGAAGTTGTTGTCGCGTGTTCGAGCCTTGATAATGGCGGGTTTTCAAGAAAAGCCTGTGCCATGGCATGCATAGGATGCCGAAAATGTGAGAAATCCTGTCCTGTTCAGGCAATAACCGTTGATAATTTCCTTGCTGTGATCGATCCGGAGAAATGTATTAACTGCGGTCTCTGCGCTTCGGAATGCCCCACCGGGGCGATATTGGATAACGCTCCCGCAAGGCCCAAGGCCTATATTGACAGAAATTGCGTAGGCTGTACATTGTGTGCCAAAGTATGTCCCGTCAGCGCGATCGAAGGAGAGCTGAAGGAACGGCACGTTGTGGACAGCGATAAATGTATAGGCTGCGGTCTTTGCGTTTCCAAGTGTCCGGTAAATTCTATTAACCTGATAGGAGCAAAATCTTATCAGCAGGGTAGGGATTTTCAGGTATGAATGACAAAGAGCTCAATGAAATTATGAGGGAATTACCCGCAGTTCATGAACTTGCGGAAGAAATAACAGGCGAGGATGAACACGGGTCACCCGCGACAGTCAGGTTGGCTTGCAGAAGCGCTATTGATAAAGTTCGTATGGAGATCCTTGAAGGGAAGACTCCCCCGCCCCCCGGAAGACTGAAAGAACTTGCCCTTATTGAGTTGCGCATGCTTACCGCGTCAACGATGAAAAATGTTATAAACGCGACTGGTGTGGTTCTGCATACCGCCATCGGAAGAGCATGTCTTCCCGACAGAGCGATTGAGGAAGTTACCCGGGTTGCCAGAGGTTACAGTATTCTGCAGTGGGACTCCGAAACGGGAAGAAGAGGTCACCGTGATATACACACCGAGAAGCTCATCTGCGAGCTTGCCGGGTCTGAAGCCGCCACTATAGCGAACAACAATGCCGGAGCTACTCTTCTTGTACTTTCGGCCCTCGCAAGGGGGCGTGAAGTTGTAGTCTCAAGGGGGCAGCTGGTCGAAATAGGCGGTTCATTCAGGATTCCTGAAGTGATGAATCAAAGCGGGACCATCATGCGTGAGGTTGGTTGTACGAATCGAACTCATCTATGGGACTACCGTGAGGCTATTAACGAGAATACTGCCATAATTCTGCGCGTTCATCCGTCGAATTACCGGATAAGAGGATTTTCCGAGGAGGTTCCACTGGAACAACTGGTAAAGCTTGGAGAAGAATTCGGTATTCCTGTCGTTGATGATCTTGGAGCTGGTTCGTACATTGACCTTAAAAACTTTGGACTCCCGTCTGAGCCGACAGTCTCCGGCAGTATCAAAGCCGGAGCGGCGATTGTCACGAGTTCAGGTGATAAACTTATAGGGGGGCCGCAGGCAGGAATAATCACAGGTAAGAAGGAGTACATTCAGAAGATTAAAAAACATCCGCTCGCCAGAGCTCTCAGGGTGGGGAAACTTACCATAGCCGCCCTTGAAGCCTCGCTGATGCTGTTCAGAGAGGATACGGAGTACCTTATTCAGAATCATCCTCTGTACAGGATGTTCTCCATGGCTGTGCCCCAGCTTCGCGAAAGAGCCGATGAATTCAAATCCCTTCTGGATCTCCCCGCATCATGTTCAGCGACAATCATGGAAACAGACAGTTACATAGGAAGCGGTTCACTTCCGGATTATGCGATTCCTTCGGTCGGTATCGGTTTGAAGAGTCCTGATAACGAAGCCCTGGCACTGAAACTGCGGCTTGGTGACCCGGCTGTAGCTTCCAGAATTGAGGATGGTTTTTTGAAACTCGATATGAGAACACTTCAGCCCGGTGAGCTGCCCACGCTGGCCTTACTGGTTAATTCCGGAGCACAGGAGTTATGGGAGTAATAGTAGGAACCGCCGGTCATATTGACCATGGGAAAAGCCAGCTCGTCAGGTATCTGACCGGGACAGATCCTGACAGACTGAAAGAAGAGAAGGAACGCGGCATAACGATCGAGCTGGGGTACGTTTTCATGCCGACGGAAGATGGCGGTATCATCTCCTTCATCGATGTTCCCGGACATGAGAAATTCATCAGGCAAATGGTTGCCGGAACGGCAACCGTTGACTGTTTTCTTCTTGTTATCGCCGCTGACGAGGGAATCATGCCTCAGACGAGGGAACACCTCGATATCCTCCGGTTGCTCGGTGTTGAGAATGGTTTAATCGCCCTTACGAAGTGCGATCTTGTTGACAGTGAAATGCAGGAGATGGCCGAAACCGAGATAGTGGAATATCTGGAAGATTCTATTTTCCAGGGAACCCCCGTACTGAAAGTATCTTCAATAACAGGCCAGGGGATGGAGGAACTTCGGCAAGCAATCGTAAAACTTACCGAGGAAATCGTTCATAGAGAATCAACGGGAAAATTCCGGCTGGATGTTGACAGAGTCTTTGTTATTGACGGGTTCGGGACGATTATAGGTGGAACCGCTATATCGGGCAGTGTTTCCGTTGGAGACGAAGTCGAATTGCAGCCTGGCGGTAAGAGTTATCGGGTTCGTTCCATGAGAGTGAACGCGAATAAAGAGGTAAAAACCGGAATGGCCGGTGACAGGATTGCCCTGAACCTTGTTAATCTTCGCAAGGAAGATGTTCAAAGGGGATCCTGTGTAGGTGATCCGGGTTTTCTTCAGGTGAAAAGAAGTCTTGATACAAGATTGTCTCTGCTCGAAAATGCCAGTCCCCTTAAAAGGTATCAGCGTGTCAGGCTTCATACCGGCACGGCCGAGGTAATGGCCCGCACCGTACCGGTCGAGGGCGATATTTTACTCCCGGGGACAACGGGATTTGTTCATTTTCAACTTGAATCACCTGTGGTTGCGCTCCCGGGGGACAAGTTCATAGTAAGGAATTATTCTCCCGTTGTCACAATCGGTGGAGGGGCCATCCTTGAAACAGGAACGCGCAAGGTTAGAAAGAAATATGCTCCCGGCAGGACTTCTCACCTTAAAGCCCTGGAGTCAGGCAACATTGAGAGTATTTTATTGGAGTTGCTTGATGATTCGGGAATAAAAGGTCTTACTGCCGATGAAGCGGAAAAAGTTACTTACCTGGTCAGGGATGATATTTTTGAGATTATCGAGAAGATGTCTGAAGCAGGGGAAGTTAAGCTTATGAAAGACGGTTCCACCTGGCACGCGGTCAGGAAAGTCTATTTTGACAAAGCGTGTGATAAATTACTGGCATTTTTCGCCGATCATCATGAAAATAATCCCGTAAGTCCCGGATTGCTTCTTTCTGAACCTTCAAGAATACTGTCTGAATATTCACGCTGGTTCGTTAAGGATGTGGTGGCAAGTTTGGTTAAATCCGGAAAACTTGAAAAAAGAGATAACTGGCTCGCGATGACTTCCCACAGTAATGAAATCCCATCCGCGTACAGGGAAGCTATTAACAGTGTACTCTCACGGATAGAAGAGGGTGAGAATCTTGGAGTCAGCATCAAGGATATACAGAATCCCGTACTTGCCCGTGCTCTTTTTGAACGCGGGCTTCTATTCGAATTGGACGATGGTTTGCTTGTTACATCCGAAAGAGCCGAAATGCTGATTGAAAAGATAAAAGACAGGTTCGGCAAGGACGGTTTTACACTGGGTGAACTAAGGGATCTAATCGGAGTCTCAAGGAAACCGGCGCTGAGATGGGCGGAATTGTTTGACAGTCTGGGCTGGACAGTAAGAAAGGGAGACAGGAGAATTTTAAAGGAACGTTAGTTTACAGTATGAATATTTTATAATATGCTTACCAGTCATTGATAACGACAATAATGAACCGGAGGGAAGATGCACATTGCAGTTGTTGGTAGCGGTTACGTGGGGCTGGTTGCCGCAACCTGTCTTTCGGAGATGGGTAATGATGTAATCTGCGTGGATAACAACAGGGAAAAAATAGACAACCTTAAAAGAGGCATATTACCTATTTACGAACCGGGTCTATCTCCAATGATAGAGCGTAACACTGCTGAAAACCGTCTTACTTTCACAACCGATATTGAGCAGGCTGTAAAGGAAAGTTCTATTATTTTTATCGCCGTTGGTACGCCGTCTGACGAGGACGGTTCGGCAGACCTGAAACATGTACTCTCAGTTGCTTCGGACATCGCGAAGTACATGGACGGCCCCAGAATAGTGGTGAACAAAAGTACTGTTCCCGTGGGAACGGCTGATCTTGTCCGGGAAAAGATTCATGACATCTCCGAGTTCGATGTGCATGTTGTCAGTAATCCTGAATTTTTGAAGGAAGGATCGGCACTGGACGATTTTATGAAACCGGATCGGGTTGTTATCGGTACCGATTCCGCCGAAGTTGCGGAAGTAATGAAGGAACTGTATTCTTCATTTGTAAGAACTAATAACCCGGTACTTGTCATGAGCAACAGAAGTGCCGAGATGACAAAATACGTTGCTAACAGCCTTCTCGCGACCAGGATATCGTTCATGAACGAAATCGCTAATATGTGTGAACTTGTTGGAGCCGATGTGCATGATATCAGGATGGGGATTGGATCCGACAGAAGAATTGGCACAAGTTTTCTGTTTCCAGGCGCGGGGTTCGGCGGTTCATGCTTCCCCAAGGATATAAGAGCACTGCAGAAGACAGCACTTGAGAACGGTGTTGAGCTCAAGGTACTTAAAGCGGTAACCGAAGTTAATCAGAACCAGAAAAGGCTTCTTGTCAGGAAGGTTTCCGAGCATTTCGGAGACGATCTGAAAGACGTGAAGATAGGAGTATGGGGAATATCCTTCAAACCCAATACGGACGATATCAGGGAGGCTCCGGCTATTACCCTTATTAACGGGCTTCTTGAAAGAGGAGCCGGCGTATCGGTATACGATCCCCAGGCAATGCAGAATGCTTCAGATATATTCGGCGATTCGGTAAGATACGCTTCATCCGTATACGATGCAGTATCCGGAGCTGACGCCATGGTGCTTGTAACCGAATGGACAGAGTTCAGAGAGCCTGACTTTCCGAGAATGTCAAAGATAATGAGGAAACCCGTCATTTTCGATGGCAGAAATGTCTTCAATCCGGCTAAACTGGAAAGCATGGGCTTTACCTACTACGGAATCGGGAGAAATGTATGAAATTTGTTGACAGACTGCATGGATCGGAACATCCATCCGTTGCAATAATCGGTCTTGGTTACGTCGGACTTCCACTAGCTCTTGAATTTGTTCGGGGGGGATGTACGGTTACCGGTATCGATGTCGATCCTGAAAAAGCGAGATTTATCGAAGAGGGGAAAAGCTACCTTAAACATATTCCATCCGAGCGTATTGCCGAAACAGTGAAAACAGGCAGGATAAAATGCACGACCGATTTCTCGAAAATAAAGAATTCCGATGCGATTATTATCTGTGTTCCCACTCCCCTGGGTAAATCCAGAGAGCCCGATCTCAGCTACGTCATCGATACCAGCAGGGAAGTATCAAAGTACCTGCAGACAGGCCAGCTTGTCGTTCTTGAATCAACAACTTACCCCGGAACAACCAGGGAAGAGCTTGTGCCTATTCTTGAGGAAAGCGGTATGAAAGCCGGAAAGGATTTCTTTGTCGCGTTCTCACCCGAGCGGGAAGATCCGGGAAACAAGACCTACAATACAAGGACAATACCCAAGCTTGTCGGAGCACTTACTTCCGAAGGATCAGAGGCTGCCGCGCTTGTTTACTCTTTCGCGGTTGATAATGTGGTTACTGTAAGTTCTCCCGAAGTTGCTGAAATGGCAAAGATAACCGAGAATACTTACAGAGCCGTTAACATCGCACTCGTTAACGAGTTGAAAATGCTTGCCTCGAAGATGGGTGTTGACATCTGGGAAGTTATCAGGGCAGCATCGACGAAACCGTTCGGTTTTACTCCGTTCTATCCGGGACCCGGCCTTGGGGGGCACTGCATACCTATTGACCCCTTCTACCTTACATGGAAGGCTCATCAGTTTGACATGCCCACCCGGTTTATAGAGCTGGCGGGAGAAATCAACACCGCGATGCCTGTTTTCGTTACTTCAATAATTACAGAAGCGCTCAACGACAGGCAGAAAAGCGTGAATGGCAGCAGAGTTCTAATTCTCGGGATGGCCTACAAACCCGATATAGACGATATCCGGGAAACCCCGGCGCTCAAAGTTATGGATAAGCTTCTTGATATGGGAGCAGAAGTCGACTACAACGATCCGTATGTGGGGAGTATCGGTGAAACAAGGCAGACCCATCGCAGGCCTGTTTCCGTTGAACTAACCGAAGATGTTCTGAACAGGTACGATTGTGCCGTAATCATTACCAATCACTCCAGCTACGATTACCAGTGGATAGTTGACAATTCGAATCTTGTTGTAGATACAAGGAACGCGTGTTCAGAAATAGTCAACGGCAGAGATAAAGTAGTAAAAGCATGAGAATTTCCACTGTCCTTATTCTTACGGTTTCTCTTGTCCTTTTCGCTTCGGGGCTTGAGAGGTATACTGTCCCCGGAGTGGAGACAGGCGAAGTCCTCATGAGCATTCATGTGTGGGGAGAGGTCAGGAGTCCCGGAACTTACCTTGTGCCTGTCGATGCCGATCTCATAGCGGGTATATCCGCCGCGGGAGGGCCTACTTCCAAAGCTAAACTCAGCGATGTGAGAATAGTGTACGCGGACAGTGAAATAAAATACAATCTCGACCGTTTTCTGGATGCTGAAGGAGGCCCGGTTCCGGATCTGGAGCCTGGTGCTACAATTAATATACCAACAAGAAATTTTGAATGGTGGAAGTCCGCGATTGATTTCTCATACAAAATAATTGTTGCGGTTAACCTGATTTGGATAATGACCCAGCGATGAATGAAAACACTTTTCAGGATGAACATGAGTCGATAAATATCTCGGAGTATCTCTGGCTCCTGTTTCATAACAAGTGGATTATACTGGGATTTCTTATTGTATCCATAATAGCAAGCGTATGGATAACGTCAAGAACAGAACCGGTATACAGATCATCTGCCACGTTCATTTACGATCTCAGCAGCAACATGACACAGGCTCTTAACATGTCAAGCGTGCTATGGTTCGAGATGGATCCGAAACGTAACAACCAGATACAGATCATTCGAAGCAGAAGCATGGCTGAAGCCGTGGCCGATTCAATTATAAGGTCACCTAATTCGGACAGCCTGTTAACCATTCTTTTCGGCGAGATACCTCAGGACAATCTCAGGGCTTCTCTGGTCGGGTTGACCAGGGGTAACATTACTGTCAGCAACATGAAGGATACAGATTTTTTCATTCTTTCCGCTACAGGACATTCCCCAGCAGCCGCGGCCGTGCTGGCCAATATTGTTGTTCAGACTTATTACAGGAAAAATCTTGCTGACGAGCGTGGTGAAAATACGATAGTTAAAGAATTCCTTGCGGAACAACTGGATATAGTAGCGGTTGAACTGGCCAAAGCTGAGGATTCCCTTACCATGTTCAAAGAGGAGAACGGAATAGTCAGCCTGAGTGGAGAAACTGCCCAGATTGTCAGAAATCTTTCGATATTCGAAACTTCCGCTGCCACTTCCAGAACCGAGCAGGGAGCTCTTCAGGCGCAGAAGGCATACTATTCCGATCAGCTTGAAAGCAGTCGCGCCGATTTCGCGGAAGATATTACAAGTTTGAATTCCACTTTTATTTCACAGCTTGAGAGCGATCTGGCCGCCCTTGAATCATCCAGGGCTTCGTTGGTAGGTCAGGGCAATACCGTGGATGATGAAGTTATCAGGGATCTGGATAATGAAATTACAACCAGGAGAGAAGCCCTGACGCAGGCTCTGGGTGAGATTGCCTACAGCAATTACCCGTACGACCCGGCCCAGTCTTTACAGGGGATAGTATCAGACCTCATTTCGGTTGAATCACAGCTCCGCGCGGAAAGAATCAGGGAATCCGTTCTTCGATCCGTTGTAAGTGACCTGGAAGACAGTATTTCCGTTCTCCCGGAACTTGAACTCAGACTCGCAAGACTGGAAAGAAATGAATCCGTGAGCGAAGATATTTACCTCCTGCTTCGAACGAAGTACGAAGAAGTCAGAATTACCGAAGCAGGCCAGATAGGCAACGTGACGATTGTCGATACAGCCCTTCCGGGCGGTATGATAAAACCGAATAAAAAAAGGAATTTAATCCTGGGAATATTCGCCGGACTGGCTGCCGGAATCGGTCTTATTTTCCTGAAGGAACAGATCGATTCTTCAATCAAGAATCCCGAAGATATAGAGAATCTGGACATTCCCGTAATAGGTGTTATTCCAAAAGTTCACAGGTCAGATGTTGTTGAACTGCAGAGTGGCACGCAGGGACTTATAATGATAACAGCGCCCAGGCAGGCAGCAAGTGAAGCGTACCGGGATTTAAGAACAAGTCTTCGTTTCAGCGCAGTCGATAAAGGAATACATTCGATTCTGATTACCAGCGCCGGTCCGAGGGAGGGGAAATCCACGACGGCCGGGAATCTTGCCATAGCAATTGCGCAGACCGGAACGAAAGTTCTTATTGTGGATACCGATCTGCGGCGACCCGTCATGCATAAGATATTCTCTCTTTCCCGGGAACCGGGTTTCTCAGAAGCCATAGCCGGTGTCGTTAAGCTGGAAGAAGCTGTTAGCAGCACGAAGGTTGAGAACCTGTCCGTACTTACGTGCGGGTACATACCCCACAATCCGTCAGAATTGCTTGGCAGTAAAAGGTTCAGCAGTTTTCTTTCCCGTCTGCGGGATTCATGGGATATGATTATTTTCGACAGCCCCCCGGTTGCCGTTGTAACAGATCCTGTTGTTATGAGTTCTGAAATGGACGCCACTCTTATGGTTGTGGGCGCGAAGAAAATAGACAGGAAAGTGCTTAAATCAGCCTGGGAGAAACTCCAGAAGGGTTCAGGTTATTGTATCGGAGCTGTTCTGAACGGATTCAATCCCATGAATACTTATACATCGTACAGTTATTATACTTACAGGTACAACTATTACTACCAGGATGAAGCAAGAAAAAAACGCCGCGTTAAAACCATGAAAAGGAAGAAGCCCCGGTAACCTCTGAAGGCTTTTCTGAATGTCTCCCGATGTATTACAGTCCGCCAAAAGCATAAAACAGTATATCTTCATATAAGGTAGAATCCGCACAACATATTCCATTTGATCTATATATCCGCGTAAATATCGATATATCAAGTATATAGAAGATTCGTATATCTAACGATGAAATCTGTGTGGGATGTTATCCCATGAAATGGGTTGACAGTGGGAAATTGTGGGATAGAATTGAGCTGGAGGATAACCTATGAGTGAATACACTGGAAAACATATACATACGCTTGACGATAAGGGACGGGTAAGCGTACCGGCACAGTTCAGAAAGCAGTTGCCAAAAGAAGGTCTTCTTATTGGTAAGGGTATGGAGGGAAGCCTCATTCTGTATCCGCCCGAAAAATGGCGGAAGGTCAGAGATGGACTGGCATCTCTATCCAGGAACAGCAGAAGAAACAGAGATATCATTCGTGAATTCTCGCAGTACATTCGATCAGTGAATATAGACGGACAGGGCAGGATAACCATTCCAAACGACCTGATCGAAGTTTCCGGTATAACCCACGAGGTTGTTTTCATCGGCCTTCTCGACTCAATTGAATTATGGGATGCGCAACGTTACGCCGGACGGGAAGAGGAGCAGGTATCCACTCTGGAAGAAGCGATTGAAGAAATCGATATAGATATTTACTAGTTGAAATCTCTACCTTTTCAGGAGGTCCGGTTTCAATGTTTGCAGATGAATTATCGAAAAGCAATTCTCCGGACAGAACCAGTTTGCCGGCTCATGTGCCGGTAATGGCAGCCGAGGTAGTTGAATATTTTTCGGGAGGTACGAACAGGGGACTGCTTGTTGATGGAACAGCGGGAGCGGGAGGGCATCTTGCGTTGCTCAGCGAAGCACTTCCGGAGATGGAATTTTTAGCCGTTGATCGTGATCCTGCTGCCGTATCGATCCTGACGGACAGGTTCAGGAACAATCCTGAAATAACCGTGCGGCGGGGAAGTTATACAGAAATACCGGATATCATGAACGAGCATGGATTTAAAAAAGCTTCGGCCGCGTTTTTTGACCTTGGACTTTCATCAATACAACTTAATGAGCCCGCAAGGGGGTTCTCGTACAGGTTCGAAGGTCCTCTTGATATGAGATTTGATGACACCGAAGGAGTAACTGCCGCGGAACTTCTGAACGGAATGTCCGAGAAAGAGATAGCCGATATCATCTACAAATACGGTGAAGAAGGCAGAAGCAGAAGGATAGCTAAAGCAATTGCGGGACACAGGCCGATAAAAACTACCGTAGAGCTTGCTGAGATAATAAACAGCTCTGTAAGAAGAAATTCATTCAAGATCCTTTCCCGGGTTTTTCAAGCTGTCAGAATAGCCGTGAACGAAGAGCTTCTTCAGCTTGAAAAAATGATAAACGGCCTGGCCGACTGGACCGAGCCAGGCGCAAGAATCGCTTTCATTACGTTTCACTCAATAGAGGACAGGAGAATTAAGCTGCTCTTCCGTGATAACCCCAGGTATAAACAGTATTCGCCTGTCTGGGTTCTTCCCGGTGGGGAAGAAATAAGGAAGAACGGCAGAGCAAGGTCGGCAAGGCTTCGCATGGGGATAAGGGTATGAAAACGGGTTTGCGCAGAATACTTTTTGTCGTGGCAGGGGGAATACTGCTTCTCATCGTTCTGGAAGCCGGGATCTATAACTGGAGACTGGCGCTTTCAATGAGGTACAAGAACCTGGCTGAAATTAATCGTCAGCTCAGCTGGAGACGTGATGAACTGCTGGTTGAAAGGGCGGCTCTTCTGAGCCCGGAGAGGCTTCAGAGGGTAGGCACGGAACTCGGTCTTGCCCCTGTGCCCCTTCATCGATTCTCAATTCAGAGAGTGGATTTTGAAGCATCAGGAGGTGATCAGTATGTCTGCATGGAACGCTGAGATTTCTCTGGAGAGGCGATCTGCCAGGCTGAAGATGCTCATGATTTCAACTCTGATTGGCTTCCTGATAGTTGTCGGCAGGCTGGTGAATATTCAGATAGTACATCATCGGCACTATTCCGTTGTAGCGTGTAATCAGCATACAACCCGGATCGATGTGGAAGCTCGCAGGGGAAGAATACTGGACAGGAACGGGTACCTCCTGGCCGGTAACAGAGCCGTTTCCACATTCCAGGTTTACTGGCCCGAAGTCCCATCCGATGAAACCGTTCTGATCGATAGTCTTGTGCGGCGTTTAGGTAACCGCGCGTTGGCGGAAATTCCGATAGAGAGGCGTTCAGGCAATCAGATCCTGGCCGTTGATGTACCTTATCTTGATGCGGTGGATCTTATGAATTCAGGTTTGCCGTCAGGGGTGAACGCGGAGGTCAGGCAGGAACGCACCTATCCCATGGGTGACCTGACTGCGGGAATTGTCGGAAGGTATACCCCTGAACATTCTGAAGGAGTCGAGAGCTGGTTCAACACAAGTTTACAGGGAATTGATGGAAGCCTCTTCATAGAGAGAAGTGCTACCGGCAGATACAACCTGACCGACCCCGATGCCGATAATTCACCGGTTGTCGATGGCGAAGACATCATGCTTACAATAGATGCCAGATTTCAGTGCATAATGATGGAAGAACTTGAAAGTGCGATGAGCCGGTTCAACTGTGACTGGGCTGCCGCGGTGCTTATTGATCCGAACAACGGGGAGATTCTTGCGGCAGGCAGCGTGCCGGTAAGAGCCGGGAACGGTTCCCTTGCTATGAACCACTGTTTTCAGGGATATCATGAACCGGGTTCGACATTCAAGATCGTTACTTATGCGGCCTGCATTGAAGAGGGTGTCGTCGACGAAGACGCAATGTTCGACTGCAGCGACGGGTATATCAATGTCGCGGGGGAGAATATTTCCGATGCCCACGAAATGGGAATACTGTCCCGGGATGAAATCATTATCAACTCCAGTAACGTTGGAACGGTGATGCTGTCCAGGTTTCTTTCGGACACGACTCTCTGCGAATACTGCAGTCGATTCGGATTCGGCCTGCAGACCATGGTGGAGTACCCCGACGAATCGAAGGGTATTCTACCCGTTCCCGGATCACCGGGATGGTCCAGAGTGTCTTCGGCGCAAATCGCGATTGGACAGGAAGTAACTGTAACACCCCTTCAGCTTGCATTGGCGTACGGCATAATTGCCAATGGAGGGACTCTTTACTATCCCAGACTTCTTGAAGCCCGCCTGGACGGAAACCGATGGGTAAGTGAAGAATCAATAGTACGTTCTCATCCTGTTTCATCCGGGACCGCGCGTACAGTACGTTCCACATTAAGACTGGTTGTACAGGAAGGAACTGGCGGCAGCGCGGCCGTGGATGGGGTCGTGGTGGGCGGAAAAACCGGTACAGCGGAAAAAATGAGCGGCAGAAACGAATATCTGAGCGAATTCGTCGGGCTCGTTCCCGCAGAAAATCCGAGTTTTGTTCTTGCCGTGGTAATAGACAGTCCGGATTTTGAATTCAGGTGGGGAAGCACTTCGGCGGCCCCCGTTTTCTCGGAAATTGCATCGAGAATTCTCGCGGTTGAGCCTGAACTCGCGCTTGGCAGTCAGAACAGCAATCTGTTAGCGGGTGTATTTCAATGATTCTGTCGGATCTGCTGCGGGAAACCGGGATTCAAGTTCCGGGAGAACTTGCCTCAACGGAAATCACATCGATTGAGAATGATTCGAGAAAAGTGATTCCCGGATCACTCTTTGTTGCGATAAAGGGTTTCGAGACAAACGGACATCTTTATATGCAGCAGGCTCTGGATAACGGTGCCGCAGTTGTTCTTGCGGAACATCGCTCTCTTGATGATTCCAGGGTATTCGAAAATCCCGAGCACGATAACAGGAAAATTCTGTCCATGATCTCCGCCAGGTTTTACGATTATCCATGGAATGAGCTGATCACTGTCGGGATTACCGGGACCAACGGTAAAACCTCAACGGCCAGAATGCTTCACTGGATCCTTCAGAAGCACGGTATGCAGAGCGGAATAATGGGAACAACAGGGCATATCATCGGCGGGGAGGAAGTCAAGGCATCGATGACTACACCATGCGCCCCGGATATCGCTCGAATGATGAGGGAGATGGTCCGGAAACATGACAGGTGCTGCGTGATGGAAGTATCCAGTCATGCTCTCTCTCTCAGCAGGGTGGAAGACGTTAGATTCGATGTTGCTCTGTTCACCAATATTACGCAGGACCATCTGGATTATCATCGCAGTATGGATGACTACCTGAATTCCAAAATACATCTGTTCGATCTTGTCAAGAAAAACGGAAGTTCGATAACAGGCACCTATTCGGAAGGTTATCCCTCTATAGATGGTGCTGTAACATTCGGAACGAGGGAAAATGATTCCTACCGTGTAAGTGATATACAATCAGAAACCGGAAGGATCTCATTCCGCTTTCATACCCGCGCTGATTCAAACCAGGTTGAGATGAACATCCCCGGAAGATTCAATATTTTCAATGCCGCCGGAGCTCTTTCAGCAGCTGTCGAACTTGGTATCAGTCCGGAGTCCGCTTCGGAATATCTCAGGGATTTTCCCGGTGTGCCGGGGAGATTTCAGCCGGTGAATCCTGGACAGAACTTCCTGGTCGCAATTGATTACGCGCATACACCCGATGCTCTTGAGAGGGTGCTTGCTCAGGCATCGGAACTTGCGGAAAACAGGGTAATAGTTGTTTTTGGTGCCGGAGGTGACAGGGACTCCACGAAACGACCTGTCATGGGAAGAGTAGCCGAAAGCATCGCGGATATTCTGGTAATTACCAGTGATAATCCCAGAACCGAAGCTCCGGATGCCATTATAAGTGAAATAATCGCCGGACTGGATAGGGAATCATCCCGCACGATAATCGTGGAACCAGATAGACGAACAGCAATAAGGTCGGCAATCCGGCTCGCAGAAACAGGGGATGTAGTAATAATTGCCGGTAAAGGGCATGAAGATTACCAGGTCCTCGGCAGAAGAAAAATTCATTTTGATGATCGTGAAGAAGCCATCAACGCGCTGAAAGAAGTGATGAAATGATGCGCCTGATCGATATCGCGAATGCCGCGGGCGGCTGGATTGCCCCTGAAAGTGCCGACAGAAAAATCGGTCACGCAATAATCGACTCAAGAGAATCCTGCAAAGACTGTCTGTTCTTCGCTCTGGGTGGAAGCAGAACGGATGGTCATGCGTACGTGGATGATGTTATCGAAAATGGTGGTATGGCCGTGGTATCGCGCGGAGGCAGGCGCGAGGGGGTCGTTCTTGTGGAGAATGTTGAGAAGGCACTTCTTGATGCTGCCGAATGGAGAAGAAATACCATTGGTTCAAGAGTTGTCGCGATTACAGGATCAAGCGGTAAAACGACCACCAGATTATTTCTCACAGCGGCGCTGAAATCGAAATTCACAGTATACAGCACCAGCGGAAATCTTAACAACCATCTCGGTATGCCGCTTACACTTCTCAATGCCCCGGAAAAGGATGTGGACATTATTGTTCTCGAACTTGGTATGAACCATGCCGGTGAACTGCTGCGTCTGGGCGGAATTGCTTCTCCATCTGATTGTCTGATAACGAATATAGGACATGCTCACATGGAGTATTTTGATTCCCTGGATGATATAGCAAAAGCAAAAGCAGAGCTGATTCGGACTACAGTTTCCGGCGGAACCTGCGTTATTCCAGCCGGTGAAGAGATTCTTGACCGAACGGCCCGCGCCACCGGACTGAATATCAGGTATTTCGGGAACGGTGGTGACGCGTGGTTCGAACAGGAGAACGGTATATGCGTTGTTTACCCATGGAAAATAGAAATAAAACTGCAGTTCAGGGGAAAACATAATATGATGAACGCGGTTTCCGCACTGCTTATGGCGGATACTCTGGGCGCACAGCCGGGGAAGGCTGCCGGGGCAATTGAAAAAGTTACTCCGCCAGGGGGCAGGGGAAGGATTATTGAAGCGGGAGGGCTGACTGTTCTGGATGAGAGCTACAACGCGAACCCCGATTCAACCCGTGCCTGCCTTGAAGTGCTTGAGGCTGTAAAGGGGCACAGGGGAGCGGTTCTTGGCGACATGCGTGAGCTGGGCGCCGGGAGTCCCGGATATCACGCGGAAATACTGGAGCGGGCGGACAACATCGGGCTGGATTTCATTATCCTGACCGGGGATGTGTACGATTCCGTGAAAAGGACAGTTACGAACACGGATACTCATGTGGCCGAAGACTGGAAGGACGCACTGAAAATACTCAGAAATATCGCTCCTCCCGAATGTACGGTACTCGTAAAGGGTTCGAATTCACTGAAGCTCAGCGAACTGGTTCGTTCTCTGGAAGAAGGTATCTGATGTTTTACTGGATTTTATATCCATTGAGGGAATCTGCTTCCATTTTCAACCTTTTCGGTTATATCACTTTCCGCGCAGCGGGAGCTACTTTCACGGCTATGATTATTGCTTTCGCTGCGGGTCCCTTCATCATAAGATTCCTGAAGAAACACCAGATTGGTCAGACGGTCAGGGACGATGGTCCACGGAGTCATCTGAAAAAAGAAGGCACGCCCACGATGGGAGGTTTCATTATTCTCCTGTCCGTTCTTCTGGCGATAATGCTGTGGGGAAGGCTCAATAACCGTTCACTTATGGTCGTACTGATTTCGACGATCTGGATGGGTCTGATTGGCTTGCTTGATGATTATCTGAAGGTTGTCAGACAATGCTCCAAAGGGCTTATAGGAAGATACAAACTGGCGGGTCAGTTCGCTCTGGGTATCGCCCTCGGTGCGTGGCTCTGTTTCAGCCCGGTAACACCCGGAAGTACTCATCCTCATCCGTCGCTGATACCTTCCGTGCGCACAATAGATCTGGAATCCACCCGGGATATCGATATCATATCCACGGAGACAACAGTTCCATTCTTCAAGGGAATCAGGATCGATCTGGGCCTGTTCTATATTATTTTTGTTGCTCTCGTCCTCGTCGGAACGGCTAACGCGGTTAACCTGACAGATGGCCTGGACGGGCTTGCGACCGGAGTAAGCCTTGTTTCAATATTGACTTTCGGTGTAATGGCTTACCTTCTTGGACATGTGAGATTCTCCGATTACCTGCAATTTTCCTACCTCCCCGGGGTAGGAGAAGTATCGATCTTCGCCGGTGCCATGGCCGGCGCGAGCCTGGGTTTCCTGTGGTTCAACGCGCCCCCGGCGACGGTTTTCATGGGGGATACCGGTTCTCTCGCTCTGGGAGGCGCAATCGGTTCCATGGCGGTAGTAACAAAGAATGAACTCCTCCTTTTCCTTGTAGGTGGAGTTTTCGTGGTTGAGGTTCTCAGCGTGGTTCTGCAGGTAAGCTGGTTCAAAAGGACCGGGAAACGGATTTTTCTCATGGCACCCATTCACCATCATTTTGAGCTGAAAGGGTGGATGGAAAGTAAAGTAGTTATTCGGTTCTGGATAATAGCGGCTATTCTCGGACTTCTGGGATTGACAACATTGAAGATAAGGTGAGTATGGGATACTGGACAGATGGCGGGAAAAATATCGGGGTACTGGGACTTGGAAAGAGCGGCAGGGCCGCAGCCGCGCTTCTTAGGTTGAAGGGATTCTCGGTAACAGGATTCGACAGAAGGAGCGATATACCGGTTTGTCCGGATTGTGAGCGGATGGTTACCGGGGATGGAATTATCGATTGCATAGGCAGCCTTGACGGTATGGTCATAAGTCCGGGTGTTGACCCGGCTGCAGGCCTGCCCGCAGCCGCACGCGAACTGGGTCTTCCGGTCATAGGGGAGATCGAACTCGCGTTCAGGAATACGGATATCCCCATACTGGCCATTACCGGTTCAAATGGAAAGACAACTACAGCCGAATGGCTGGGGTACACACTTGGAAAAGCCGGACTGAGATCCTGCGTGGCCGGGAACACCGGTTATCCTTTCAGTACCGCTATTATCGAGAATCCTGACGCTGATTTCATCTCCCTGGAAGTCAGCAGCTACCAGCTTCAGACAACGGAAATTTTCAGACCTTCCGCTGCCGCTATACTCAATATCACTCCCGACCATCTTCAGCGTCATGGAGATATTGATGGATACATCAATGCCAAGGCGAGAATATTCATGAATCAGCGGAACGGTGACCTGCTTGTACTTAACGGAGACGATCCCGGGTCGATCCCGCTTGCTCACAGGACCGCCGGTCTGGAATTGTATTTCGGAATAGATGAAATTCCGGGTTCCGGAGCGTTTACTATGAACAACTCCATCTATTTTGCTGATTCAAGAAGCAGAAAATTCGTAATTGATAAAAGGGAAATATCACTGCCCGGCCTGCATAACCTGTCAAACGCCCTCGCGGTTATATGTCTCGCCAGTAAAACCGGACTGGAGCCTGAGAAGATGGTCGAAGGACTGTCATCCTTCAGAGGAGTTCCTCACAGAATCGAATGGATAAGAAATCGTAACGGTGTTTCGTTCGTGAACGATTCAAAATCAACAAATCCCGATTCTCTTAATGTCGCTTTGAAGAGTTTCACGGAACCTGTTGTACTCATTGCCGGTGGAATTGCCAAGGAAACCGATTACAGCCTGCTCAGGAACCTGATAACAGCAAGGGTTAAAACGCTTATCCTTATCGGGGATTCCTCGGAGATGCTGAAAGACTGCTGGTCCGGTACAGTACCAGTCTTCCTTGAGAATATCATGGAGAATGCAGTGAAACGTGCGGTCGAAGAATCGGAGGATGGCGATGTTGTGCTTTTGAGCCCGGGATGCGCGAGTTTTGATCAGTACGGTAATTTTGAGGAACGTGGAGAACACTTCCGGAAGCTTGTTGAGGATCTGAAATGATTACTTTCAGATCATCCGGAGCCCGGAATATGATGCTCATTTCAGCGGTTCTGCTGCTGATTCTGGGAACACTTGCCGTTTATACCGCGAGTTCCTTTAAATCTCTCCTGCTCACCGATTCTCAATCAAGTACCCTGTTTCTGGTACTTCATATAAAGAAGGTAATCATCGCGATCGTTGCCGGACTGCTCGCGTGGAGCATTCCACCCGCGGTATTGAAAAAAGCGGCTCCCTTCTTCTACCTGTTCTCTCTGGCAATGCTGGTTCTTCTTCTGCCCCTCAGGGGTTCCCGGTGGGCACCGGTAATAAACGGATCGGCAAGATGGTTTGTGTTGTTCAGCGGTTTCCGGATAATGCCTTCAGAAATAGCAAGAATTGCGTACATAATTCTTGCCGCATCCCTTTTATCGGGAGGGTCTATCCGTGCCCGTACGGGTGCCGGAGTTGCCTGGTTGACCGTTCTTGCCCTGGTTCCGGCGGCATTGGTGGCTTTTCAGCCTGATTTTGCGGGAGGCATGTACATACTTCTTGTAATGGTAATCGTTCTTTTCCTTGCTGAGGCAAGATTCAGGGATATGCTGGTTCTGTTCCTGATTATGCTTGCGCTGGCTTCAACAGTGATATTTTCTTCGGAGTACAGAAGGGAAAGACTGGTAAGCTGGTTTTCTCCCGGAAATGCCGCTGACGCATCAACATATCAGCCGGAACAGGCCTGTATCGCACTCGGTAGCGGAGGGATGATGGGCAGGGGTATAGGAAGGGGAAGACAGCAGAGAGGTTTTCTGCCGGAGGCGTTTTCTGATTACATACTGGCTGTCATCGGCGAAGAGTCGGGTTTGGCCGGTGTACTGCTGATTCTGACTCTTCTGATACTGCTGCTGATGTCCGGATGGATTATTGCTGATAATGCCGATCACCTGTTCGGATACCTCGTATCGGGAGGCCTTATAGCTTCAATCGCGCTGGGGATGTTCATACACATAGCCGTAGTTACAAGAATGTTTCCATCCACGGGCATGCCGCTTCCGCTGATTTCCTGGGGCGGCTCAAATTTAATCGTCAGTGTAGGAACCCTTGGAATAGTGTCCAGAGTGGCCGGCGAAGGGGCGCTAAGATGAAGATAGCCATCGCTGGAGGAGGTACGGGGGGACACATAAGTCCAGCGATCGCGGTAGCGGAAGCTATCCGGGAAAAAGCTCCCGGTACCGCTGTAGATTTTATCGCGACACCGCGACCGGTTGATGGAAGAATGTACAAAAGATTCGGTGACAGTGTACATATTCTCAATCCTCCGAGGATTGACAGGGGAATTTCTGATATTGCGCTGCTTCCATTTCGGGCTGTAAAAGCGTTTATCAGGGCAAGGAAACTGCTGCGAAGTATGAAAACTTCGGTGCTTTTTGCCACAGGGGGTTACCCGAGCTTTTTTCCGGTTCTCGCGGCACGCAGCCTTGGCATTACTTCTTTGATACACGAATCGAACAGTATTCCCGGACGGGCTAATCGGCTTGCTTCACGGTTTGTAAAAGAAGTACTGACAGGTTTTTACTCGACTGCTGCCGGTTTCAAAAAGGAAACCACATACACCGGTAATCCCGTCAGGCTCTCTCTAACGAAGTACGACAGAGAATTCGCAAGAAAGAAACTGAATATACCTGATAATGTTCCCGTCGTTCTTTTCCTGGGCGGCAGTCAGGGAGCCAGAGCTATTAACGATTCCGCTTTGAAAGCTCCCGATGGAACTTACGTGCTGCTTCAATGCGGCAGCAGGGATATCGAACGTGTCGTTAAGGAATCATCCGATTCATTCATGATAAGGATAATTGATTTTACTGACGATCCCGCCATGCTGTATTCCGCGGCTGATATCGCGGTAGCCCGCGCGGGCGCGATGACGATAGCGGAATTAACATGGTTCAGAATCCCGGCGATTTACATACCATATCCGTTTGCCGCAGATAGCCATCAGGAGAAAAACGCGGGGGAGATTGTTGACAGAGGCGGGGCTCTCGCACTGTCTCAGGATGAAACCTGTCCAGAAGCTCTGTGGAAAACGGTAACCAGTCTTCTGGAGGATGCGGATAAAATTCAGGAAATGAAAAGGTGCCTGCTGGAAATCATGCCCGATAATCCGGCGGGAATCATAGCCGATATCGTGATAAACAGGGGGAACCACTGATGGCCACCAGGGTGCATCTCATCGGGATCTGCGGCAGCGGAATGAGTTCACTGGCCCTGTGGTATCAAAGCCGCGGTTTTGAAGTGAGCGGCTGCGACAGAAATCCCGGAGAGAATCTTCAGGAACTTCTCAGCGCGGGAATAGATGTCTCGGAAGTGCACGATCCTGCTCATATTGAAAATGCGGACAGGGTTGTTTTCAGCGCGGCGATACCTTCAGATCATCCGGAGATCGTACGTGCAGGACAAAAGGGAATTTCCGTTCTTCGAAGAAGCGAAGCTCTGGCCGAACTTGCCAATACTCCGCAGCTGATAGCGGTTTCGGGAGCCCATGGAAAAACAACCACGACCGCTATGACCGGCTGGATACTGCAAATGACCGGTTACGACCCGACGGTCATGCTGGGTGGCGCGGTCAGTGCATGGGGTGGAAATTTCAGATCGGGTTCGATGCTTACGGTAATCGAGGCCGATGAATATGACAGGACTTTCCTGAGACTACGGCCGAAATCCGCCGCGGTCACTTCTTTTGCCATAGAACACCTGGAATGCTACGGAACCGCGGAAGCACTCTCCGTCGCATTCGGTGTGTTCCTTGAGATGACTCTTCCGGGGGGAACGGCAGTTGTTCCCTTTCTGAACAGAGATCTGGCTAAATGGGCAGAAAGAATCGACAGGAAAGTAGTGACAACCGGAGAAAACGGGTTGGTATTCTGCAGGTTGCTGAAGGCTGATCGATGGCGGCAGAAGTATGTGATTAACGGAATCGAAGGAACGCTTCCTCTTCCGGGAAATCATAACCTCAGGAATGCTGAAACGGCAATCGCTCTTGCGGAGACGGCGGGGGTGCAAACGATTGATTCTGTGAAAGCACTCGAATCATTTCCAGGCGTGTCAAGAAGACTTGAGAGGATTGGAAACTGTGGTTCCGCGACAGTTATTTCCGATTACGCGCACCATCCCGATGAAATTGACGCCGCACTCCAGGCGGTTTCACAGCTTTCAGGCGGAAAAATCGGCGTAGTGTTTCAGCCACATCTTTATTCAAGGACGGCATCTCAGTCGGAAGATATGGGAAAGGCACTCAGCAGGGCTGACTGGGCATTATTACTTCCCATTTATCCGGCCAGGGAAAAACCTGTGCCCGGTGTCACCAGCCGTCTGGTAGTTGACGCGGCCGTCAGGGCAGGTATCAGCTGCGAATTATGCATGCCCACCGATCTGGAGGAAAAAATCGCTATGCGGGAAGCTGAAATAATTGTGTTCATGGGAGCCGGAACCGTTGACAAATACGCTAGAGAATTCGTAAAGGCTTCCGAATGAAGGATAGAGGGAGGACAGCGTTCTGGTTTTTACTTGTTTCAGGGCTGATTACCTTCGCGATGGCTATGGGCTACAGGTGGTTGGAAAGAGGAGGCGCGTTCGATCTCGATACCGTCTGGATAAGGGGAATACGGCATGCGGACTCATCGGCTGTTTCTGAGATTGTTAAACCTCTTTTCGGAATCTCCATCTGGCAGCTCGATCCATCTTCGATTCAATCGAAATTGTCCGCCGTACCGGGAATTGATTCGGCCAGTGTGAGCCGGTTACCTTTCAGAGGTCTGCTACTTGAAATCAGTCTCTCGGAACCAGTGTTCGCTATAAGTGACTCCTCCGGAACGGCAGCTGTTTCATCACTTGGTGAAATACTTCCGGAGCGCTTTCTGATCGACAGTATTCCGGTAATTGAATCAAATGAGAAGATTGGATCCGTATTTTCAAGAAGATTCGCGCTATGGCTGAGATCCGGAGAACTGCCCTGTGACAGTCTTCTCTTCAGGTATACCGGCAGGGGATTGTCGGTAATCGTTAATAACGGATACGAGGTTCTTCTGGGATTCGATCATTTTTCCGAGAGATGGGACAGTTACCGGCAGCTTGTTTCATCACTCTCCGGTTACGACAACCTGGGTCAGGTGGACATGAGATATTCAAATCAGGCGGTACTGAGAACACTGGCGGACAACGCATCAATTCGGGGGAATGAACTATGAATCCCAGGATTTATACCGGGGTGGATATTGGAAGCGAAAACGCAGTCTGTGTTGTAGCGGAAGTAGACGAACAGGGAGACCTGCACATAACCGGAGCAGGCCAGGCTCCCACTTCGGGAAGTGTACTTGAGGGGGTTATCGTGGATCTGCAGGGGGCTGCGGAAGCCGTATCTCAAGCAGTTGAGGAAGCGGAATCGATATCATCCTGGAAAATAACCGATACAGCCGTTTCGATCAGCGGGTCACATGTCAGGGGATTTCCCGGAAGAGGCACGGTGAATGTTGAGAGGGAAGATGAATTCGTATCCGGAAAAGTAACCTGGACGGACATTGAGGATGCGATGGAAACCGCTCAGCTTATAAAACTGCCCAGGGAATCAATAGTCCTCAGGACGGAGAAATGCGGATATACGATTGATGGCTCCAGCAGGCTTTTGCGGCCTCCGGTGGGACTGAGGGCTGAAAGACTGACCGCTGATATATACATGGTAATCGCGGACAGAACCGCTGTTATGAACCTGGAGCAGGTTATACTGAATGCCGGGAAAAGTGTTTCAGCGATTTACCCGGCTGCATCTGCAACCGCGCGATCCGTCCTTTCTCCCGACGAAATGGAAATGGGTGTGGTCCTGGCGGATATAGGAGCTGATACAACCGATATAGCGGTGTTCCATTCCGGTGTGCTGGCTCACCTTGCGGTAATTCCAACAGGCGGGGAATCTATTACGAGTGCTCTCCAGCAAATTCGAATTCCAAGACATGAAGCTGAACGACTGAAAAGGGAATATATCGATCTTACCGGAAAGTCCGGAGACAGGGAAATAACGGTGAGTACATTCGGAGGGAGAAGCACCATTCCCATCACGGATGAAGCCGTAAACGAAATCGCTTACAGAAGTGCCGGCAACCTTATTGGAGACATTATCTGTGAATTGAAACAGGCTGGAATACAGGAATCTGATCTGCCTGCCGGTATAGTGCTGTCCGGTGGAACATCTTACCTGAGAGGTTTAACCTCTATGGCGTCAAGGATAATCGGAATCCCTGTTGAAATCGGGAAGCCCGGTGGAATAGACATGTCATCTTCCTTAATAGAAGGTGCTGAATTTTCCAACGCGGTTGGCTTAGTGCTTCTTTCTCATGAAGAGGAGAACGAGTACGAGTTGAGGAAAAAAACAAACCCTTTGGGTAAAGCGGTATTTCGGATAAAAGGATTGATAAATAAACTCAGGTAGTGAACAGGAGTAGAAAATGATACAACAGGAAGAAGGACCAAGGCTGCAGATCGTGGATGTGACCGAGGAATTCCACGGAAAACCTAAAATTATCGTAGCCGGTATTGGCGGATGCGGTTGCAACGCAATCGACAGAATGCTGAGTGCTGACATTGTGGGCGTAGAATACATCGGTATGAATACCGACCTTCAGGCTCTTCAGAATTGTGAGCCTGACCTGAAAGTTCAACTTGGCCCCAAGCTTACCGGGGGACTGGGAGCCGGCGGTAATGTTGAAACGGGAGAGAGTTCGGCTGAAGAGAGCAAAGATGAAATCATCGAAAGTCTTCAGGATTGCAGCATGGTTTTCATAACAGCCGGAATGGGTGGCGGTACCGGGACGGGGGCAGCTCCAGTAGTCGCGCGAATCGCGAGAGAACTGAATGCCATAACCGTTGGTGTGGTAACAAGACCGTTTGAGATCGAGGGCTCTGTGAAAAAGAACAGGGCTGAGCAGGGAATATCGGCATTAAGAAAAGAGGTTGATACCCTTATTGTTATACCGAATGACAGTCTGCGACGCGAAGCAGGGGATGATGAAACCTTGTCCGATGCTCTGGAAAGAGGCAACAGAACCCTGAAGGATGCGGTGGAAGGCATCGCGAACATAATTTCATCACCCGGGCTTATGAACCTTGATTTTCAGGATATTAAAAAAGTTATCACAACGGGCGGCGGAGCCATGATGGGTACGGGTTGCTGCAACGGTGAGCACAGGGCATCTGAAGCCGCAAGCAGAGCCATATCCGATCCTCTTCTTGAAAATGTATCTATAGAAGGAGCCCAGTCTCTTCTTGTCAGTATTCAGGCCTCCTCATCGATGAAATTCGCAGAGTTTCATGAAGCGGTGGAAATCGTGACGAAAGCCGTAGGTTCCCAGGCCGATGTATCCCTTGGAACAAGTATTGTAGAGAGCATGGGTGACCGTCTGAAAGTTACAGTTATAGCAACAGGTTTCGGAGATGTTGAGGATTCCGAAATTGATTCAATGGATGTCAGGCTGCCTGAGGGTCTGAAGTCAAAGAATTCTGCAAGGGAAGTGGATAGAGACAGAGTTCACTTCATTCTTGGAGCCGCGCGATCCGGCGAAAAGGAGGAGAAGAAAAAGCAGCCACCATTTTTCAGAAAAATAACGTAGGACTATCAGAAGCATAAATAATGGTATAACAAGTATATAGCACCTTAATCTAGCAAAAATCATTTCGTTATCGTATATTACCCTGATATTGAATGGAGGGTAATACCTATGAGCAGAAAACCTGCAGCTGAATACTACGATGAACGACGACGCAGGCTACTTGACAATGAAACTTATACTAATCCTGTTTCCCGGCAGGGTATTTTCGAAATAGTCCTGGCTTATCCAAAAGAATACAGCGCAGCAATGGCATCTCTCAGATACCAGAGTATTTTCAGACAACTGGCCTCATGGCCGGAAACCTCATGTGAGAGGGCATTCTATCCTGAAAAAGATGAATTACACTGGAGAAGCAGATACGGATATCCCACCCTGACACTTGAAACAGGCAAATCGATAAAGAAGTCCGATCTGCTTGTTTTTACGCCTTCCATGGAAGATGATTACCTGAGAATACTGGAAATGATGAAATTGTCTGATATCCAGTGCAGGGCAGAGGACAGGAAAAGTAAGTGGCCCCTTGTTATAGCAGCAGGTACTTCGGTAACAGCTAACCCTATGCCCCTTTCCATATTCATGGATGCCTTTATTATAGGTGAAACCGAGCCTTCCATCGGTCCTGTTCTCGATACAATTAAAAGCCTTGGCGCCCAGGGCGCATCGAAGAAGAAACTGCTTCGCAGACTCGCTTCACTTCCCGGCATGTATATACCCTCCGTGCATGGTATTCCGGGGAATGTCAGTTCTATAATGCGTCAGTGGGCAGGTTCTGATGGAATGGGAAACTCCTCTTTTGTGCATTTCATTGATTCCGCTGACATGACAATGCTTGAAATATCCAGGGGCTGTCCTTTCAACTGCAAATTCTGCCAGTCCGGATACGTCAGCCTTCCGTACAGAGAATGCAAGCTTGAAGAACTTGAAAGTATTATTGAGGGGCTTCCTGAAGTCAGGAAGCTTGCTTTGCTAGGCAGTTCACCCAGATCCCATCCGGAACTCAGGAAGATCATCAAAGCAGCCAAAAAACGGAACCTGGAAGTCATACTCTGTTCGCATAAATACGAAGATCATATTCAGTCCAGCGATTTGTCGGATGATCTGAACGAAAATTCCATCGTTCTTGCTCCCGAAACAGGAAACGATTCACTGAGAAAGGTAATAGGGAAGAAGCTTAAAAACAGGCAGCTTTATAGATCAATCGAGAAACACTCGGATGATTCCGTAAGAAATGTCAGGATATATTTTACAATTGGTTTGCCATTCGAGACCGAAGCAGACAGGGAATCGATTATTGATTTCGTCAAAGGTGCCCGCGACAGAACCCCGCTGCCCATTCAGGTTATCGTAAATCCTTTCATACCGAAACCCTGGACTGCGTTTCAATGGTCCGCCATGGCAAGTCCTACCGACCTGAGGGAATGGATAGACCTGCTTTCAACTGAACTTGCTGGAATCGAAAAGGTTACGACTAAATTTGGAGACCCGCGTACATCACACCTGAGGGCGCTTCTTGCAAGGGGAGATCATAGAACCAGCGAAGTCCTCGAGAAGAAACTTTCAGGTATGGGATGGAATACGGCTTTCAAGAAGGCAGAAGTAAACATAAGGTGGGTACTGGAAGATATCGATCCTGACACGCAGTTCGAATGGAGTTTTCTTAACATGGGTTTCGGCCACACAAGGCTTGCCCGTGAATACCATGCTTCATTCGCTCTTAACCAGAACAGAGCTAAGGATTCGGATAAGGACTCAGATGATTCCGAACAGTAGCTGTTAAAAAGCTCAATAATAAGAAAGCCGGAATGATGTATCCCGGCTTTTCAAATCAACGGTCTTTAATTAAACCTTATGAACCTTGCCCGATCTCAGGCAGCTGGTGCAGACTTTAACTTTCTTCGGCTTGCCGTCAACAAGGATTCTCGCTGACTGAAGGTTCGGTTTCCAGACATGTTTTGTACGCCTGGTGGAATGACTGACCCGATTACCAACCGAAGGACCTTTTCCACAAATATCGCATTTCCAGGACATATTTTATCTCCTAATGGTATTTTCAGATTGTATAGAGAACCGATTAAATAACTCAATTGTTGCTCTTTGACAAGCCCCGCCAGGCAGGGGGTTGACAGATTCAACATGATTCCCATAATTAGGCTGTGTTATTCAGACTGCGGGGGCGAAAGGTATCGACGGGTTCAGAAGTGGTCTGACGGTTGCATGTCGAGGTATCCGCTGCCTCGTTAAACTTGCGGATAGAAACAATCGCCGCTTAAATTACGGCACGCTGTTCCCAAACAGGAACAGCCGTCCACCCTGGAATTGTTTTCCTACCGGGGATCGGGCGCAAGAAGGAGAACTGGCTGCGAAGCCCCGCTTTCAGACGTAAGCAGTAAGATTAAATGAAAGCTGGTCCTGACAAGGCCGACCGGAGCCGAAGCAGGATGAGATTAATCCGGACTAAACATGTAGAGCCGACAGGTCCCTGTTCTCGGACGCGGGTTCGAATCCCGCCGCCTCCACCACCACTTTATGTAGACCCTAAGCCCCTTATAGAGAAGGACTTAAGGTATTCTTTATACTGTGCATCAACTTGAAGTGCGCATATACGGCACACTTTCAATCCGATCGAACTGTGTTGCCGACCTTCTCAATCAGGTCAGCAAGTCGTTCATCTTTTGCACGGGCATACACATTCATTGTCAGATGAAAGGAATAGAATCCATGAAGGGCAAACTTCTTGAGTATGGAAATGAGAGTAATGTTCAATACGAAGATATTGAAATACTGGACGTTAAAGAGAAAAATCGCGGGTTCAAAGAGTTTGAGATACAATGCAGAATCTATGACGCATACCATACACCAAATGGTAGATACACTGTAGAACTCGATGATGGTCGTAGAGGTACAGTCATTATTATTAGCATAAAGTATCTATCAAACCAACTAGAAGTCATATTAAAGGGAGAAGGAAGTCTCAAGTAATACTGCCAAAAGTATCCTTGAGGAATTGTCCTTGGTGTTAATACCGAACT
>CAZOQQ010000001.1:0-38068 GCA_964582075.1 uncultured bacterium | reverse complement strand
CCAACCGAAATCATCAGTTCAAACGGCTAAATACAGTACTTGTGATGGATCCGGGCTAAGGGATGTACCTGCAAAAAGTTGATAGATTTCATACTTTTTCCCTGCAAAAAGTTGAAAATCCTACACCTTTTGTGATGACAAAATGGAATTGTACCAGCGTAGTTAAGCCATTAAACGCAAGGCAGAACGATAATTACAGCAGTGGAAAGCAAATCCGGAGAGAAAGCCTCTTCTATTAAAGGGTGTGAGACAGTCAGGAAAGACCTATCTTCTTAAAGAGCTGTTTGCCGCATCCTTCCCAGCTGGGCAGAAAGAAACTCAGAAATAGAATTCCTGCTTGATGGCAGCTCTGGCGCCGTTCCTGTCGAGGTTAAATCCGGACGAAACACCCGTTCAAAATCTCTTTCAGTTTTCAGAATGAAATACAAGCCGGATCTGTCCATAAAACTCGGCGGCTGGAATTTCGCGGCAGCAGGCGGAGTTCTCCGTATTCCGCTTTACGCCGCTTCAAAAATACCGGAACTAATCAGATGAAGTACACAACCTCCGGTTTCAGAGGTGTGCAGGGGCGGATTGTGAGTCCGGTAACATTTTCCCGTGAGGCAATACGCCCGGATTAGTTTGTGGCTTGATATCGAAGTTATAAAGAAATCTTTACACATAGGGTCCGCGTGGTTATTCAAGGGGGTTCATAACGCGGCCCATGAATAGAATTGTTCCGGTATCGCGATCCCGGATAAGGTAGATGAAGGGATGGTTAACGGCGAATTCGACAGCGGGGTCTACACCACCAAGTCTGTTCATGACAACAGCGGTAGCGGCTGCAGCCTCGGTTCCGTTTTCATCAACGGAGACGAAGGCTTTGTGAATCACACTGGCTATGTAAAGTGAACCTGTACCGTCCATGCCCGAGAAATCAGCCGATGGTCCAAAAGCTGACGGCATACCCATCTTCGCGAGAATATCCTCCAGTTGAAACGCCGATACGTTTTCAAATCTGGGCATGCTGAGATGGAGGTTGGCGTTGGTGAGACTGCCTGTTATCTCATCGATAAAATCGTTATCCAGGCTGCCCTCGATTTCCGAGAAGCGGTTAAGCTCCGGCAGTATTATGAGCATGGACATTCTGCCGTTGCTGTACGGCAGCTCTACGGCAATGTAGCCGTCACCTCTGGCCATTTCAAAGTGTTCCGTCTGGTTCATCATTGGAACATCTATTTGTTCTCCATCGATCAGGCTGAACGGTTGACGATATGTAAGAGATTCCTGGAACTGGAAAAGCCACTCCGCGTTGAAGTATATGGCATTGGTGAGAACCAGCTTTGTCGCTGCTGAAAGAATTCCCGGAGGGATAAGATCTTCGATTTTACTGAGTGTCTGTTCCGCGACCCAGTCGTTTATCGTTTCCCGGCATTGTTCGGGGTCGCTCGGGAAATCCAGCAGCCTGATTCCGGCGCCGTAATTTGCGGAAAGAATCTCCAGGAATTCGGGCAGGAAAGTGTAACCGGTCTGTCCCCACAGAGCGTTGACGATATGAAGGCTGAATGTGCTGTCCTCATCGGCACAGGCCGAAAGGCTGCTGTCCAGAAGGTTGAAGGAGGGATGAAGCAGGTTATCCGGAAGAGTGAATTTAAGAACTTCGGTCATTTCACTCTTGGTGTTTTCCCTGGCGCCGGCATAAGTCATAGCCAGCGCTGCGGAAACACTGTAAGGGGAGAAGAATATATTTTCATCACTGTCTCCGAGGGCCTTGTACAGGTCGAACGCGAAAGCGCTGTTGTCGTTCGCGAGTTCTGTCATGTCCGCCCCGGTGACGGAGGAATCGGTAAATCCGGGATCATTCGATGATGAAACTGCCGGAGTATTCTGTGCCGAGCATCCGGATATTCCGAATAAAAAGGCTTCCGAAATTAGAATCATCATCATTCCGCGCATTCAAAACCTCCATTATCAGGTTATTTCAATAACTTTACAAAAGATAATAATCCTCAGAAAGAAATACAGCAACAGCACGGAAAAATTCCATTTTCAAAACAAATCGGGAACCCGCGGGGCTTACAAGCCTGCAATGTAGATGAAATTCCGACGACTTGACAAGGGAATAGGGAACAGTATATTGCTAATAATTCCTATTATGAATAGAGGGGATATGCGTCAGAGGGAAATTCACAGAAACACAAGGCAGCGAAAAGTGATACTTGAGGCCGTGGAAATGCTCAACTGTCACCCCAGCGCGACACAGGTGTTTGACGCGGTAAGAAACGTACTGCCCAGAACGAGTCTCAGTACGGTATACAGGAATCTCGGAATCCTGGTGAATCAGGGCAGGCTTATTGCGGTTAAGAACGGTGATAAGGAGATACGTTACGATCACAACATTATGGAACATTACCATATAAAATGTTCTGTCTGCGGAAGAATCACTGATGTCGGTGTCGACCAGTTGAGATTCAACAGGTTAAGTCTCGAGAAAGTATCCGGTTTCAAAGTGAAGGAAGTAAATATCAGTCTTACGGGAATTTGTCCCGAATGCGCGGAACAACACGAAAAGGAGATATCGAATGAGCATTAAAGGCACGAAAACAGAGAAGAATATCCTGAAGGCGTTCGCCGGAGAGTCGCAGGCAAGGAACAGGTACACGTACTTCGCATCACAGGCCAAAAAGGATGGTTACGTTCAAATCTCGAAGATATTCGAAGAAACCGCCAACCAGGAGAAGGAACACGCCAAGCGTCTCTTCAAACTGCTTGAAGGTGGAGAAGTTGAAATAACGGATTCTTATCCCGCCGGTAAGATCGGATCAACCGATGAAAATCTTGTCGCTGCGGCAGCCGGAGAGAATTTCGAGCATTCGGAAATGTACCCCGGTTTTGCCGAGACAGCCCGGTCGGAGGGATTGAATGATATCGCGATAATTTTCGAGTCAATCGCGGTTGCCGAAAAGCAGCATGAGAAACGTTACCTGGGCCTGCTTAAGAACATAAACGAGGGAAAGGTTTTCAGAAAAGATGATGTTGTTATCTGGCGATGCCGGAACTGCGGATACCTGCACGAGGGGAAAGAAGCTCCCGCCGTCTGTCCCGCCTGCGCGCATCCTCAGGCACACTTTGAACTTCTGGCAGAGAATTGGTAGGTGAAAAAATGAGAGAATTCAAATCCACCGAAGAGATCCTGGATTTCGCCATAGGCGAGGAACAGGCCGCTGCAGATTTCTATACGGAATTATCCGCTCAGGTTGACAATCCGTCGATCAGCAAAATGTTCATGGAATTCAGTGAAGAGGAACTTCAGCACAGGAACAAGCTTGAAAACATCAAGATGGGAGGCATGGAGTATCTTTCAACGGATAAGGTTATCAATCTCGGACTGGGAGAGATCCTTGTAGATGCCGTTCCCAGCAGCGGGATGAAGTATCAGGATGCCCTTATACTGGCTATGAAAAAAGAAGAGTCGGCTTACCAGATGTATACCCGTCTTGCGTCGGTTGCTTCCGATAAAGGGATCAGGGATATCCTTCTGGGGCTCGCGAACCAGGAAGCAAACCATAAGCTTCGCTTTGAAACCGAATACGACGAACGTGTTCTCACGGAGAACTAACAGGGAGGTACAGTAATGACTGAACGTATGCAGGTGTACAAGTGTGAAATATGCGGAAACATAGTTGAGATGACGCATGGTGGTGCCGGACAGCTTGTCTGCTGTGGAGAACCGATGGTTGCCATGGAAGAACAGACAGCCGATATGGCAACCGAAAAGCATGTTCCGGTCATAGAAAAAATACAGGGAGGCTACAGGGTTGTAGTCGGTTCGACAATTCATCCCATGGTTGATACTCATTACATCGAATGGATAGAACTGATATCCGGAGACGAAATCCATAGAGTGTATCTGCAGCCCGGTATGGATCCGGTTGCTGAATTCAAAACCGGTGATCTCGGCGAAGTATCCGCGAGAGAATACTGCTCGGTTCATGGTTTGTGGAAAGGATAAACATGCTCAGTGAAAAGATGCAGAAAGCCATCAACCTTCAGATAAACGCGGAGCTGTACTCTTCCTACCTTTACGCGGCCATGTCGATGTACTTTGAGTCGGTTGATATGAGCGGTGCGGCGAAATGGATGAACTCGCAGGCTCAGGAGGAACTGGTTCATGCCGCTAAATTCATGAATTACGTGAACGAAAGAGAAGGCAGAGTGGTGCTGGACGCCATAGCGAAACCTCCCGTAGAATGGAAATCCGTTCTGGATGCGTTCAACGGCGCTCTTGAGCACGAACGGAAAGTTTCTTCCATGATCAACGATCTTGTTACTCTGGCCAGGGAAGAAAACGACCATATGACTGACAATTTCCTGCAGTGGTACGTAGCGGAACAGGTGGAAGAAGAAGTATCCGTTGGTGAAGTAGTCAGAAAACTCAGGCTTATAGGTGATTCCGGCGGTGGAAAATTCATGATAGATAACGAGCTTGGACAGAGGGTATTCAATCCCCCCGTCAGCAGCGAAGAGTAGGTGTATGGATATGGAAACCCTCTTCAACGCTGAAGAAGTGCTGAAAATGGCCGAGCAGATAGAAAGAAACGGACAGGAATTCTACCGGAGAGCTTCGGAAGCCGTGAACGATTTCGAAGTTTCAAAACTTCTTTCAGATCTTGCCGAATGGGAAAAGGGACATGAGGATATCTTCGCGGCGATGCGAATGGATCTCGATGAGGATGAGAAAGCACGGACTTCGTTCGACCCGTACACCGAATCGGCGCTGTACCTGAAAGCCATGGCTGATGACCATGTTTTCAAGCGGGATATGGGTGAACTTATATCGGAGATGGGTGATGATACCGGAAAGATAATAAACCGCGCGATACAGTTCGAAAAGGATTCTCTTCTTTTTTTCGTGGGGCTGGAAAGGCTGGTCTCGCCAATATTGGGCAAGGAAAGGGTGTACGAAATAATAGACGAGGAAATAGGACACATTTCGTACCTTGAGAAACAGAGAAACAGACTGAATTTGTAACTGCCTTAGGAGAATTTATGGATATCACGCCCCTTTTCACAATCACTTACGGACTGTACGTGATTGGGACCCGCTCGGAAAACAAGCTGAACGCTCAAATAGCGAATACGGTGTTTCAGCTTACAGCCGATCCGATAAAAATTGCTGTTTCAATAAACAAAACTGAACTTACACATGAACTGATCAGCAGGACGCGAAAATGTTCCGTAGGGATATTGAGTGAAGACGCGGATCTGAACTTCATCGGTAATTTCGGATTCAAGAGCGGAAGAGACGCGGACAAATTCGACGGCGTACCGTACACCCTCACTCCCTCGGAATGTGCGCTTCCGAAACGGAACATACTGGGGTACATCGATCTTAAAATAATCAATGATATCGATCTGGATACCCATACCCTGTTTATCGGTGAAGTTACGGACTGTGGTATTACCGGCAGGGGCAAACCGATGACATATTCGTACTACAGGGAGGTACTCTGCGGTAAAACCCCTCCGACCGCCCCGTCTTACATGCCGAAATCAGGTGAGACCGCTGAAAAATCCGAAAGAAAGGAAGAAAAAAGAATGAAAAAGTACGTATGCAATATCTGTGGCTATGTTTACGATCCGGAGAAGGGCGATCCCGATGGCGGTATTGAACCAGGAACGGCTTTTGAGGATATTCCGGAAGACTGGGTGTGTCCCGTGTGCGGCGTAGGCAAGGACCAGTTCTCATCTGAGTAAAGGGTTCCGCTAAGAATCAGAAGGCGCCGGACCTTATCCCTACGATTTGCGCGGTTATGCTGACAGCGATTTCAGGCGGGGTCCGGCTGCCTATGGAAATTCCTATCGGGCAGTGCACCCTTTCAAGAAAGTTTCCCTGAACCCCTTTCCGGGCCAGGGCCGCGTATATCTTTTCCTTTTTGGAGTCACTTGCCATCATCCCCGTATACCTGAGTTCTTTGCCGGACAGGCTTTCAAGCACTTCAGCGTCAGCGGTGTGAAACGGGGTCATTATTACAACCCATGAGTGCCTGCCTTCGGGTACATGGTTGTGCGCATCCCGGTATTCTGTTCTGATCCACCTGCATGCAGGAGGATTTTCGAAAGAGGCCGGGTCCCTCTGATCGATTATTACGGGTTGAAAGGAAAGTTCCGCCAGAAGACGGGCAAGTGCCTGTCCGACATGTCCTCCTCCGATGATGTAAACGGTATCTCTGAGGCCAAGCGGGCCCGAGTATTCCCAGTTATTTTGTCCTGAAGATGAGAATTCGTGTGTTGTCTGCGCGGAAGAATCCGATACGGAAATACCGGAGCCGGACAGCCGCAAAGTACCGTTTCTCCCCTGTTCAAGTATGCTGATTACCCGGTTCACGGTATCGAGTGCGCCGGAAGGCACGGGAAAAATCGCGGTTGTCTGGTAACCCGAACAGATCATCCCCGAAGGGATTCCGTTTCTTTCCGATGGATTACCGTCGTCCCCGTGTTCGTATGTCACGATTTCAGGGGAAGCAGCGCCCGATTCCAGCATCCCTCGGGCCCTGCCGACCAGGAGGTGCTCCATTATTCCGCCGCCGACGGTTCCGCTTACACCGCCACTCGAAGTTATCCCCATCGCGGCTCCGGGTCTTCCCGGACCGCTTCCGCCGGTTTCAACCGTGAGCAGAAGAGCGCACGGAATCTCCGAAGTCAGGGCTTCCCTTAACAGTTTCCAGAGGTTAACAGCGTTCATCGAAGGGATTTACCTTGTGAAAACTCCTGCTGTGTCTTTTCGAAATAATCCATGCATCTGCGCACGTAGCGTCTTTTCTCATCGTACCTGCCCGGGAAGAAGCTTCTTTTGAACCCGTAAACGATGATGTTCTTCAGATCGTCCGTTGAGAGGTTGAAAGCGTCTGCCGCTTTTTGCAGTTCCTTCGTTACCGTTGTATCCGATATGGTTCTGTTATCGGTACAGATGGTCAGTGACAGCTTTCTGTCCATCATTTTCCCGAATGGATGGTTCGAAAGGTCCCTGAAAGCGGGATTTGTCTGCTGGTTCGAGGTAAGACACACTTCAACAGTTATTCTTCTGTCCGCTATGTATCCGGCCAGCGCGTCTATGTATTCCCGTGGGTTGCTTATATCCTGTGATTGCACGGAATCGGTGTCGAGCAGGGTAAGACCGTGACCTATCCTTTCCGCGTAAAGTTCTGTTATCGCCTGGTAAATACTCTCCGGTCCGTACGCTTCACCCGCGTGCACGGTTTTCTTCAGGAAATGCTTCTGGGCGTTACGGAACGCTTCGAGGTGGTTCAGGGCGGGCCATCCGGCTTCGGAACCCGCGAGGTCTATTCCAACTACCAGCAGCCCCTCTTCCCACCTGGCTCTGGCTACGGCCGATTCGAGTTCGAGGGATGCCAGGGCGAAAACTCTTTCCCTGCCGGTGTAATGGTGCATTCTGAAAAATCTTTTGTACCAGTCGGAAAACCCGGGTGTGAAGAATCGCATAGCACAGGCGATGATGCCGAAGTGGAAAGGCGGTTCGGTGCCATCCCGGACTTCATCGCGGGCATTGAATTCATTCTTTGCCCGCAGGAGTCCATCGTTAACGGCCCGGATACTTTCGATTATATCCATTTCCTCCGACGCGTGAAGCTGGGGAGCGAACCTGACTTCAACGTATCTGACGCCTTCCCTCTGGTTGTCTACAGCAACTTCGTAACTGATCCTTTCAAGCTGCTCCCTGGTTTTCATGACGGCGTTTGTGTAAGCGAACCCCGTAAGGTATTCATCCAGATCCCTGTACTGTTCCTTGAAAACGGTTTCTCTTAGGCCCTGCTCGGTGTACGATGGCAGTTCTATCCCGGTTTCCCGTGCGAGTTCTATAAGGGTAGATATGCGTACTGAACCATCGAGATGCATGTGAAGATCGGTTTTCGGAAGTTTCTTTAGAAATTCGTGATTCATTTGCAATGCCTTTCCGGAATCAAAACAGTTCTCCCATACCCATCTGTATACCCAGTCCTTCGGGAGACAGGGCAAAATCAGCCCGGAGTGAACTGCCTCCGGGTAACGTTATTCGGGCACCGAGGCCTCCGTCGAAGTGAAACCCGCTCCACTGAAAATCACCCAGGTGATCGGCTACCTGGCCCGCGTCGCCGAAGAGAACCAGGGATAGGCTAAAGGAATTATCCTCATCGATAGTATAAGAGAAGATCCTCTGGCGAAGTTCGAGATTCCCGAGGAGAGACCAGTTGCCTCCGAAACGGGTATCTTTGTAGCCGCGAAGACCCGAACTGCCTCCGAGAGAGGGGAGATATGGAAACGGTGTTGAAGCTGTTCCTCCGTGTCGGGTTATCTTTGCGCGAAAGCAGGGCACAGTTGAAGTTCCCACAGGGGTGAATACGGACAGGGCGAGATCGGTGTTGTGATATGTAATATTGTCGCCCAGCTGCAGATCGTATCCGGTTTTGAAGTATCCGTCTATAAGAGATGGAATAATCCAGACGCCTTCCATGAAAGGTCCCGCGGTCCAAAGAGAACCGAATTTGTCCGTTGGCGATTGCTCCCATAACCGGTTGTTCAGTCTGTTGTAAATGGTGGAATGCCTGGACAGCAGCCCTCCCGTTAAGATAATACCGGAAAAGGGAGTGAAATTGTACGAACCTGAAATTTCCTGTGTTTCTGAATCGTAGAATTCGTAGAGTTCGTTGTCACCTCCGTTGCCCCAGCCGAAAAACTTGTTTCCGCGACTTACGTGATAGTTGATATTGAACCTGGCTATCCCGCTTCCCGCTTTGAACAGAAGCTGCGGTTCAGCGGAAATGCTGCCATCGGTATATACGTATGCCATTGTGCTGAAACCAAAAGGGGTGAAAGGAGGAACCATGTTGTGGCTCATAATGCCGCCAAGAAGCAGCCCGGAGCTGGAACTGTAGCTGATCAGGGGGAATACTTTCAATGCTTGCAGGGGAAGCGCGGAAAACAGAATAACAGGAATTAACAATGTACTGCTTCTGAATGTTGTCATGGTTTCCCTCCAGACTGGATGAAGTATGCTGTTCCGATTCAGTAATGAATAAGTATATTAAACGAAATGTAGAAAGCGGAGGTCTCTTGAAAACACCCTTGATAGTTATTCCTACCTACAACGAGGTTGAGAATATCGGCAGATTGATTCCTGTTTTACTGGATCTTCCGATAAAACCTGATATTCTTGTGGTCGATGACAACAGTCCCGACGGAACCGGAGCCACGGTACGTGAATTCGAGCCAACGGAGAGAGTCCATCTTCTTAGCAGACCTGGAAAAGCAGGTCTGGGACAGGCGTACGTTGCCGGGTTCAAATGGGCGCTGGAAAGGGACAGCTTCGACCCAATCATCCAGATGGACGCCGATTTTTCTCATAAGCCCGAAAAGGTCGTAGAACTGGTTGAGGCTCTTGAAGAATGCGATCTTGCGATCGGTTCCCGCTACTGCAGCGGCGTAAATGTGGTTAACTGGCCCCTGTCCAGGCTTCTGCTCTCCTGGTTTGCCAACAGGTATACGAAACTGATAACGGGACTTCCGGTTGAGGATGCTACCGGTGGTTTCAAGGCGTTCAAAAGAAAAGCTCTCGAGAAACTCGATCTAAGCGGTATTAAGTCCGACGGCTACTCCTTTCAGATAGAAGTTTCTTACAAGCTTTTTGATTCGGGCTGCAGTATAAAAGAGATACCTATAACTTTTGTCGACAGGCACGCCGGTACATCAAAAATGACGAAAAGTATCGTTTGGGAAGCCGTATGGATGGTATGGCACCTTCGTTTCCCCTGGTTGTTTTGAAAGGTTTCGGCTCACATGACTGCGATTAACATTGCCCTTCTGATTATTGGCGGTATTTCCGCCAACTGGAATTTTGAAACATCCCAATCCTATATTTTCTCAATGGTCCCGGGTGCTGATGGAACGATATGGTGCGCTACGGCCGGGGGAGTGATCCAGTACGATCCCGAAAAAGGCTGGCTGGACAGTCTTTTGTACCCGGATCAAATATCCTGGATATCCACGACGGATATCTTTCTGGATGATTCTCTCAAATGGATCGCTTCGGGAGGCGGAGGTCTGATTCTGCTGCAGGGTGACACGGCCCGGACCTTCTCCGTTTACGAAGGCGTGCCCGGCAACGGTTATGTTTATTCTGTAATCGGAGCCGGAGGGTACATTTGGGCCGGTACCGACGGTGGTCTTGCGCGTGGAAATGCCGAAGGTTTCCTGTCCATAGATTCCGAACTCACCGGCGGAGCGTTCAAAGCCACGAAAGTTACCGATATGGCGCGTACCGGTAATACGATGTACTTCGCGACGAACAGGGGAGTGTATTCCCTTGATCTTACCGGGAGCATTTTAAATCCGAACTCCTGGACAAGCTACGAGGATTCAACGATTGCTCTTGGAATCGATGATATCTACATAGTTTCCTCCGATTCCGTTTTCGGTTACGGTTCGGGCGGCGTATCGCAGATGTCCGGTGACAGATGGATACGTCTGCTTGACTATTCAGCCAGCACCGAAACCGTGGTAAAGGGGCTGGTGATGACGGATGATGGCCTTATAGCGGGATGCAGGAAAGTTCTTCTGTACCGTAACGGGAATTGGGTCCCCTACGGTTCGGAGTATCCGAGTGAAGCGTACGTTTCGTGCCTTTTGGAAACCGGAGGCAGAGTATGGTGCGGCTACGGAGTGTATGGCGCTAACTGTCGTGATACGGGCAGGGGACTGGGTTACCTGCAAAGCGGAACCTGGGAAACTATTCCCGTACCCAGCATGGCATGCCCAAGCTGTTATCAGCGTGCCCGTGACGATGACAGGATATACATCGGCAGCCATCGACTGGGCCTGATGGCCTACTATCCTGACAGTGGATGGACAGCCTTTAACAAGTACACAACCAGTATGCCGCATACCCTCAGGACCTATTCAGCGGCCAAGTCGGGATGTCCGGGAATCTGGACCGGAAGTTATCACTGGGGTCTGACATGGATAGACGACAGGGGAACGTATTCAATGGAGGATGACACCGTAATAACCTACGTTTCCGATTCGCTTCCGGGTGTTTCACCGGATGTGGTTCAGATAGTCTCCCCGCTGCTTAACAACCAGGTTGTCATGCTGGCCTCCCAGGACGGAGCCCTCTGGATTGCGCAGAATGCATTCTGGCAGACGCCCGATGAACCCAGCGGCATTACCGTGGTATCGGGAGAACCGGAAGCGGGAAACCTGCAGTGGACCACCAGAACTGAAAATGACGGTCTGGCGAACAAAAACATCCAGATGTTGTTTCCGTGCGGCAAGGACAGTTTATGGATTGCATTCGCATCGGATGGAGGCTGCCAGCTTCTTGTTCATGGCGGTGATCCGATGGATAAATCTTCGGATACGTGGTATCCCGGATACGGACAGGTGTTTACAACTTCAACGGGACTCCCTTCCAACCAGGTTTTCTGTTTTACCAGAAGCACGAACGGTGATATTTTCGCGGGGACCGGAAACGGAGCATGTCGCTGGAACGGCAGCTCTTTTGTGGAAATACCCGAAATCTCCGGCATTGTTAAAGCCATACAGGCAAACAACAACGGGGTTGTCTGGTGTTTGACTGATGAAGCGGTTTACAGCATTGACGGAACGGACATAGCCAGATACACCGGTTCAAATTCAATCTACATTCCCACGATCAGAACTGAGAATGAATTCAGTTCTTTCGATCCCGCAGATGAAGCCGTGTTCTTTTCTTCCGTGGTAGGCCTGTGGTCCATTTCCCAGGTACAGAATCCCGTGGAAAGCATCAATCCTCTTTTCTATCCGCAACCTTACCTTCCCGCCGAGGAAGATCTGCATTTGGTATGGTCCGGTTCCGGAGAACCTGTCTCGGTTGAATTTTACACGTTGACGGGCAGATATCTGGGTTCGGTTCAGGCTGAAGACCCGGACGAATGGCACTGGGATGGTACGCTTGACGGGTCGGTTCTTGCAAGTGGTATCTACATCGTTCTTGTAAGGACAGGTAACCAGTTTATACGAAGCAAGATTGCAGTAGTAAGATGATGAAGGTAAGACCGGCCGAACCGGGAGACAGGGGCAGGTGGACGGATTTCGTACTGCGTTCCAACAACGGTACCGTTTTTCATCTGCCGGATTTTCTTGATTATCATCCCGAAGGCAGGTTCCGGAACCATCACCTGATAGTTGAGAACAGGAATGAAATCGTATCGGTTGTTCCCGGCGCACTGGTTGAAAGGGAGGATGGGATCTGGTTTTCGTCCTATCCCGGAGCATCGTACGGCGGGCCGGTATTCAACGATTCATCCGGTCTGAAGAAAATCGAAAACACTGTTGAAAAGCTGCTTGTCTACTGCAAATCCCGGGGCTGGAAGGGTATGGAAATGACTTCCCCTCCCATGGTCTATTATCGCAGGCCCCATAACTATCTGGAGTTTTCTCTTTTGAAACGCGGCTTCAAATACAGGAAGAGGGAACTGACCGCTGTAATCGACCTCGGAAGGCTTGGAGAAGAACTTAAGCTGGGTTTTCGATCGTCCGCCCTCAGGGGAGTAAGAAAAGCTGTAAAGAACAATGTGAAAGTTGAAGAGAATCCCGATTTCGCGCTCTTCTACCATGTACTGGAATCGAACCTTCAGCAGCGTCATAATGTTAAACCTACCCATACACTTGAGGAACTTACGAAAATCCGCGATCTGCTTGGTCAGGACCATGTCAGACAGTTTATCGCAACTCTGGACGGAGAAGTTCTTGCCGGTATGGTGATGTTCCACTGCAATCCCAGAGTTACACTGGCATTCTACATCTCCCATGATCAGGAGCGTCAGGCTCTCAGACCCGTCAACCTTGTTTACATGGAAGTTATCAAATGGGCCAAACAGATGGGATACCAGTATATGGATCTTGGTACATTTACCCTGAACATGGATGTTAACTACGGTCTCTGCCGGTTCAAGGAATCTTTCTCAGCAAGGGGTATTTTCAGAAACACACTGTTCGGAAGCGTTTAGTGGAATCAGCTCGGAAATTCCGTCTTTACGCTGTGCTTCTTCTCTGGGCGGCGCTGCTCGCGCTTGTTTTTGCTGGAAGGATGTACACAACCGATGTGCTCGCTCAGTATGAGGTTGCCGGATCCTTTGTAGGGCAGAGAGCGTTCATGACGGTTTCGGGAGATTACGGCTGGACCGTCCATGGTACAAGGCCCGGCCTTTTCGTTCCGCATGGCGTCGGGTTCTCCATCCTGCTTATTCCGGCAGCAATAGCCGGCGGGTACTTCGGGTCTGGCGGCGGTAAAATTGTGACCGCTCTGTTGAATGCAGGTTTCAGCCTTGCTCTGGTCGGCTTCTGGTTCGCTTCAGCGGGAATAAAGTACAAAAGCGTATCTGTTCTTCGGTTTATAGCTGTCGCCATCGGTGGAATGGTTCTTGTTTACGGAAGGATGACTTTCGATGTCACCGCTGCCGCTTCCGCCGCGATGGCGGGTTTTTTCTTTTCTCTTCGCGGCAGAATGTTCACAGCCGGTCTGTGTTTCGGACTCGCTGTTCTTGTAAGGGTTGACAGTCTTCTTCTGCTTCCCCTTTTCTGGAACGACCGGGAGAGCATGATAAAATTCGTTTCCGGGCTTGTTCCCTTTTTGTTAATGATACTGTTTCTGAACTGGTACAGGTTTGGAAACCCGTTCATCGATGGACACGGACAGGATCCGGCAATCGCGATTGAACCGTTTCGGGGAGGTATACCCGGGCTTCTGCTGAGTCCGGGAAAGGGTCTTTTGTACTACGCCCCGCTCTGTGTTTTCGCGTTATTTTTCCGGGAAAACTGGAGATTCCGGACTCCATTCGTACTGTCTCTCTTTTTTCACGCCATGCTTCATGACTGGTCCGGCGGTACCGGATGGGGGCCACGTTTTCTTTTTACAACGCTGCCTTTCCTGCTGTTTCCTCTTTTGAAAAGCGGAACCGGGGGGAAACTGTTCCGGGTAATCGCCGCAGTAGGAATTATCGTCTGTATTCCCGCTTTCTGGAGCAATCCAAGCCTGCTTGAACAGGCATCAGGCGCTGATTTGTTCGATGAGTCCTCACGGCAGGCGGTACTCTGGAGCTACTCCTCGTCTCCATTGATCGCGGCTTTCAGGAATTTCGCCACGGGTGTTCCGGATATATTCGGAGCCACCGCTGCCGAATCCGCGGGTATTCCGATGTGGGCTGGAATAGCGGCACAGGCAGCTGCGGCCGCGGCGCTCGCCATGGCGGGGATCAGGTATCTGAAAAAAAGTCACGGCAGAGAAAGAGTCACGTTATGAAAATCCTGCACCTCTCACCACAGAACTATACCGGAACAATTGACCTGTTCGTGCGCGGGCACATAGAACTGGGCCACGAAAGCAGGCTTGTCACTTTCTACAGGGCTGAGAACCTTTACAAAGAGGATATTTGTCTGAACCTTCCCTTTGTCGGTCCCATGCCATGGCTGCAGAAAGTGAAGAAATTTGTTAAGGCGGGCAGCCTGAGGGTACCGTACAGCGGAGCGGCGGGCAAGGTATTCTGGAACCCGGGGCCTGTTGAAAACCTGATGCTCAGGTTCAGGGATATGTTCTGGCAGCCCGTCATAAACAGGGCGGCTGAAGAATACGGGCTCTGGGATTTCGACATATACCATCTTGAAGGCGGGATGAGCTTTTTCAGGGATGGCAGGGATGTTATCGCCCTGAAGAAGGCCGGCAAGAAAATAGTATCCTATTACCATGGACTGGATCTCAGAATGAGGGGAGCCATAAGACCGGTATGGGAAGCCACCGACCTGAACCTGACATGTGAATTCGATCTGTACCGGAGATATCCCGAAGTTGATTACCTTTTTCTGCCGTTTGACGGAAGCGCCATGCCCCGTTCCTCGCCCTCTTCCGGGAAAGTACGTATATGTCACGCGCCCCGAATAAGATCTGTTAAAGGAACCGGGGAGATAATTGCGGCGGTAGAGGATCTTTCGAAGGAAGTACCGGTTGAACTTGTTCTTATCGAGAACATGACAAACGCTGATGCCCTGAGGATCAAATCCACCTGTCACATAGCGATCGACCAGGTTGCGAGCGGAGATATGGGTTACGGTGTAAACTCTCTGGAAAGCCTTTCCATGGGTATTGCCACGGTTACCAATCTCTCCGAAGCGTATCAGAATTTCATACCTGACCATCCGTTCTTCTTAACAACAAAGGATACTCTGAAGCGTGACCTGAAGGAACTGATTCTTGATCGCGAACTCAGGGAGAAGTACGCGCAGGCCGGTCCACCATGGATCAGGACAAAACATCACTGGCTTTCTGTCGCGCGGGAGATTCACAGGATGTACAGAGATCTCGGTTGGGAGGAAAAGCTTTCCGATGACTGAACCCTCAGCGTCCGGGCATAACCGTGATCTTTCGCGGGAAACCGTTTTCTACGCACTGGCCATGGTTTTCAGCGGAATGGTTCAGGTTGCTTTCCTGCCGTTCATTTCCAGGTATCTGACCGCCGACGCGGCTGGAGAACTGGGAACGCTGCGGATAATAGCAGAGGCCATCGGGGGTATAGTGGTTCTGGGTCTTCCAACCGCGCTTATAAGGGCCTGGCACAGAACATCACAGCACAGGAGCATTCTTGTAAGAGCGATTACCTTTCCGCTGGTTCCATCCTTCCTGATGGTTGCCGCAGTACTGCTTCTGCAGGGGTTTCTGAAATCGTTTCTGAATCTTCAGCATCCGGATTACATATTTCACGCGATTCTCCTTGGAACAGGAATAGCATACGTTCAGATTGCTCTTACACTGCCCAGAGCCGATGGCCTTGCCGGAAGGTATCTCATTTTCCAGCTGATAAGGGGGCTGGCAGCTCTCGGCCTTTTGATTCTGCTGCTCTATTCACATGCTATGGATTCCATACCTTCTTTCATGACGGCAAGATGGGCGCCGTCGTTCCTGATCGCATTCGCGGCGGTGGTGATGATGTGGAAAAGAACCGCGCATTCGAAACGATACAAGACTGTGGAAGGACTTACCGGAGAAATCCTTGGTTTCAGTTTACCGCTTATTCCCGCAACGCTTTCCATGATAGTTCTTTCATCGGCGGATATGTTCATGCTCAGAAGCATATATCCGGATATGGCGGAAAGCGGGTACTACGAATGGGCCAGCAGAGCATGCCTTGTTCTCATGCCGATGATACTGGGTTTCAATATGGCCTGGAAGCGATTCATTTTCCGGAAGAAGAGAACCGGCGGCACACTGGCCGAACTGGGAAGAACCGGACTGCTTTTCATGCTTCTGGTGAACTGGATTTCACTGCTCCTGGCAATGTCTTCCGGCTGGATCGTTCCTCTGGTGGGAGGAGAGAATTTTCTTCCGGCGCTCAGGGTTCTGCCTACACTTGCGGGAGCTGTAGCGCTTTACGGACTGTTTCTTGTATCTCAGACGGGGTGTCTGCTTACCGGACAGACCAAGTTCATTGCAGGTATGACCCTGTTCGGAGCCATGCTCAACATCGGGTTCAATTTCCGTCTTATACCCGTGGCCGGGGCCCTTGGCGCAGCTTTCGCGACGCTCGGGACCAACCTGTTCATGGCGCTCAGCCTTTTCTGGCTGGGAAGGAAAGTATTCCCTATAAATTTCCTTGTAGTTGTTCTGACAGTCCTGCCTCCAATCGCGTTTGGAGCCATGGCCATGCTCGGTCCCGGCTGGAGAGCCTCTATCGTAATTATCGCTACGATTATCACCGTTTCCGCGATGGCTTACCTCCGGCTGCCGGGTACACGGATGGAAGGCGGTGATACGGATGAAACCTGAAATATCTCTTCAGATTCAGTTTAGAGATGAAACCTCGAATGGAAACAGGGTTGTGCTGTTATCGGGAAATCGTTTCGGAAGACCGGTGAGTTTGCGTTCTGTCCTGAATCCACAGATATTTAATTAGCCTGGCGGGAGTTATGGAAAGTATCACAGCGGCGCATTCGTTGATAAGGAAGCATTTCCCCGAAGATGTAGAGATAATACAGCTGCGTGAATTTACTACCTGGAAAACCGGAGGCCCGGCTGTTTCGATAGATGTTTCTTCTTTCACCATGCTTGCCGATCTTCTGGGAATTACGTCCGGTGAGGGAATTCCATGGTTTATTCTTGGACAGGGATCTAATATACTTGCATCTGATTACGGTTGTGAAGAAATAATCATCCGACTTACCGGGGATATGGCAAAGACTTCCTGGTATCCTTCGGGAAACGGCTGGATTCTGAGAAGCGGAGGGGGTGTTCACCTCCCGTCCCTTTCCGGGGCTGCCTGCGGCAAAGGAGCGTCAGGGCTGGAATTCGCAATAGGTATTCCCGGAACGGTTGGAGGCGCTGTTTTTATGAATGCCGGGGCTTACGGACATTCAATATCGGATGTACTGACAAGCGTTTCGGTATTGGATCGCAGGGGTTCGAAGGATATTGTGGATGTTGGTGACTGCTGTTTCGGGTACAGATTCAGCAGGTTCCAGGATGAGAAGTCGGTTGTCATAGAAGTTGAAATGTCGCTTGCGACTGATGACCCTGTTTCCCTTCGGACAGAAGGGAAGAGAATCCTGCATTTGAGAAGAAAGAAATTTCCGCTCGAGTACCCCTGTGCGGGAAGCGTATTCAAAAAACCCGAAGAAGGAGTTCCCCCCGGGAAACTTATAGAGGATGCGGGATTGAAGGGAAGAAGGACGGGTGGAGCGATGGTTTCGGAAAAGCATGCGAATTTTATTGTTAATACCGGGAGTGCGACATCTGACGATATCGCGGGACTTATTGAAACGGTGAAGGAATCCGTACTATCCATGAGCGGAATCCTGCTTGAAGAGGAAATCCGGTATCTTGGTCGGAGGAGATAGCAATGTCAGTGCATAACGGCAATTTCGGCATGAAGCACGAACCTGTTCTTGTAACCGGTGCTGCGGGTTTCGCCGGTTACCATCTTATGAACGAACTCGGCCTGGGGGAAGGTGATATTGCTGCCGATATAACCGATGATTTCATGGCTCCTCCCGGAGTAAGGAAAATTGTCTGGAATCTTCCCTCACATCCACCGGATGATCTTGGAGAAGTACGTTATATCGTACATCTTGCAGCAATGAGTTCCGTGTCAAAATCTCTGAAGGAGATACACAGGGCGTACGAAATCAATCTTATGGGAACGGTATCGGTTCTGGAGTATATGGCCTCCAAATGTCCCGGAGCAAGGATGCTTCTCGCGAGTTCATCCGAGGTTTACAAATCAACCGATGATCTGATTACCGAAAACAGTGAAATCGGTCCCATAAATCCGTACGGGACCACAAAGGCCGCAGCTGAAATAGCCGCATTTCAATTTGCCAGAAACTACGACCTTGATATTGTCATTTCCCGCTCGTTTCCCCATCTGGGTCCCGGACAATCGGGGGATTTCGCGTTTCCTTCCTTTTGCAGGAGAATCATTGAAGCGCGACGGAACGGGGATAACACCATCCGCGTTGGAAACCTGAGTCCGGTGAGAGACTATCTGTACGTAACCGATGTCGCAAGGGCCTACCGGTATATTCTTGACAGGGGTCATTCCGGAAGTATTTACAATGTCTGTACAGGACAGGGCAGCAGTATAGGTGATATGGTAAGAATGCTTATCGAGATATCCGGCCTGAGTATCAGGCTTGAGGTCGATCCCGATCTGTTCAGACCCGCGGATGTTGAATTTCAGGTAGGTAACCCTTCAAGACTTCAATCCCTGCTTGGATGGAAACCCGAAGTTAACAGGTTCGATGGGCTGAAGAAACTATTTTCATGGTGGGAGGCGGAAGTATGACTCTGCTGATGATATGCAGCGTAATCCTGACTGGTAGAATTTCCGATTGGAGTCATTATACGCATTTTGGCGGTGTCAACGATGTCATCGTGGAAGGATCAACGGTAACAGGCGCTACCAGCGGCGGCGTTATTTTCGGTTCAATTCGGTCCGGCGAAATTACCTGGGATTCAACCTGGACCTGTCCCGGAAATCTTTCACACAGCGATACCAGGTGTCTTGCCATGGATTCCTCCGGGAATCTCTGGATGGGAACCTATGGCGGGGGTATTGACGTAAGCCTTGCTTCAGGTGGTTTTCAGCATTACGGACAGCTTGAGGGGCTGCCCATATCGCTTGAGATCAACTGTATTTTTCCCGATACAACCGTGTGGGTTGGCACCACTGCGGGACTGTGCAGCAAGAAACTTGGATATTTCAATGTCTGGACCGAACTTACAACTGAAGGAGGTTTACCTTCGGATATTGTTAACTGTGTTGCCTCCGTAGATTCCGGACTTTTTGTCGGGACTTCAAATGGACTTGTCATGCTTCGCGCAAATCGACCGCCAGGACAGTTCGATTCCTGGTTGAAGTTCCCTTCTGCGGCGAATCTGATAGTACAGGATATTGAAATACTGGGAGATACCGTATGGGCCGCTTCGACGGATGGTCTTTACTACCTGGCAGCGGGCCAGGACTGGCAGGAGGACATTTCATATCCGGGCAGTTATCCGGTTTCCCTCGCGTCGTCCGACGGGCTTCTTGCGGCAGGTGACAAAGGCAGTGTTGCGATTTTCGATGGAACCGGCTGGAGCAGCGGTTCATCCGGGCTTGCGGGGCAGATTGTTCAGGCAATCAGATGGATTCCCGGAGACAGCCTTGTTTTAGGACTAAGTTCTGCCTACGCGGTTAACCGGACTTCGGGTAATGGCGTGGCGACGGGAACCATAAACTCCTGGAAATCATCGTATCCCCGGGGCGCTCCCTCGAACGATCTTTATTCGGTTGATGTGGATTCCAGGAACGATGTGTGGGTTGCAACCAACAGAAGGGGCGCCGCGGTTTTCAGTAAGTACGGCTGGATTGAATTCATAAGTGAACTGCCGAACAAGGATCAGGTATTTTCCTGCCTGGCGGACAATTCCGGAGGCGTGTTTATTGCTCCATGGCATTATGGAGTCACGTGGCTTGACTGGAAGGGAACACCGGACAGGAGCGACGACGTTTATCTGAACTTTACATCGGAGAACAGCGGTCTTCTGAACGATCAGATAACTGAAATGGCTATTTCAGAATCGGGCAAAATATGGTTTGCACAGGAAGCTTACTGGCAGACTCCCACCGAAGCCAGTGGTGTCTGCCGACTGTCCTGGACGCCAGGGCAAATTGAAACTGCGTCCTGGGAAACATTTGAACCATCCGATGGACTTCCATCCGGAGATGTGAGATCGGTAGTGGCAACATCTTCTTCAGTGATAGCCTGGATGGGCAGCAAAGAGGGACTGATTAAAGGGAATATCCAGACGGGACGGGTACTGTCTTCGGCAGGAATAAGTGAAGGCCTTCCTTCGGAGGATGTTCAGTCTCTCGCGCTTTCAAGGGACGGCAGGCTCTTTATAGGCACGACCGGTGGTCTCGTGTACATGAATACCGGAAGTGAAAGCATTTCGAAGGTGGAACAGATCAGCGGAAACATTAACACGCTCTGTTTTGATAATCTTTCCTGTCTGTGGGCGGCATCCGCCGATGGTCTTTACAGGATTTATCCCGATGGAACGGTGGAGGAGTACAATACTTTTAACTCGCCTCTCCAGACAACGAATATCAGAAACGCTGCCTGTGACTTCGAAAACGGGTATCTTTACGTTGTAACGGATAACGGTTTATGGAAACTGACTCTTGAGCAGGGCATGAATGGCAGTCTTGAAACCGCCACAGTTTATCCGAATCCGTTTATCCCCGGAGGAGGACAGATACTTGGCGTGGCCGGTCTGCCGGACGATATGTTCGATATACACCTGTTTGACCTGACGGGAAAACTTGTTTATGTGTCCCTGTCGCAATACAGGGATACATTTTCCTGGGATGGCCGCGATCTCGATGGAAACCCGGTGGCTTCGGGTACCTATGTTGTCCGGCTAACGCAAAATGGTAATGACAGGTTTCAGAAGCTTGCTGTTGTACGATAGAACCGGAAGGATCGGACATGAAAGGCGTGGTGCTCGCGGGGGGGCTCGGTACACGACTCCGACCCCTTACAAGTATAACAAATAAACATCTGTTACCAGTTTACGACCAGCCCATGATCTTCTATCCGCTGCAGAAACTGGCTGAAGCCGGGATAAAAGATGTCATGCTGGTTACGGGCGGTAACAGCGCGGGAGATTTTCTCAGGCTGCTGGGGGATGGATCGGACTTCGGGCTGGATACTCTGAACTATGCCTACCAGGTGAATGAGGGCGGAATTGCCGAGGCAATCGGCCTTACAAGAACCTTTGTCGGTGGAGAAAAATTCGTAGTAATTCTTGGTGATAATATTCTTGAAGATTCACTTTCGGATAAAGTAACAGCGTTTGAAAAACAGGATGGCGGAGCCAGGATACTGCTGAAGCAAGTTGATAATCCCAGGGATTACGGAGTGGCTGAACTGGACGGAAACAGGGTAATTTCCATCGAGGAGAAACCCCGGAATCCCAGGAGCAGTTACGCGGTAATAGGTGTTTACATGTTCGACAGTTTTGTATTTGAAGTAATCGATAACCTCAAACCGTCTGCCAGAGGTGAGCTTGAAGTTACCGATATCAACAATGCCTACCTTAAGGAAAACAGACTCCATGCCGATATCATCGAAGGATGGTGGGCTGATTCCGGATGCAGTATCGACGGTTTGCTGCAGGCCGGGATAATGGCGAGAAAGCTCCGGGAAGGAATTACAATATGAGATTACTCGTTACCGGGGGAGCCGGTTTTATAGGAAGTAATTTCACAAGGTTAGCGCTTGAAACCAGACCCGACTGGGAGATAACCGTCCTTGACAAACTGACCTATGCAGGCAGACGGGAGAACCTTGCTGATCTTGATAGTAACCCTCGTTTCAGATTCGTGCATGGGGATATATGCGATGAACTCCCGGTATCCGAGGCTATCGAAGGGTGCGACGCGGTCGTTAATTTTGCAGCGGAAACCCATGTTGACAGATCCATTGATGATTCTGCCTCTTTCGTCAGAACGGATATGGAAGGTGTCAGGGTGCTGCTGGAAGCCTTCCGAAGGGGAAACAGGCACCTCTTTCTGCAGATTTCGACCGATGAAGTGTACGGCAGCGTGGAAAGTGGCACTTCCCTTGAAACCGATCAGCTTGCTCCAAGAAGTCCCTACGCGGCATCGAAAGCCGGTGGCGAACTTCTGGCAATGAGCTACTGGACCACGTACGGGATACCTGTTACCGTTACCAGGGCTTCCAATAATTACGGTCCTTTCCAATACCCGGAAAAACTGATTCCTCTGTTTATCACGAACGCTTTGGATGGTGAACAACTTCCTTTGTACGGAGATGGTCTGAACCGGAGGGACTGGTTGTTCGTTGAAGATCACTGCAGGGCTCTTATCATGATACTGGAAAAATCCGAACCGGGCAAAATTTACAATATAGGCGCCGGACAGGAATACACGAACAGGGATATTACTTCTTTCATACTTAAGATGACCGGTGCAGGGGAAGACCTTGTGAGGTACGTTGAAGACCGTCCCGGCCATGACAGACGTTACGCATTGAATGTAAACAGGATCCGTAATGAAATCGGCTGGAAGGCTGAAACAGACTTCGAAGATGGTTTAAGAAAGGCCGCGGACTGGTACATGAAAAACCGTGCCTGGTGGCAGGGTATCAAATCAGGTGAATTCAGGGAGTACTACCGCTCAATGTACGCGGACAGACTGGAAAGCTCCAGGGAGAGTTTATGAGGATTCTTGTAACGGGTGGTGCCGGTTTCATCGGGAGCCATCTTTGTGAAAGACTTCTGAAAGACGGTCATGAAGTGCTTGCCATGGATAACCTGCTTACGGGAACAACGGATAATATCGCTCATCTCGCGGGTCGGGATGATTTTACGTTTATTCATCATGATGTAACCAATTACATTTTCGTGCAGGGAGAGCTGGATTTTATTTTTCATCTCGCTTCACCGGCAAGCCCCGTGGATTATCTCACCTACCCTATTCAAACCCTTAAGGTCGGGTCACTCGGTACACATAAAACCCTGGGTCTCGCTCTGGCGAAGAATGCAGGGTTTGTCCTTGCCTCGACAAGTGAGGTATACGGAGATCCGCTTGTTCATCCTCAGTCGGAGGATTACTGGGGTAACGTTAACCCGGTGGGGCCGAGGGGCGTATACGATGAAGCCAAAAGATTCGCGGAAGCGATAACTTACGCGTATAGAAGATTCCATGGTCTTGACACTAAGGTAGCCAGAATTTTCAATACGTACGGACCAAGAATGAGAGCCGATGACGGACGCGTAGTCCCCACTTTCATTTCCCAGGCGCTTTCCGGCAAAAACCTCACGATTTTTGGAGATGGCAGACAAACCAGGAGTTTCAGTTATATTTCCGATACGGTTGACGGTCTTGTGCGTTTAATGGAATCCGATTTCGCGGGTCCTGTGAATATAGGTAATCCATTGGAGATGACTATCGGGGAATTCGCTGAATTTGTGCTTGAACGCATTGATACTAGCAGTTCGATTGTTCACAGAGATTTGCCTGAAGACGACCCGAAGGTAAGAAAGCCGGACATTTCTCTTGCAAAGGAGAAGCTGGGATGGAAGCCGCTTGTTGGACTCGGGCAGGGAATGGATAGTACCATTGAGTATTTCAGAAATAAAATGCGTTGAGAGTAGTTCGATGAAAACAGGTTTGTCATGCTGACAGCAATGCTGCTTGCGGTTCTGGGAAGCATATCTTTGCCGGTAGCGTCGCCGGGGATGGAAGTTCCCGAATCTACTGTTTTTGAACTCGCGGACAGAACCACGTATACTCTTGGTCCTGGCGATATTGTGACCGTTGTCGTTGAAGGAGGGTCAAGTCAGGTTCTTTTGAGCGCAGGTGTTTCCCCGTGGATGGAATACACGATAGGGGGAGATGGCTACCTGTCGGTATCCGGAATTGGTGCGCTGAATGTGAGCGGATTAACTGTTGATGAAGCTCAACAGTTGCTTCAGAGAATAGCGTCCGGCTACTACCCTTCGATTCATGTTACGCTTTCTCTGGTTAAGCCAAGAAAACTGAGGGTCAGTGTCGGAGGCATGGTAAATCAACCTGGAATTTACTTATTGACGGCTCTGAACAGGGTTTCGGATGCTGTTCTGTCAGCGGGAGGTATTTCAACGTTAGGATCACGAGAGGGAACGATGTTTACGGAGGATGGAGATACGATCCACATTAACTTGAATGTAAACGGGGAAAGCGTATCTTTCGTTTCCGACCCGTTCCTTACCAATAATGCAGGTATTATTATCGATGTATGCAGAAATCCTGTTTATATTCTCAGTAATGAAAATGCTCTGGAAACCCGCGAGCTGCTGCCGGGCGAGCAGTTCGAATCACTGCTGGCCCGAATGGGCGGAGTTACGGGTAATCTTGACCTTCCCGACTGCAGAATAGTAAGGGATGAAACCATGATTCCGGTCTGGAACCATGAAACGGGTTTTTCGGACGTAGAGCTTGTTCCAGGGGATACGTTGATCCTTGTGATGTTCAGTGACTCCATCGTGGTGGGAGGAGCGGTTAATCTTCCCGGTCCCGTGCAGTACGATCCCTCCGGTACGATTCCGGATTATGTTATCGCGGCAGGTGGAGCCGTAAATACCGCGGGCAACACTATTGTAGTTCAGAGAAATGGCCGGAAACTCGATGGGAATGTTGAAAATGCCCGTCTTCTTCCAGGAGACGCCATCGAAGTTAAATACAGCTGGTTCAGCAGGAATTCAGCGATGATTACTGCGATTACATCGGCAATTTCAATCGGTTTAACAATATACGCGATCAATCGTTAGAATGGATTCATGGAAAACAATATAGAAAATTCCTTTGCCGGCAGATGGCTGCATTCCATAGTGATAAACCTGCGCAGAATAATGGTGTTCTGTTTTGTAATAGCGCTTGCGACCTCAGTCTGGATGCTTACCAGGAAGCAACTCTGGACAGTCTCAGCGCTTACCGTTGTTCCGGGAGGACAGCAGTCGATGGCTGGTCTGTCAGGAATCGGCGGACTGGCGGGCAGTCTGTTATCCGGTAAGATGGGAGGTCCGGGGAGTATTCTGGGTATGGGGCAGGCGAATGTCCCGGATATGAATCTTGTTTACCAGGTTCTTATTTCCAGAACGGTTTCTGAACGGGTGATCTTCAAATATCATCTTCTCGCGGAGTACAAAGTTCCCACGATGGATGACGCGCTGTTGAAATTCCGGAAAAGTTCCTCCGTGCTTCTTACGGCCGAAGGGTTTTTTATCGTATCGGTCGAGGCTGACAACAGGGAAAAGGCAGCTGCCATGGTGAATGATATCGTAGAATTTGCCAATGAGGAGCTTTCAACGATAATAACGAGCAGAGCGAGAAGAAGCAGAATCGCAGCAGAGGAGTACTTTGCGGAGGCCTCTGAATCTCTTGCGGTGGCGCAGGACCGGATGGAACAGTTCCGGGAGGAAACCGGGCTTCTGTTTCCCGAAGAACAGGGCGTTCAAACCATGAACCTGCTGAGTTCTCTTGAAACAGAACTGCTTCTGGCCGAAGCCGATCTTGCGGGAGTCAGCGGAACGATGTCATCATCCAGCCCGGTATATTCTGAAATAGCCCGAAGGGTCGCTTCTCTCAGGAGCAGCACGATGGACAGGGCTGCGGGTGACAGCGTAAGCTATTTCCCCGGACTGGACAGCATGCCTGCCATGCTGAAGGAGTACGAGAATATTGCCATCGACGTGGAGACCAGGCGGGCGGTATACCTGTTGATAAGGCAGGAGCTTGAATCTCTGAAACTTGAAGAAGCGAAAGACAGTCCATCAATTGAAGTTCTTTCACCCGCCGTTCCTTCCGCCCTCCGATCCTATCCAAAACGGGGAATAACCGTGATCAAGTATAGTGCAATCGCTTTCCTGCTTTCTCTTCTCTGGATGGCGGTGATCACTTATGCCAGACAGCTTCTTGATGATGAGAACAGCGGACCGTTCTGGAGGAATGTTATCAGAATCTCGAGAAGCCAGCTGTTTCTGCAGAAGAAGAAAGATAGAAACGGCACACCCTGAAAAAACGGATATCCCGGGAACAGTTGTTTAGAGTATTTTCAGCGTTTCGGATGTGAGTCTGCTGTAAATACGGAAACGAAGCCCCCCGAGGTGTTTTCCCCCGTACCATCTCGCGACCGCGATAAGGACGTTCTTTGAGGAGGATTTCCGCAGAACGTTGAGGATAACGTTTCCGGCGCCACTTTCGCCTCCGTCACCTTTCTTTTCGTTTATTCTGCCGTTTCCGGAAAGTATGCAGGCCCAGCTTATATGGCTGGCTTTACGCATATGACAGACGCGGATCAGCTTTGACAGGGCTTCCATGTGATCCTGTTCCGGCAGCAGCCGATAACCGCACGCTGCGAATCTGCACGCTCCGGCACGAATCGTCGGACCTTTTACCGGTTGAACCGATTCATTACTTTCACCCGGCATCTGAAGCGATCTCTCCGGGAAGATTATTCCGGGGGTGGGGCTTGAAGAAGTATTTGTAAAAAGCTGCATCCGATATTTTACCGATAAGGCGTACAAGCAATAAGATAATAAACCCGGTGAATGCTATCCTCGCGAAAAGCACTCCGGTAATATTTCCCCCGAGGGACATCATCAGAATCGTATCCTCAATAATGGAATGCAGAAGACCCATGAGAGAAACGGAGAAGAACACATCCCTGCCGGATATCCTGCCTAGGTTAACATCACGGATAATCAAACCTCCTCCGTAAGAGATGCCAAGAACCATACCGATTATTGTAATGGTGGAAGCGGATTTTCCGATACCCATCGAAGTAAGCACAGGTTCAAGGATTCTGTTCATGAGCCCTGTTATGCCGAGTCTGTCCAGAATTTTCAGAAGGATGACAAGCAGAAACACTATAATGAATATTCTCAGCAGGTTCTGTAGCTGCGCAAGACCCCATGAAGCAAGGCTGTCACTTACCGGAGAGGCTTCCCAGAGAATCCGTCCTTCCTCCTGCAGGAAATTTCCGATGGAGTAAAGACAATGCAGCAGGAAACCAAAGAGAAACGCGCAGAGAAGCCTGAACGGAATCATGAACCGTAACCTCACGCCGGTCTTTCCGGTGATAGTGGCTTCAACGGGTATGGCGTGAGCCACAAGGATCATGCTGGCAATAATCGTTATCTGGGCTGTTGACATATGAAGACCGGGGGCGATTGAGGCGAACAGTACAATACCGCCGTACATGTTGGTTACTATCGCTGTTGCCCACACGAGCCCCATTTCGCCGGGCAGACCCGCTAAATTCATTACCGGCGCGAAGGCGGCAGCTATGTATTTGACCAGGCCCAGTTCACTGAGGATTTTAACAGCCAGAACAACCGGAATCATTATCCTGAAAAGGATAAAGCTTATCCCGGCGGCTTCCCTTACCTGTTTCCATACAATCGAACGTACCGACAAATCAGTTCCTTTCATGTTCTCCGGAAGATAAACATTTTCTTATAATCCGGTAACGGTGATAATAAATTTTGTACTCTGTTATATCGAGGTGAGATATTGTTTGAGGAGCTGTTTGAATCGTTCAGCCTGAAAGGGGAGGAGCTCTATCTGGTAGGCGGTTACGTGAGGGATCGGTTACTTGAGCGGAATACCGGTGACTACGATTTCGCTACAAGCGCCAGACCCGAGGTTACTCAGGAGATTCTTGAATCCAGCGGTTTCAGAACCGTCCTTACGGGAATGAAATTCGGTACCGTTGCCGCTGTGCGTAAGGGTGATAACGGTCCTGTTGAGGTACAGATCACTACTTACAGATGCGATGAAAGCTATAGAAAGGGTTCCCGGCATCCTGAAGTAGTATTTGGAAATGATCTTGAAGAAGATCTTGCAAGGCGTGACTTTACCGTAAACGCGATGGCGATGGACAGGGATGGCAACGTTATTGATCCTCTGGGGGGGCGCAAGGATTTAAGGGATGGCATAATCAGAACCCCGCTTGATCCGGAGCAGACCTTCAGGGAAGACCCGCTTCGCATGCTGCGGGCTTTCCGTTTTGCCTGCCGCCTCGGGTTCGTTATTGAGAAGAGCGCTGTTGAGGCAATTAAGCTACAGCATGCAGCGATTCTGGATATTTCCAGAGAACGGTGGAAAATGGAGATGGATTCTCTGCTGTCGTCAGACCCGGGGAAAAACGTTTCGGGAACCCTGCGCCTGATGAAGGAGACGGGTATTCTTGAAACACTGATTCCCGCTCTTGTCCCGGTATTTCAGCAGGAGGGAATATCCCAGGGAAGGGCTCATTACGGAGATATCTGGAATCACACTCTTGATGTTGTTGAAAACACTTCCGCCGGCAGTACCTGCCTTCGCTGGGCAGCACTTCTGCACGATACCGGTAAACCATCGTGCAGAACGGTTGATAACGACGGGAATGCTCATTTTTACGGACATGAGAAGGCCGGAGCCGTTTTAGCGGTCGAAACCGCCGAGAGGTTCAGGTTTTCGAAAAAGGAAAAGAAGTGTGTGTCTTTCCTGGTAAAAAACCACATGAGACCCGTTCTGTACAGTAGCGAATGGTCCGGGAGAGCCGTGAGGAAACTTGCTCTGGAGTCCGGGGAATACCTTGAACCTCTACTGAGCCTTGCTGCCGCGGATATTGCCGCCCACGCGGAACCGTACGCTTCCGACGGTGCAATGCGAATGCAGGAACTCCGCCGGAGGCTTACCGTGCTTACGCGTAATACCGGAAGGCGGGTACTTCCCGGAGATCTTGGGAATACGCTGATGAAAATGATCGGTGGGGATATTCGATCGTTTCCGGAAATCGGGGTAATCCTGAGCAACCTTGAAGAACTTGTTCATCAGGGAGTTCTGCCTGAAATGGCCCCGCCAGGGGTTTATCTTGATTATCTTGTCGATCACCCGGAACTGAAACAGATTCCCGGCATCTGAACAGAACTGTACTTACCCGGAAGCTTGCCGCTGAGACTATTATTGAATATCATTGACCGAACGGTCAGTCAGGGAAAGGCGGCAACTTATGAACACCAGGGATAAAATACTGGACGCGGCCGAAACGATTTTCGTAAGCAGGGGTTTTTCAGGTTCCTCGATGAAAAGCATAGCGGCAACCGCTCACGTTGCCAAAAGCCTGTTGTATCACTACTTCGATTCCAAACGGGATCTATGGGATGAAGTCATTCACAGGAGGGTATCCCAGGCTCGCCTTCCGGAGAAGATGGTTGAGACAGTTTCTTCAATTGTCTCCGATGGACTGGAAGCGATAAGAAAAGAGAAGAAACACACAACGTATTTTGAATTCTTGAGGGATAACCAGCAGTTCGTGCGTATGCTCGCGTGGCTTAACGCCGAACGCGTATTTCCGCAGGACGCGCCACTGGAAATGAGAGAGGAAGTTATACGGAAGCTTGGAATACTCCAGAAGAAAGGGATTTTCCGGAATGACATTGACCCCAGGATGTTCGTTGTGACATTCATGGCAATCTGCGAAATGTGGTTCATGTCACGGGACAGAATATCGGCATGGCTCGGTGAGGACATGAGCAAAGAGGAGATGAGCGAAAAATACATCGATGCCGCCGGAAAGATTCTGCTCGACGGAATGGCTGTAAAATCGTGAAAAGAACGGCTCACGTCTTATTACCGCTGCTGACAGTGCTGATGTCCTGCGCTGCGCCGGAGGAGTATTCGGAAAAAGCTATTCCGGTTACGGCTGCTGTTGCCGAGACCGGGGTTATAAGTTCCTGTGTTGTAGCCGCCTGCAGGCTTGAATCCGGCAGCGAATCGGTCATTACCGCTTTGAACCCGGGTAGAATTCTTAAGGTCGCCGTTCACGAGGGTGATGAAGTTCTCGCGGGGGATATTCTTGTAGAGCTGTCATCGGACCAGCAGTACAGTGGTGCCGTATCAGCTTCATCAGCGAGACTGTCGGCTGCCCGAACTGAGGCATCCAATGCCGGGAATAATCTCCGCAGAGCCGAAAGACTTGTGGCGGAAGGAGCCATAAGCGAAAGTGAATACGAAATGGCCGTATCCCGGTCAGCGGCTTCCGAAGCCGGCGTGAAACAGGCTCTTGCCGGTTACCTCGGTTCAACGGGCATGGCGGAAAGCGGAAAAGTAGTAGCTCCTTTCGATGGAACCGTCACAAGAGTCTGGGCGAAGGAGGGAAATGTATCCTCCGGTCCCCTGGTTTCGCTTTCGGGCAACGGTATCATGGAGGCCGAACTGCTGATTGCAGACAGACATCTTCAATACCTGGCGGAAGGTCTGTCCGTAATCTTCACCACGGCTCACTATCCCGGCGAATTTTTCGGGGGTGAGGTAAGGTCATTCTCATCCTCTGTAGACCGGGTATCAGGGCTTGTTTCCGTTATTGTTCAGTTACACGATGATTCGGGCAGGCTTCGTTCGGGAATGACAGGCAATGCCATGCTGGAACTTGAAACCAGGGAGAATACCGTTGTTCTTCCCCTTAGAGCGTTGCTTCACCCGAACGAATCTTCCTGGGAAGCGGCGCTTATCAGGAATAATACCGCTGTAATCGTGCCAGTTGAGACAGGGATAGTGAACGGAACGGATTTTGAAATAACATCGGGTGTTGAACCCGGAGATTCGGTGATATTCCTTGGCAACAGCATTGTTGACAACGGTTCACATGTAAGGGTTGTAGTAAGATGAGCCTTCCGGGACTGGCGGTAAAAAGAAAAACAACCTTCATGATGATCTTTATCCTTCTGGGCGGGGCGGGTCTTTTTGCGATTACCAGGCTTGGCATTGATTACTTCCCCAAAGTGGATCTGGGGCGGATAGCCATAGTTACCATACTTCCGGGAGCGGGACCTTCGGAAGTGGAAGGGCTTATCACCCGGGTTGTTGAAGATGCCGTATCGCGTGTTGAAGGTGTCGAAACTGTTGTTTCATCTTCGAAAAGCGGCGTCAGTATCGTTTCGCTTGATTTGAATAACAGTGCCGATATTGACCAGGTGGAAGTTGATGTGAGGGATGCTGTAGACAGAGTGAAAAGCCAGCTGCCGGATGCTTCGGGTGATCCTGTCATAATGGCACTGGAATCCAGTATGAAACCTCTTGTTATGGTAGCTTTCAGAAGTGATATGATGAATGGAACGCGGCTCAGAAGCCTGGTTGATGAAGAAATATCTCCGCGGCTCAGCAGGGTGGAGGGAGTTGCCTCCGTTGATATCGTAGGCGGGCTGGACAGGCAGATAAATATTGAGGTTGACCCTGTCCTGCTTGCTGAAACCGGGATTCCCATTTCTCAGGTCTGCGGTTCACTTGCGGCAGTGGGAGGGGATATGCCAGGCGGTGATATCGAAAATGGCGGCATGGAATTCGCCATAAGTGTAAAATCAGGATTCGACGATCTCAACAGTATCAGGAAACTTGTGATAGGAGTACATGATGGTAAACCCGTCAGTCTTGAGGAAGTCGCAGACGTAATTGATACTTTCGCAGAGCCTACGGATTATACGCATCTTAACGGGAGTAACGCTATACTGCTTGTTTTCAGGAAGAATTCGGATGCGAATACGGTTAATACATGCCGGAGGCTCAAATCCGCGATTGAGGGACTTTCCAGGGAATACGCGGGAACCATGGAAACCGAAATAATTTACAATCAGCAGAGTTTTATAACAGGATCTATCAGAGATCTGATGTGGACCGCCCTGCAGGCGATAATTCTTGCCGCTGCGGTACTCACATTTTTCCTTGGTTCGATATCCAATGCGGGAATAGTCAGTCTTTCGATGCCCCTTTCGTTTGTCGCTTCATTCGCGGTGATGTACCTTATGGGGATCAGTCTTAACATCATGTCACTGGCCGGTCTGAGCATATCCGTCGGTATGATTGTAGACAACTCGGTGGTGGTTCTGGAGAACATTCACAGGTGGCGCCGCGAGGGTGAAGAACGGGGTATAGCGGCTGTTCACGGGGCATCGCAGGTTGGCATGGCCGTATCAGCGTCAACTCTTACAACTGTTGCGGTGTTCATACCAATGCTTTTTGTCCCGGGGATGACAGGACAGATATTCAGAGACCTGAGCCTTACGGTCGCAGTCGCCCTTTTCATTTCCCTGTTCGTTTCACAATCCCTCATTCCGATTTTCGCCTCAAGATCGAAGAACCTGATAATAGCACACTCGGGGCGTTCGCTGTCGAACAGGATACAGAGATGGCTTGACAGGCTTGAAGAATGGTATTCCGTAGCGGTATACAGGTTCACGGGTAAATCCAGATTTGTTTTTATTCCGCTCGTTCTGCTTTTCCTCGTCTCTCTTTTCATGTTCAGGTTTATCCCGAAAACATACCTCCCCGAACCAAAGGAAGGTGTTATCGATATCAATATAAGCCTTGCTCCCGGTACCGGTCTTGAATACACTGACAGTGTGTTCGTGGCTGTGGAAAGAAGAATTCTCGAAATCATGCAGCCCGGTGATCTGGCAGATTCCTATATGAATATAGGGAAAAGAAAGGGAATCGGAGCGCTCTTCGGGTCATCATCCTCGGCCAGCGGAGAGATAAATCTATATTTCGTTAAAGAGAGGGAACGGTCACGGAGCATTGAGTATTACGAGGCGGCCATTCGCGATCTGCTGGATGAGGAACCGGGCATGGAGTACAGTCTTACCAGCGGAGTACCTATTGGTAATGAGTTTCCTGTCGGGATTGTGATTTACGGAACGGATCTTGCGAATCTTCGAAGTATCGGTGAACTGGTCAAATCGGAGATGGGCCATATTCCGGGAGCCGTGGACATATCCTCCTCCCTAGAGAATCAGCGTATACAAATTGATTTCGTACCGGACGAGGACGTTCTCTTTCTTATGGGACAATCCCCGGCTGCAATCGGTGCCGAAGTCACGACTGGAATCCTCGGGCTGAATGCTGCCACTTATACGGAAAATAACCGGGAATACGATGTTAACATTCGTTACTCCGCTGATGAAAGATCGAGCCGCGAGGCCGTGGCCGGGCTGATCGCTTTCGGTATGCCCCTGGATGCGTGGGGCAGTTTCCACGGCAGGCTGGTTCCCGAGGAAATCGGAAGAAGGAACAGAACGAGAACCGTTGAGGTTACATGCAGGATTGACGGCAAATCCCTTGGCGAAGTTGCCGGGGATGTTGAAACGATGATGGATACACTCAATATCGGCGGCCTGAGGTACGAAATAACGGGTGATATTAAGGATCGTGGAGAAGCATTCGGAAGCATGGCTCTGGCCATCGGTGTTGCGATTATTCTTGTTTACATGGTAATGGCTTCACAGTTCGAATCACTCCTCGAGCCTTTCATTATTATCGTTGAAGTCCCGCTTGCTCTTATAGGAGTTATTTGGACGCTGCTTCTTACGGGAACCACCATGGGGCTAACCTCACTTGTCGGTCTGCTTATGCTTGCCGGAATAGTCGTTAACAATGGAATAGTATTCGTTGACTACGCGAACCAGCTGAGAAGGAAAGAGGGTTTATCTTCAAGGGAGGCCATAGTTGCAGCGGGAAGAAAACGACTGCGTCCCATTCTGATGACCGCTATAACAACGATTCTTGCGCTTATGCCGCTCGCGCTGGGAGCCACGGAAAGCTCGGTAATGTGGGCTCCAATGGCGAGAACCGTAGCAGGAGGCCTTACGGTGGCTACACTTCTGACCCTGATCGTCCTGCCCTGCCTGTACGTGAAACTAGACAGATGGCATAAGGGAGTATGACACATGACGAGCTTAATTGTCCGGATCGATTCGTGAAAATGAATTATCAGCTGATAATTTTCGATGCCGATGGAACACTGAGGTACTGTACGGTTCAGGGGCAGCCATGTCCCAACCGATCCGGCGAGTGGAAACTGTATCCCGATGTTGTGAAAACCCTCGAACGGTTCAAATGGATGCACCCCGGGGAAAAATCAGGTGTAGGGTACGGAATTGCAAGCAACCAGGGAGGTGTTGACGCGGGATACTTTTCCGAGAGTACAGCGATGGCTCTTCTTAAGGATACCTTCAGGGAAGCGTTCGGGTTCGATCCGGCCGGGGGAACCGTCGAGATGTGCACGCATGTTCCGCATGAAGACAGTGATTGCCGAAAACCTGAACCGGCAATGCTTAACCGTATTATGAGGCTGTACAAGGTATCTCCCGATCGCGTTCTTTTTGTGGGTGACCGTGATGCCGACAGGTTGACAGCACTGAATGCCGGTTGTGATTTCCAGTGGGCAGGTGATTTTTTCAACAGAAGTGCTGAAACATATTAAAAACATATTCACCACGGTTTTTTCTTTATGTTCCGTTTTCCCGCGAACATGAAACGATTCTGAGGAAAAGAACCGGAGTTTACGAATCTGTGTGGATCGTTTGAAACATGGCTTTTATCTCACCGAAAGTCGTGGATTCCAGAAAGGAAGGCGCGTAATCTATTTCCAGATACGGCCAAAGACTTGAATTTGAGTACTCCTTCGAGCAGGCAAAGACCTTATGGTATTCGTAATTGTTTCCAGTCAATCGCCAGCCGTAATTGTAATGAGCCCCGCTGGCAACATCCCGAACCCAATTTGTAACATCAATCTCCCACCACTCCTGTGGATCCGGTTCTACGATACTGTAATAATCGTCTATGCCGGGCATATTGTTGTAAGTAACGCTGCTCTCGTCCCAGTTGTGCTCGTTCCTGGCAATAGAAAATCCAGCCAGTGGCGGGAGAATATTGTAAACATACAAATTAAGCACGGCGCTGTTAATCGTAACTCCGGAATAGGGTGAAAGGTCGAACTTAATAAGTGTAAGTAACTGACCGCCGACCATTAAACCGGTGGATAACGTGTTTGAATCTCCATGGTTGATATCAGGGTTAGGACCAACAACATAGCTATCATCAGTCGGGTTAATAAGAACGGTTTCAGCTTTCACTATATTGGTCATTAGCAGTAGGGAGATTACTATAAGGTTTTGAATATTCATTTAACCATACCCCTTTCACAAGATCGTGTTCTTCCGGTATTGAATAGAACAGTCCCTCTATTTTAATCTATGACAGGACTTACCGAAGAACAAGTCTGTCCCGAACGGTTACTCATGTTGAGGTAAGATAAATTCCCGTTTGGTTCGTGTATATTATCTGTCCGCAGGTGGCTTTAACGGCGTACGGTGATAATTCATGGAATTGGGAGTCTCAGGGAATGGTTCTTTCAATTTTACTGATATTCTCTCTGGCGTGCGATCTTATCTCTTCAAGCTTGCGGAGAAGTGCTTCGTCGTTATCGAGGATAAGGTCCTCAAAAGGTTCGAGGGTTGTTCTGTTGAAGAAGGGCCCTATTGTGATTTCCAGCCCGAGGCTGAATTTGATGTTCTGCATGACATCGGAAGGATTTCTGTTGCTTATAGCAAGCTGTTCAAGTTCCGCGACTGCTCCTTTGAAGCGGAAATTGTTATTCAGAACGTACTGAACACCGAAATTGGCATCTCTTCCATCCCATTCCAGCATCATCGAAAAATCATCTGTTGGACTGTAGTCAAAAGAACCGAAAAGACCCCTGAACGGATTCGTTATGCCATCGGAATCCGAATTCTTACCCTGCATGAATCTGCCGATACCGTAACCGAGGTTTACTCTTAAGGGGACACCTGAAAAGTGATCAAGATTCTTTGTAAGAACCAGGTATACCGAAAAATTCTGAGATTCTTCGTATTTGTAAAGGCTGTCTTCAGTATCCCGGAAAAATTCGTAGTTTTTCTCGCCGGTGATGTTCTGGCATCCGATAGCTACTGCGGGAGTATTTATTCGTTCCCTGAAAGCGAGTACCCGTACATTACCGGATAATCCCGCGTCTCCAAGCCACGTTACTCCAACCTGGGCTCTGTCAAACAGGCCAAATTCGAAATGACCTCCAAGGGCAAAGTCGCTTTCCATTGTGCTGTCCGGCTTTTCGTAGCTGAAAGCGGTAAAGGAGCCTCCAAGCACTATTTGAGTATGCTGAATTATGGTAGCTGTAGGAATATCAATCAGTCCCGGACGCGAGAAAGGCAGAGAACCGGCGACTGCAGAACCTGACGCAATACATATAATTGCAGCTGTGACAATTTTGACTGATTTCATAAAAACCTTCCAGTATCTTAGAAGATAAAAACCTGAGGGGCACTGTGCAATAGCCAGGTTCAGTTGGAAATGTTAACGGGTCGCATCGGCGCTAGAAGTAATATTCTGATGAAATGAGACATACACCCGGCCAGGAAGCGAATTCCGTACGGGATGAATCTTCAGGTGTTACGGGCTCAAGAGCATGACTGTAACCAAGATTAAAAACGATGTCGTCACGGAAACTGTATTCCCCCGAAAGGGAGATGTAAGCTGACGCATCGGTCAGGTTCACAAGACCGGTAGCGCTGAGACTGATAAGTGGACTTAGTGCCCAGGAGAGTCCGGGAGACAGGTAGTGTTTTCCAAGAAGGTATATTCCGCCTTCAGTCCAGGCCGGGCTGGCGGCTATATCCGGATAATCGGAAGGACTGTCCGAACCGGGAGAATTGAAGTGATATTCGAGATATCCATAAAGAGCCGCATTCATCCAGCTTCGGTCGTAACCGGTTGAAAGGCTCCAGAACATGTCCTTCCCCGATTCTTCGCCACTGCTGAAAAGGTCAGTTGATACAATTGCTATTTCCAGCCATCCTGTCCCAGCGCCAAGAGAGCGATTAAGACTTCCACCCAGCATCAGGTTTTCCCTGAAGCATGCTCCCAGAATGGTGGCGTCTGTACGAAACAGATAGAATCTGCCGCGCAGCCAGTATCCGCTGTCCGCGAAACGCGCGTTCTTTCCGAAAATGTACCCCGCTTCCAGTTCGGACATCATTCCCACGGGGAAGATTGATCTCAGCGCGTCTACGCCTGTTCTGTGTTCCGTATTCAACGTTCCGTACTGAAAGGGTGAAATGAAGTCGGTAGGACTGACGGATTTTGCGACACCCCAGTATATGGCCTGTCTTCCGGCCGTTAATACGGCTTCCGGGGTTTTCAGCGATATACTCAGCCTGTCCAGGTTTTGAAGTACGCTGAAGTTCTCATCCCCGTTCCAGTCGGATGGGAATATCATTTCCCTGATATCCGTGATCCTGAAACCCCGCTGTTCACTTCCTGCTTCATTTCCGCGAAGGGCGGGATTGCCGGCCGTGGGATTTACAATCCAGGCAAGATTGAACTCAAGGTTTCGGGTCGTCTGGCGCAGCATAAGTCTGAGAGGGGTCCGGAACACGTAACGAACCGAGGAGGCTGACATGGATTCACAGGTCAGGCAGAATTCAGGTTTCAGAGAACCGGATATTTCCCATGCCTCTGCCAGTGTCCACCAGGTAAACAGTGTAAGAAGCAGCAGCAGTCTGGAGAAACTGCTCTTCATCAGGTATCCTCTTCCACCGAAGCGTTTCCGTCGAGCTTTCCATCCTTCAGAACAACGATTTTCCTTGCTCTCCGCATTACCGTCTCATCATGTGTTGAAAACAGGAATGTCATTCCGGTATCTTCGTTCAGTTTTCTCATCATATCAAGAAGGCCTCCACTGGTTTTTGAATCCAGGTTAGCCGTAGGTTCATCCGCCACGACGAGGGAAGGATGAGAAACCACGGCTCTGGCAACCGCTACTCTCTGCTGCTGGCCTCCGGAAAGCTGGAGAGGAAGCCTGGAAGCGTATTCCGCAATTCCCACTTTCTCGAGAATGCTCATAACTCTGTCATGACGTTCCCGTCGATCGATTCCCTGCAGAAGCATGACATATTCGACGTTTTCTTCCACGGTAAGCACCGGGAATAAATTGTAAGCCTGGAAAATAAAGCCGATATGGTCCCTTCGGAAATCGGAAAGTTCGCTTCCGCTCATATCGGAAATCAGTTTCCCGGAAAGCCATACTTTGCCTTCGGTAGGAGTATCAAGACCGGCCAGGATATTGAGAAAAGTAGTTTTACCCGAACCGGAAGGTCCTGTTATTG